>NZ_JBFBBS010000030.1:0-80990 GCF_040682835.1 Streptomyces sp. NPDC051104 | reverse complement strand
AAGGAAGGGTCCATCGGAAGGCAGGCCCTAGCGGCCCCGGAGCGGGAGACCGCCGAGCAGCCGGGCGGGGCCGGCCTGCCGGTTGAGGGCGGCCGTGCCCGTGGCGGCGGCAGCGGTCGCCACGGCGGCAGCGGCGGCCTTTCTGACGCGTTTCGGCCCGGACATGGATCTCCTCGTGGGGTTGCCGGTGGGGGGTTCGCGCGAGTGGGGACCGGCCCCGGTGTGCCCGGCGAGCGGCACGCCTTTACGCTAGAAGCCGGAGTGGCTCCCTCCCAATGAGGGAACGCCCTAGGCGAGTTGGGCAGGGAAAACCCTCGGTCCACGCGCGGGAACCGGTCGACGGGCGTGCCGTCTGCGCTGGTTCAGCCCGCGCGGTGCCCGGCCGCCAGACGCACGATGTCCACCCGTGACCGGATGCCCAGCTTGCGGTAGACCCGGGTCAGCGTGGCCTCCACGGTCTTGACGCTGATGAACAGCCGGGCTGCGATCTCCCGGTTCGTCGCCCCCTCCATGACCAGCGCGGCGACCTGCCGTTCCGTCGCGGCCAGGCTGTCCAGGGCGGCCGCCGCGACCGGCGCCGGCCCCGTCGGATGAGTCTCCGACCTCGCCGGGTCCGTGACCGTGGCCGTCTCCACCAGGCGCAGCCACGGCATCGCCCGGCAACGGCGGAAGAGACGGGTCGACTCGTCGTACGACGCCGGTCCCGACCGCCCGGCGCGCAGTCCCGCCAGCGCATAGGCCGCCCGGGCCTCCTCGAGGCCGTAGCCGAGCTTCGCGAGCCGGCCCCGGGCCGCCGTCAACTGACGTTCCGCCGCGTCCACTTCGCCACGTGCCGCCCGGACCAGGGCCTCCGCCCGGTCCAGCACCGCGAGCACGCTCTCCCGCCGGAGTCTGAGCGCGTGGGCGCGGGCGGCGTCGATGACGTCCTGCGCCTCGGCCGGCTCCTCGACGCGTACGAGCGCCTCCGCGAGGTCGCCGTGCCAGCGGCCCCGAGCCGGATCGGTGACCCCGAGCCCCTCCTCCAGCTCCCTCACCCGGCGCAGGGACCGCACGCTCCCCGCCGAGTCCCCGGCCACCAGCTGGGCGTGCCCCAGCGCGGCCAGTGCCCGCGACAGGTAGATCACGTCGCCGTCCTCCTCGGCCCGGCCCACGGCCTCCTGGGCCAGCGTCAGCGCCCGCTCCGCCTCGCCTCCCGCCGCCTCCGCCAGCGAGGTGAGCATGGCGCTGGCGGCCTCCCCGATCCCGGTGTCCCGCGCCAGCCTGAGGCTCTCCCGCGCGAGGTCGAGGGCCCGCCCGCAGTGTCCGGCCCGCAGTTCGGTCTCGGCGAGCCCGCGCAGGAAGTGCACCTCGGCCTCGACCATGCCGCGCCGCCGCACCTCGCTCAGCAGCGCGCTGACCGTCTTGCGCGCCTCGGAGAGCTGGTCGCTCATGATCAGCCAGCGGAACCGCACGGCGCCGACGCCGTTGTGGTCGCACGCCACCCGCGCGTCCTGCGGTTCCCTCATCGCCCGCTTGATGGTGCGCGGTGCGTCCGGGTGCCCCATCAGGGTCTCGGCCTGCGCCTGGAAGGCGAGGGCCAGCAGCTCGTTGCGCCGGTCACCGGCCCGCGCCGCCAGCTCCGCGGCGAGGGCGCCCTCCTGCCGGGCCCGGGCGAAGTCGCCCTCCACCAGCAGCGCCCGCCAGGCGAGCTGGTAGTGCACCAGGGTGAGCAGCCGGGGGTCGTCGCCCGCGTCCGACAGCGCCTGCGGGAAGACCGCGTCGACCTCGGCCATCGCGTGCCCGGCGGCGTCGATCACCACCATCCAGGCCCGTACCCTGTCCGTCGGTTCCGTCGCGTGGGCCAGCACCTCGCGGGCGACGTCCCGGGCGAGGTCGGTCTCCCCGGCGGTCAGCGCGTCCTCGGCCGCCTGCAACCGCCGCTCGTCGGGCCCCGGCACCGCGTCCGCAGGGGTGTGCCGGGCGGCGAGCAGCCCGAGCCCCGCCGCCACCGAGGGCGCGCCACGGTCCCGGGCGGCGGACGCGGCCTCGGCGAGCCGCTGCGCCACCCGCGGATCCGTGCCGGTGGTCGCCAGCGCCAGGTGCCGGGCCCGCTCGATCGGGTCGGAGGCCGCCGTCGACAGCGCCGCGTGCACGGCGCGCCGCTCCTGGGCGCTCGCCTGCGCGTACAGCGCGGCCGAAATCAGCGGATGCGCGAACCGTACGCCCGGTGCCTCCCGCTCCGTCACCAGCAGCCCGAGCGCGGCGGCCTGCGCGGTCTCCGCCTCCGCGTTGTCCCGGCCCGCCGCGCGCAGCAGGGCCAGTGTGGGCCGGGCTCCTGCGCTCGCCACGAGCAGGGTGCGGCGGGCCTCGTCGGACAGCGCCTCCAGCCGGTTGAGCACCAGGGTCCTGAGCGAGGTCGGCACGGGCAGCGTCTCACCGGGCCTCGGCGGAGTCGGGCTCTCGGCGAGTGCGCGGCCGAGCTCCAGAGCGAACAGCGGGTTGCCGCCGCTGGTGCGGTGGATGTCCCGCACGGTGGAGCGGGGCAGTCCCGTGTAGCCGCGGTGGTCGAGGAGCGTGGCGATCCGGGCGCGCGAGAGCGGGCCCACCTGGAGGGCGAGGGTGTCCGGCGGGGACGTGCTCAGATAGCGGTCGTACTCCTGGCCCTGTTCGGCGCGGGTGCGCACCGCGCACAGCATCTGCACCGGTGTGCCGCCGAGGCGCCGCGCGGCGAAGCCGAGGAGTTCGGTGCTGGCCGGATCCAGCCACTGCAGGTCGTCGGCGACGATCAGCACGGGACCGCGGGTGGCCAGCGCACGGAGGGTGGAGAGCACGGCGAGCCGAAGCGCGAGTCCGTCCCGTTGCAGCGTGGACTCGCCGCGGCCGGTGAGCGCGGACTCCAGGGCGGTGCGCTGGGGGGCGGGAAGCCGGTCGGCTACCTCGTCCATGACGAGCCCGAGCAGGTCGGCCAGGGCCAGGAAGGGTAGATGGGATTCGGACTCGGTCGCCGAGCAGCGCAACACGGTGCGCACCGTTTCGCCGTATTCCGCGGCCAGCGTCCGCAGGACCGTCGACTTTCCTATTCCGGCGGGGCCGTGCAGCAGCACACTTCCCCCGTCGGCGAGCTGCCGGCGCGCCGCTGTGCACAGCTCTTCCCGGCCGATGACCAGGTCATGGTGGGGTCTCGCAGGCTCCCTGAAGTCCCGTCGCACGGTGCCGCTCCCCTCCGGGTGTCGTGTCCTGGCCAATATTAGGCGTCCTGCCATTGAAAATTCGGACGGCGGCATGGTGAGGGAAACAACAAGCGGTGACACAAGGGAATTCATCGGACTACCGAATGAATCGGAAACTACAGGTCTACGGGAGCAGCCCGGCCCGCCGCGCCGCCACCACCGCCTCCCATCTGCTGTGCGCGCCGAGTTTCCGCATCGCCGACCGCAGATACCCCTTCACTGTCTCCGGGCGCAGCCCCAGCCGCTCGGCGGCCGCCGCGTTGGTCGACCCGACCGCCACACACGCCAGGACGTCCACCTCCCGCGGGGACAGCCCCACGTTCCCCACCGCTGATCCCGGGGAGGCCGCCCCGGCCAGCCGACCGCACACATCCAGGAGCTCCGCCCGCAGCGCCACGTCCTCCACCCGCTGGGCGAGCGCCCGCAGCGCGCCGTGCGCCTCCCGCACCTGCTCCCAGGCCGCCCCGGCCGGGCCGGAGGGCTCCCGCACCGCCGTCAGCAGGCTGCGCGCCTCGTCCCGGGCGACCAGCGCCTGCTCCACGTCCCGCGCCGCCTCCACGGCCGCGCTCAGCGTGCGGTCGCCCAGCGGCTGCGCCGTCCGCAGGGCGCCGTAGAGCACCCCGCGCACCCGGCGCCGTACGACGACCGGTACCGCGAGGACGGACCTCAGGCCCTCCGTCGCCACCGCCGCGTCGTACTCGTGGCTGATCTGCCGGGACGCCGAGTAGTCGGTCACCGCGCACGGCCGGGCCAGCGCCGTCACCTTGCCACCCAGGCCGCTGCCGGAGACGACGGCGAGGGAGCTGAGCGCCGTCGTCGCGGTGCCGCTCAGTTCGCTGATGCGTATCTGCGGCCGCCCGGACTCCACCAGTCCGCCGAAGGCGACCGGAAGCCCCGTGACCCGCCGCAGCCGCACCAGCGCGCTGCGCACCTGAACCGTCTCGGCTGCGTCAACTGCCACGTGCTCGCCCCTCCGTCGCGGCGCACCCCCCGTTCGGGGGTGGTGAGACCTGCGTCACCGATTACACGATGTGAGATGGCTGTCCGGCAATGAGGAGGACACATGACGGCGAACACCGACGCGACGGACGCGTTCCGGACCGCGCGGGACTTCCTGCTGGCTAACCGGGAGGACTACGCGACGGCGTACGAGGGCTTCCGCTGGCCGCGCCCGGCGTACTTCAACTGGGCGCTCGACTGGTTCGACGTCATCGCGGACGGCAACGACCGCACGGCACTGCACATCGTGGAGGAGGACGGCTCCGAGGAACGCCTCACCTTCGCCGAGATGTCCGAGCGCTCGAACCGGGTGGCCGGCTGGCTCCGGGAGCGGGGCGTGCGCGCGGAGGACCGCATCCTGGTCATGCTGGGCAACCAGACCGAGCTGTGGGAGACCGCGCTGGCGGCGATGAAGCTGCGTGCGGTCGTCATTCCGGCCACCCCGCTGCTCGGCCCCGCGGACCTGCGCGACCGTGTCGACCGAGGACGGGTCCGGCAGGTGATCGTGCGAGCCGAGGACACGGACAAGTTCGCCGAGGTGCCGGGCGACTACACCCGGATCGCGGTCGGCGGCGCGCCGGAGGGCTGGCGGGCCTACGAGGACGCGTACGCGGCCGACGCGCGCTTCGAGCCGGACGGGCCGACCCACGCCGACGACCCGCTGATGCTCTACTTCACCTCGGGCACCACCGCCCGGCCCAAACTGGTCGAGCACACCCATGTGTCGTACCCGATCGGTCATCTGGCGACGATGTACTGGATCGGCCTCAAGCCCGGGGACGTCCACCTGAACATCTCCTCGCCGGGTTGGGCCAAGCACGCCTGGTCCAACCTGTTCGCCCCGTGGAACGCGGAGGCGACCGTGTTCATCCACAACTACACACGCTTCGACGCGGCCCGGCTGATGGCGGAGATGGACCGCGTGGGCGTGACGACGTTCTGCGCGCCGCCGACCGTGTGGCGCATGCTGATCCAGGCCGACCTCACCCAGCTCGCCACCCCGCCGCGCGAGGCGGTCGCCGCCGGGGAGCCGCTGAACCCCGAGGTGATCGAGCAGGTGCGCAGGGCCTGGGGGGTGACCATCCGGGACGGCTTCGGGCAGACCGAGACGGCCGTGCAGGTCTCCAACAGCCCGGGCCAGCCTCTGAAGACGGGCTCCATGGGGCGGCCGAGCCCCGGCTTCCGCGTGGAGCTGCTGGATCCGGTGAGCGGCGCGCCGGGCGCGGACGAGGGCGAGATCGCGCTCGACCTGTCCGTACGGCCTGTCGGCGTGATGACCGGTTACCACGGCGACCCCGACCGTACGGCCGAGGCCATGGCGGGCGGCTACTACCGCACCGGCGACATCGGGTCCCGGGACGCGGACGGCTACATCACCTACGTCGGGCGGGCCGACGACGTCTTCAAGGCCTCCGACTACAAGATCTCCCCCTTCGAGCTGGAGAGCGCGCTCCTGGAGCACGAAGCGGTGGCCGAGGCGGCCGTCGTACCGGCGCCGGACGAACTGCGCCTCTCCGTCCCGAAGGCGTACGTGGTGCTCGCCGCGGGCTGGGAGCCCGGCCCGGACACCGCGAAGGTCCTCTTCGAGCACTCCCGCGAGGCGCTCGCCCCCTACAAGCGCATCCGCCGCCTGGAGTTCGGGGACCTGCCCAAGACCGTCTCCGGCAAGATCCGCCGCATCGAGCTGCGCGAGGCCACGGCCGCGGGCTCGCGGAACGAGTACCGCGAGGAGGACTTCCGGTGACCGCGCTGTCCTACACCCACGGGACCAGCACGACGCCGCTCCTCGGCGACACCATCGGCGCCAACCTCGACCGCGCGATCGCCGCGTACCCCGACCGCGAGGCCCTGGTCGACGTGCCGTCCGGAAGGCGCTGGACCTACGCCGAGTTCGGCGCCGCGGTCGACGAGGTGGCGCTCGGGCTGCTCGCCAAGGGCGTGCGCAAGGGCGACCGGGTCGGCATCTGGGCGGTCAACTGCCCCGAGTGGGTGCTGGTGCAGTACGCCACCGCGCGGATCGGCGCGATCATGGTGAACATCAACCCCGCCTACCGCGCCCACGAGCTCCAGTACGTGCTGAAGCAGGCCGGGATCTCGCTCTTGGTCGCCTCCCTCGCCCACAAGACGAGCGACTACCGGGCCCTGGTCGACCAAGTGCGCAGCAGCTGCCCGGAGTTGCGCGAGACCGTCTACATCGGCGACCCCACCTGGGACGCGCTCACGGGGGCCGCGGCGTCGGTCCCGTACGCCCGACTGGCGTCCCTCGCAGGCGAGTTGAGCTGCGACGACCCGGTCAACATCCAGTACACCTCGGGCACCACCGGCTTCCCCAAGGGTGCCACCCTCTCCCACCACAACATCCTCAACAACGGCTACTGGGTGGGCCGTACGATCGGCTACACGGAGCAGGACCGGGTGTGTCTGCCGGTGCCGTTCTACCACTGCTTCGGCATGGTGATGGGCAACCTGGGCGCCACCTCCCACGGGGCCTGCATCGTCATCCCGGCGCCGTCCTTCGAACCCCGGGCCACCCTCGAGGCCGTCCGGCAGGAGCGCTGCACCTCCCTGTACGGCGTGCCGACGATGTTCATCGCCGAGCTCAACCTGCCCGGCTTCGCGGAGTACGACCTGTCGTCCCTCAGGACCGGCATCATGGCGGGTTCGCCGTGCCCGGTGGAGGTGATGAAGCGGGTGGTCGGCGAGATGCACATGGAGCAGGTGTCCATCTGCTACGGCATGACGGAGACCTCCCCGGTCTCGCTGCAGACCCGGATGGACGACGACCTGGAGCACCGCACGGGCACGGTGGGCCGGGTCCTCCCGCACATCGAGGTCAAGATCGTCGATCCGGCGACCGGGGTGACCCTGCCGCGCGGTGCGGCGGGCGAGTTGTGCACCCGCGGCTACAGCGTGATGCTCGGCTACTGGAACGAGCCGGAGAAGACCGCGGAGGCCGTCGACCCCGGCCGCTGGATGCACACCGGCGACCTCGCCATGATGCGCGAGGACGGGTACGTCGAGATCGTCGGCCGCATCAAGGACATGATCATCCGCGGGGGCGAGAACATCTACCCGCGTGAGATCGAGGAGTTCCTGTACGCGCATCCGAAGATCGCCGACGTGCAGGTGGTCGGGGTCCCGCACGAGCGGTACGGCGAGGAGGTCCTGGCCTGCGCGATCCCCCGCGACCCGGCCGACCCGCCGACCCTCGAGGAGCTGCGGGCCTTCTGCGAGGGGCAGCTCGCCCGCTACAAGATCCCGAGCCGGCTGCAGATCCTGGACGCCTTCCCGATGACGGTCTCGGGGAAGGTCCGCAAGATCGAGCTGCGGGAGAGGTTCGCGGAACCGGCGTAGGGCGAGGGATCGTTCAGGCCAGGCCGGCGGCCAGATCCTCGGCCTGCCTGTTCACCGGCTGGGGCGTGCCGGTGAGGTCGAGGACGAAGAGCGGGACGCCGAGGCGGTCGGCGGCGGCACGGGCGGCGTCGGCGTATCCCGCCAGTGAGAAGCACACGCAGCGTGCGGACTCCGACAGGGCGGTGAGCCACAGGCACTCCACGTCCCGCAGTGACGCCGGACGCACCGTCGGCTCCACCAGCGCCCGCATCCCCTCCGCCGTGAGCAGGACCCCGCTGAGCGGACGCTCCTGGGCGCGCCGGACGTCGTGGTGGCCGAGCCGGCGCAGCCAGAGCGCGGCTGCGCCGATGGCGTCGGCGGCCGTGTGGATGGTGACGGGCTGGAAGACGGGACTTGGCGCACGCCGACCGCCCGCGCCGTCCCCGGTGGAACCGGGGCGTGGCGCCCCGCTCACCGGGGCCCCGCTCACCGGGACACGGAGGATCGTCCCGCACGGGCAGTCCAGCTCCGGGCAGGGCCACTGACTCTCACGGCCGCAACTCCCGCAGCGGATCGCGACCCAGCCGTCGTCCCAGGTGCGGTGGGTGACCACGGACGGCCGCGAGAGGCGGTTCAGCGGCGGGGCGACGGGCGCGCCGCACACGCACGGATACGACGGCGCGGCGTAGACGTGCTCGCGCCGGCAGACCGGACAGGACACCGGCACGCTCTCGGGCATGGCTCCCATGGTGCGTCCGCGGATGCCCACGTGTCCCCGACTTCGGCGATCGCGCACACCTGAAGGGCCGGCTCTTGACGGCTTCCTCTGTCATGCCTACATTGCTTCCAGATAGCAGAAACAATATTCCGTATTACGGAAAGAAGAAGCCGAAAGGCGCATCGGTGCTCACCGCGAGGCGCGACGGGAGCGCGAGTCCGACAGTCGAAGCAGGAGTACTCCATGGCTCGTATGACCGCTGCCCGCGCGGCAGTCGAGATCCTCAAACGTGAGGGCGTCCGGGACGCGTTCGGGGTTCCGGGCGCGGCGATCAACCCCTTCTACGCCGCCCTGAAAGCGTCCGGCGGCATCCACCACACCCTGGCCCGCCATGTCGAGGGCGCGTCCCACATGGCGGAGGGCTACACCCGCACCCACCCCGGCAACATCGGCGTGTGCATCGGAACCTCCGGCCCGGCCGGCACCGACATGATCACCGGGCTCTACTCGGCGACCGGCGACTCGGTCCCGATCCTCTGCATCACCGGCCAGGCCCCGACCGCGGTGCTCCACAAGGAGGACTTCCAGGCCGTCGACATCGCGTCGATCGCCGCGCCGGTGACGAAGATGGCTGTCACCGTGCTGGAGGCCGCGCAGGTGCCGGGCGTCTTCCAGCAGGCGTTCCACCTGATGCGCTCCGGCCGCCCCGGGCCCGTCCTGATCGACCTGCCGGTCGACGTCCAGCTCACCGAGATCGAGTTCGACCCGGAGACGTACGCGCCCCTGCCGGTCTACAGGCCCGCCGCGACCCGCGCCCAGATCGAGAAGGCGCTCGCACTGCTGAACGCCTCCGAACGCCCGCTGATCGTCGCCGGAGGCGGCGTCATCAACGCCGACGCAACCGAACTCCTCGTTGAGTTCGCGGAGCTGACGGGCACTCCGGTCGTCCCCACCCTGATGGGCTGGGGAGCCATCCCCGACGACCACGAGCTGCACGCCGGCATGGTCGGCCTGCAGACCTCGCACCGGTACGGCAACGCGACCTTCCTGGAGTCCGACTTCGTCCTGGGCATCGGCAACCGCTGGGCCAACCGCCACACCGGGCGCCTCGACGTCTACACGGCCGGGCGGACATTCGTCCACGTCGACATCGAACCCACCCAGATCGGCAGGATCTTCGCCCCCGACTACGGCATCGCCTCCGACGCGAAGGCGGCCCTGGAGCTGTTCGTCGAGGTGGCCGAGGAGCTGAGGCGGGCCGGCAGGCTCCCCGACCGTTCCGCCTGGGCCGCCGCCGCACGGGAGAAGAAGGGCCGCCTGAAGCGCCGTACGCACTTCGACGACATCCCGATCAAACCGCAGCGCGTCTACGAGGAGATGAACAAGGCCTTCGGCCCCGAGACGCGGTATGTGACGGCGATCGGCCTCTCCCAGATCGCCGGCGCCCAGATGCTGCACGTGTACCGCCCGCGGCACTGGATCAACTGCGGCCAGGCGGGTCCCCTCGGCTGGACGATCCCGGCCGCGCTGGGGGTGGCGAAGGCGGACCCGGAGGCGTCCGTGGTCGCGCTGTCCGGTGACTACGACTTCCAGTTCATGATCGAGGAGTTGGCGGTCGGCGCCCAGCACAGGATCCCGTACATCCACGTCCTGGTGAACAACTCCTACCTCGGCCTGATCCGCCAGGCACAGCGGGCCTTCGACATGGACTTCCAGGTCAAGCTGGAATTCGAGAACATCAACTCACCCGAACTGGGCGTCTACGGCGTCGACCACGTCAAGGTCGCCGAGGGCCTCGGCTGCAAGGCGATCCGGGTGACGGACCCCGACGACCTGGCCCCGGCCTTCGAACAGGCCAAGAAGCTCGCCGCCGAGTACCGGGTGCCCGTGGTCGTCGAGGCGATCCTGGAGCGCGTCACCAACATCTCCATGTCGACCACCAACGACATCAGCGAGGTCGTGGAGTTCGAGGAGAGCGTCTAGTCGCGCTTCCGAACGCGGACGGGGCCGCGGTCGCCCGCGGCCCCGTGGGTACCCGGCGGCCGACGGCGTGGCCACGATGTCGGAACCCGCTCCCGAGTATCCGGGTATCTGAAGGCGGTTCACGACCCCGGGCACCGGGGTGTCCGGTTCGCCCGCGTACGGCGTCCAGACGTACCCGGACTGGCTTTCGGTCTGGTGCAGGAAGCCATGGGGTCCCGCGAAGACGACGATGTCCTTGGGAGGGTTGTTCAGCAGAGCGGCCGGTACGACCGTCTGTCGCCCACCCGGCGCCCTCCGTACGGAGAACGGCACCGCCGCGGCCCGCCCCCACGGGCCGCGGTCCCCCGGCCAGCACCCCCCTGCGAGGCCCGCCGCCCCCCGTGCCGGCGGGCCCCGTGTGCAGAGAATCTCCCCATGACCAGGGGTAGTTGAAGCCCCCTGACCGGTGTTCAGAGGTTCATTTGAGCATTGTGCAGAGGGAGTACGCCTGCTTGCGTAGGCGCCCTCACTCGATCTCGTGCTCCGACAACCCCGGCCAGTCCTCGGGTCCGCCGCCCTGCCACTCGACGATGTCGCTCTCCTCGACCTCGATCCGGTCCAGATCGGCCAGGCGCAGGATCTCGATGACGTCGTCCAGGTGGGAGGCGATCCCGAGGGTCACGTCGCCCTCGGTGACCCGCCGGGATCCGTCAAGCGCCGGGGCGTGCACCACGATGTGCGGATGCTGCGGTGACTGTTCCATGGGTTCAGCGTCCTGCGGCCGCGCCGGATCCGCACCCCGGGGGCCACGGTGGACGCGACGGCTCCGGGGCGCTCCTCTCCCGGCCCTGCCGCACCGGGTAACAGCCGTACCGGGAGTTGCCCGATCGGCTGCCCCGGCCTGTGCCGCCGTGGCACGATGGTGACGTTGAGTGCGCATGTGATCGCGGGGGGGTGCGGCGGAGTCGCGCAGGCTGCTTTCGTTCGGGGACGCTCCGGTGCGCGTGGGCAGAAACGCATGAACTTGCGCTACGCCGACCTGTTGCGGTTCGCCTCAGCGTGAGTTGAACCGCGTCGGAGGCCGACGACGCCGGGGCCGCGCAGCGGGGTGACCACGGGACGGCCCTCGGTGCCCGTGGTCACCGACACCCGTGCCGCGTACACACGGGCTACCACGCCCTCGGTGATGACCTCGGCGGGTGTGCCGCCCGCCGCGACGCGTCCCTTGTCGAGGAGGACCAACCGGTCCGCGTACTGGGCGGCCGTGGTCAGGTCGTGCAGCGTGGTGACCACCGCCAGGCGCCGCCTGCTGCGCAGTTCGTCCACCAGGTCGAGAACGTGCTGCTGGTGTCCGAAGTCGAGGGCGGAGGTGGGTTCGTCGAGCAGCAGCAGCCGGGGTTCCTGGGCCAGGGCCCGGGCCAGCGCGGCGCGTTGCCGCTCGCCGCCGGAGAGCTCGGACAGGCGGCGAGCGGCTTAGTGGGTGAGGTCGAGCGCGGCCGGCGTGCGCGCCGTGGCCTTGCGGTCCCGTTCGCCGGGGCTCGCGAGGTAGCCGAGGTGGGGCGTGCGCCCCAACAGCACATACTCCTGGACCGTCATGTCCGGTGGCAGTACGGGTGCCTGCGGCACGTAGGCGATCAGCCGGGCCCTTCCCCGGGCGCGCAGGCGCTCGACGTCGGTGCCGCCGACGACGACCGTGCCGCGGTGGGGGAGCAGACCGGCGATGGCGCGGAGCAGCGTCGACTTGCCCGCGCCGTCGGGGCCGATCAGCGCCGGCCAGCCGCCCGAGGGGACGGCGAAGGACAGCGCGCGCACGACCGGGGCGCGGTCCAGGTCGACATCCACCCCGGCCACGTCGAGCCCGGCTGAGGCGGGTGCGCTCACGTCCGCACCGA
The DNA here is from genome assembly GCF_040682835.1 of Streptomyces sp. NPDC051104. Classification (NCBI taxonomy): domain Bacteria; kingdom Bacillati; phylum Actinomycetota; class Actinomycetes; order Kitasatosporales; family Streptomycetaceae; genus Streptomyces; species Streptomyces sp. NPDC051104. The sequence goes on along the minus strand of NZ_JBFBBS010000030.1, from coordinate 68,877 downwards.
CCGGGTGGAGCGCAGGATCCAGATGAATGCCGGTGAGCCGATCAGTGCGGTGACGACGCCGATGGGCAGTTCGGCCGGTGCCACAACGGTGCGGGCCAGAGCGTCGGCGAGGACCAGGAATCCCGCGCCGAACAGCAGTGACAGCGGAAGGACGAGCCGATAGGAGGCGCCGGCCGGCCGACGCACCGCATGCGGCACGATGATCCCGACGAAGGGTCGGGTCCGGGCCGCGGCGGCGCCTTGGCGCGACAGGACAAGTGTCGGCGCCGACGCGGCCCGGAGGTCTCGGCGTCAGACCTGGGCGCCGGACAGGCGCTCCACGCCTCGCAGCAGGGCCGAGTGGTCCAGGCCGCCGTCGCCCTGCGCGCGCAGACTCGCGACGAGTTGGGCGACCACCGCGCCCACCGGCAGGGCGGCGCCGACCGCGCGGGCCGCGTCCGTGACGATGCCCATGTCCTTGTGGTGCAGGTCGATACGGAAGCCCGGCTTGAAGTCGCGGTGGAGGAAGTTGTCCTTCTTGCGGGTCAGCACGGTGGAGCCGGCGAGTCCGCCGCCCAGGACGTCGAGGGCCGCCCTCAGGTCCACGCCCGACTTCTCCAGGAAGACCACGGCCTCGGCGCACGCCTGGATGTTCACGGCGACGATGAGCTGGTTGGCGGCCTTCACGGTCTGGCCCGAGCCGTGCGGGCCGCACCGGACGATGGTCCGGCCCAGCGTCTCGAAGATCGGCTCGGCGTACTCGAAGTCGGCCTGGTCGCCGCCGACCATGATCGACAGTGCCGCCTCGATCGCGCCGGCCTCGCCGCCGGACACCGGTGCGTCGAGCACCCGGATGTCCTTCTGCCGCCCGGCCGCGGCCAGGTCGATCGAGGTCTGCGGGGTGATCGAGGACATGTCGATCAGCAGGGCGCCGGGCCGGGCGTTCTCCAGGATGCCGTCCGGGCCGTACGCCACCGCCTCGACCTGCTCAGACGCAGGCACCATCGTGATGATCACGTCGGCGTCCCGCACGGCCTCGGCGACCGAGCCGGCCACGGTACCTCCGGCGGCGGCCAGGCGGTCCAGCTTCTCCTGCTCCAGGGTGTGGCCGGTGACGTCGTAGCCCGCCTTGATCAGGTTCTCGGACATGGGGGAGCCCATGATGCCGAGGCCTATCCAGGCGATCTTGGGGTGTGCGGTCATCAAGGGTGCCTTTCTCGCTGCTGCGGTAAGTCTGGGAGTTGCCGTTCAGTGGGCGGCGCGGGCCTGGACCGGCAGCCAGTCGAATGTCTCCGCGCTCGGGCGGTCGCCCGGCTTGTACTCCAGGCCGACGCGGCCCTCGTAGCCCGCCTTCCGCAACTGGTCGAGCAGGTCCTCCAGCGGCAGCGTCCCCGTGCCCGGCGCGCCGCGGCCCGGGTTGTCGGCGATCTGGACGTGGCCCGTCCGGTCCGCGTACCGCTCGACCACCTGCGGCAGGTCCTCGCCGTTCATGGACAGGTGGTACAGGTCCATCAGGAAGCGCGCATTGCCCAGTCCCGTCGCCTGGTTGACCCTGTCGACCACCTCGACGGCGGCCGGAGCGGACACCAGCGGGTACAGTGGCGACTCCGGCTCGTTCAGAGCCTCGATCAGGAGCGTCGCACCGATCCGGTCCGCCGCCCGCGCCGCGAGGGCCAGATTCTCCAGTGCGAGCGCGTCCTGCTCGGCCGGGTCGACGCCGTCGACGCGGTTGCCGTACAGCGCGTTGAGCGACCTGCAGCCCAGCGACTCGGCGAACTCGGCCGCCACCTCCACGTTGGCGCGGAACTTCTCCGACTCCTCGCCGGGGACCGACAGTGCGCCGCGGTCCGGGCCCGGCAACTGACCGGCGTAGAAGTTCAGCCCCGTGAGCCGCACGCCCGCGGCCTCGATCGCCCTCTTCAGGGCGGCCGGTTCGGACCGCCCGGGCGTGGGAGCGCCGACCCAGGGCCACCACAGCTCGACCGCGGTGAAGCCCGCCGCCGCGGCGGCCGCGGGGCGGTCCAGGAGCGGGAGTTCCGTGAAGAGGATCGACAGGTTGACGGTGTAGCGCTGGTCTGCGAATCCCATCGTGCGGCGCTCCCTGGATCTCGCTCTCATCGAACGACTCTGCAATTCCATATGGTGGAATAAGGTTTCTGCTTAATGGAATCGTGCCGGTGTGCGGTGGACACTGTCAAGAGCGCGCACGAAAGTGCCCCCGCGCGGACCGCGCGGGGGCACAGCGGGGGCACAGCGGGGGCGTCGGTCAGAGGGCGTCGACGGCGCTCACCTTCCAGCCCGTGGACGTGCGGGTGAGCGTCATGCGCACCCGGTTCAGATCCAGGCGCGATCCCGACACCTGGGTGCTCTGCGTGGTCTGGTTGACGAACAGCAGGACGACTGCCCTGTCGGGCGCGGCCGACACCACCGAGGCCGCCGCCACCGTCGCCTTCACCACGCCGTGGTACTTCGCCGCCGTGGGACCGACCACCGTCTTCGTGGTCTTCAGGTACTGGTCACGGAAGCCGCCGGTCAGATGGCCGCGGGCCCGGGCGAAGTCCTGGTCCAGGTGCCGGTAGTCGTACGACAGCACGACAGGCGCGGCCTCCTTGGCGGCCGTCAGCGCCTGACTCCGCGCCTGGCCCGCCAGCCGGCCCTCCCGGTACTGCCATCCGAGGACGGCGACCGCGACCAGGCCCGCCACGAGCAGGACGCACAGCGCCGCGGTCAGCAGCCTGCGTCCGCGTACGGGCCCCGGCGTGAGCTGCTCCGGCTCCTCCTCGGCGCTCGGCTCGGGCGGGTCGTCCCAGCCGTCCGGGCGATCGATCAGCAGGGTACGCGAGGAGTGCAGCTCCTCGCGGTCCTCGGGCACCTCGCGTTCCGACCGTGCGGAGCGCTTGGCCGCCGCCCGTGCGGCAGCCGTCAGGGTGCGTCGGGCGGGGGTCCCGGCGCCGCGGACCTTGGTGGTCTGGTTCGCCACGGTCACTCTCCTCAACTGTGGTGGCGTGGGTCAGCCCACGAACTCGACGTCGGAGGTCAGCCACCGCTCGTGCTCGCGCACGAGGTCGAGCTGCAGCCGGTAGGTGCGCGCCTGCCCCTGAGGCGCGGCGGTGTTGGTCACCTTGCTGTCGGCGACCACCAGGACACGGGCCGAGTCGGCGTCGGAGCGGACGATGCCCGCATCGAGGACCTGCCCCTCGGACACCGACTTGTTCTGGGCGACGAGCTTCGTCAACTCCGCGGTCTGCGCGGCGAACTCCTTCTTGAACTGGCCCGTCGCGCCCTTCAGCACGTTCTCGCTGTCGCGGTCGTAGTGCCGGTAGTCGAGCGAGGTGAAGTTCAGCGCCGACTGCCGGGCCGCCGCCAGGATGTCCTGCCGGCGCTGCTCCTCGGCGCGCCGGTCGGCGACCCGGAGGCCCAGCCAGACGGACAGCACGGTCGTCACCACGGTGGCGACGACGAGCCCGGCGGAGAGCACCCGGGAGCGTCCCCATCTCATGACATCGGTCCGACCAGCAGCCATTGCCACGACTCCTTTCCGAAGACGGTCTGTTCGCCGCCCGCCGAGCCGATCTCGACGGGCGTCCCGTCCGGGCCGGTCGCGGTGCCGGTCTCCGGGTCGTACGGGGTGACGTACGCGGTCTGGTTCGCGTCGCCCGAACCGGACGACGCGCCGGGCGCGTTCTGCGCGCCGCGCACCGCGGTGGCGCTGCCGCGCGGCGCCGTGCAGTGGGCGCCGGTGTTCGCTGCGCGCGTTCCGGTGTCCGAGGGGTCGCGCCGCTGGGTTCCGTAACCCTGGGTGCACGCGGGCGGGTCGTTCGCGTTGACGGTGAGCCCGAAGTGGGTGGTGCCGTCGCCGGGGATGACGGTGTAGCTGCCCGCGACCACCACCGGGAGGGTGACGAGGGCCTGCTCCACGCCGGGCAACCGCGCAACGGTGACCTGGCCGCCGCTGATCAGGTTGGACAACAGGACCGGAAGGGTCGGCCGGGTGGACCGCAGCAGTGAGTCCACCTCCTGTGCGGCGGGCGCCGCGTTGCCGACGACCCGGCGCAGGTCCCCGTCGCTCGACTTCAACTGTGCGCTGAGCGCGGCCAGATCGCGGGAGAACGACTTGATCGCCGATCCCTTGTCGGTCTGCGTCTTGAGCACCTTCCGCGAGTCCTCGATCAGCGACACCGTCTGCGGGAGCGAGTCGGACGCCGACTCGACGAGCTGGTTGCCGGAGTCCACCAGGCGGCTCAGGTTCGGTCCGGTACCGGCGAACGCCTTGCCCAGCTCGTCGACGGTGGTGCGCAGATCGTCCTTGCCGACGGAGTTCACCAGCCGGTCCAGACTCAGGACGAGATCGGTGACGGGCAGCGGCACCCGGGTGCGGCTGCGCGGGACGGTGCTGCCGTCCATCAGGTAGGGGCCGCCGGAGCGCCGGGGTTGCAGATCGACGTACTGCTCACCCACGGCCGACCGGTCCGCGACCACCGCCAGGGTGTCGGCCGGGATCTTCGGCGCGCCGTCGTTGATGTCCAGGGCCACCGACACCCCCGAGCCGCTCAACCGCAGGGCGCCCACCCGGCCCACCGGCACCCCGCGGTAGGTGACCTCGGCTCCGGAGAAGATGCCGCCCGACGCGGCGAAGTCGGCGGTGACCGTGTAGCCCCGGCCGAGCAGATCGTCCGCCAGGCCGGTGTACTCGGCGCCGACGTACGACACCCCGACGGCGGTGACCGCGGCGAAGGCGACCAGCTGGGCCTTGACCATACGGGTGATCACGGCTGTATCCCCTTCAGCATCAGCTCGGCGAGCGCGAGGTCGATCCCCGGCGGCAGGCGGCGCGCCCCGTCGGATGTGCCGTAGCTCGCGGTGCACACCGGCGGGCACAGCGGACCGCCGCCGCCCGAGGGAGCGGAGGGGGTGACCGACGGCTTCGGCACCTTCGGCAGACCCGGGGCGCTGGGCAGCGTGGTGGGCACCGGCACCGGGACGCTCGGCAGACCGGGCAGGGAGGGCGTCGGAACCGGCTGCTTCCCGGATCCGCCGCTCTTGCCGCCCTTGCCGGGCTCGTTGGCGAGATTGCCGTACAGGTCCGCCAGGTCGAGGTCGGCGGTGATCCTCAGGTTGACGTAGTCGCCCTTCACGGCGTCGACCGCGTTGCGCGGGAACGGGTACGTCGTCAGCAGCTCCAGGGAGCCCGGCAGGTCGTCCCCCGCCTTGTTCAGCTGTTGCAGGATCGGCCGGAGTTCTTTCAGGTTGGTGACGGTGTCGTCCCGCGAGGCGTTGACGACGCGGGTGCCGGTGGTGCCGAGCTTGGACAGCGCGGTGAGCATCTTGGTCAGGTCGCGCCGCTGGTCGGCCAGTACCTTCAGGGCGGGCGGGATCGTGTCGACGGCCTGGGCGATCGTCTCCTTCTCCGTTCCGAGCCGCTTGGCCAGCCGGTCGATGCCCTTGAGCGCGCGGACGATCTCCGAGCGCTGCCGGTCCAGGCCGCCCAGGAACGTGTCGAGTTGCTCCAGCAGCGACCGGACCCTCGTCTCGCGGCCGTCCAGGGCCTTGTTCAGCTCCACGGTGATGGTCTTGAGCTGGGCCACGCCGCCGCCGTTGAGGAGCGCGGACAGCGCGGACAGCACCTCCTCGATCTCCGGGTTGCGGCCGCTGCGCGACAGCGGGATCACGTCGCCGTCGCGCAGCCGGCCCACGGAGGCGGAGCCGGTCGGCGCGGACAGCGCCACGTACTTCTCACCCAGGATGCTGGTCTGCCTGAGGTCGGCGACCGCGTTGGCGGGCAGCTTCACCGAGTCGGCCACACGCAGCCGCACCCGCGCGTGCCAGCCGTCCAGCTCGACCTTCTCGACGGCGCCCACGGTGACGTCGTTGACCCTGACCGCCGACTGCGGCACCAGGTCGAGGACGTCCCGGAACTCCACCGTGACGTGGTAGGCGTGGCCGTCGGAGGCGGCGCCGCCGGGCAGCGGGATGTCGTACCAGCCGTTGAACCCGCACCCGGACAGCAGCAGCGAACCGGCCGCCGTCCACGCGACCGTCCGGCCCGTGCGCCGCGCGCTCATGCCGCGCCCCCGAGGATTCCGCCGAGGGTCCGGTCGACCGTGCCCGTGCCCGTGGGGGCGGCGGGAAGCTCGGGCAGCGAGTCGAAGAGTTTCCGCAGCTGTGCGCAGTCGGGGTTCTTGCCGCCCGCGTCGCCGGTGGTCTTCAGCAGGGAGCACAGCAGGGACGCCGGGTCCTGCGGGGCCTGGGCGTTGTTGCGGGTGTCGAGGGTGCCGGCGGACGGGTTGTAGGCGTTCTGCAGGTTCGACAGGCCGGTCGGGGCGACGTCCAACAGCTCCTCCAGTGCGGCCCGTTGCGTGACCAGGACCTGGGTGACCTTGCTCAGGCCCTCGACGTCCGAGGTCAGTGCCGTCTTGTTGTGCTTCACGAAGTCGGAGACGTCGGCGAGCGCCGTCCCCAGGTACTTGAGCGCGGCGGCGAGGTCCGTGCGCTCCCCGGCGAGCTGCCCTGCCACCTCGGCGAGGCTGTCGTTGAACGACCGCACGCTCTGGTCGTCGGCCGCCAGCGCCGCCGTGAACACCTGGAGGTTGCGCACGGTGCCGAACAGGTCGCCCCGGCCGTCGGACAGCGTGGTGACCGCCTGGGAGAGGTCCTCGACGGACTGGTTGAGGTTCGTGCCCTGGCCTTTGAGGTTGTCCGCGCTCACCCCCAGCAGCCGCGACAGGGAGCCGTCCTTGTTGGCGCCCTTCGGGCCGAGCGCGTCGGCCGTGGTGTGCAGGCTGTCGAAGATCCGGTCGAGCTCGACGGGCACGGCCGTGCGCGACTCGGGGATGACGGCGCCGTCCCGCAGCACCGGGCCCTTGCGGTACACCGGCAGCAGCTGCACATAACGGTCGCTGACCACCGACGAGTTGATGATGGCGGCCTGGACGCCCGCGGGGACCTTCCGTCCCGCGTCGTACTCCAGGTCCACCCGCACCCGGTCGCCCTGAGGTGTGATCTTCCGGACCTGGCCGATACGGACGCCGAGGACGCGGACGTCGGAGCCGGGGTAGATGCCGACGGTGCGCGGGAAGTACGCGGTGACGCGGACCGTACGCGGGTGCGGCCACAGCAGCACGGTGACGACGGCGACCACCGCCAGCACGGTGAGCAGGGCCAGGGCCTGCCGGAAGCGTTTGTTCACTGGGAGCCTCCCGTGCGCGGCACCACCGGGGCGGCGACCAGGTTCTGGACGTAGGAGTCGAACCAGCGGCCGCTGCCGAGGGTGTTGGTGAACAGCCGGACGTAGGGCGCGAGCAGGCTGACGCTGCGGTCCAGGCCGGCCTGGTTGCGCTCCAGCATCCGGACGAACGTGTTGAGGTTCTGCAGCGCGGGTCCGATCTCCTTCTGGTTGTCGTCGACCAGGCCCGACAGCTCGATGCCCAGCGCCGCCGAACTCTTGAGCAGCGTGTGGATCGCCTCGCGCCGCTCGCTGATCTCCTGGAAGAGCTTGTCTCCGTCCTTCACCAGGGCGGAGAAGTCCTTCGTGTGCTCGGCCAGCACCCCGGTGACCCCGTTCGCGTGCTTGAGGAGGTCACCCAGGGCCTGGTCGCGCGAGGCGATCGTCCGGGAGATCCGGGACAGCCCCTGGATGGAGGCCTTCACCTCGGCGGGAGAGTCCTGGAAGGTGGTGGAGATGGTGTCCATGGCCTTCGCCAGCCGCTGGGTGTCCACCTTCTCCGTCGTGGTGGTCAGATCGCTGAACGCCTGCACCACGTCGTACGCCGACACCGTCCGCCCGATCGGGATCTCTCCGCCCGGTTTCAGCCGGCCGGGCCCCTTCGGGTACAACGCCAGGTACTTGGCGCCCAGGATCGTCTTCACCCGGATCGCGGCGCTCGTCGCGGTGCCCATCGCCGGGTCGCCCTTGACCTTGAACGTCACCTTCACGTGGTCGCCGTCGAGGTCGACGCCCTCGACTTTGCCGACCTTGACGCCGGCGATCCGCACCTCGTCGCCCGGCTTGAGTCCGCCCGCCTCGGAGAAGGCCGCGTCGTACGTCTCGCCGTCGCCGATCAAGGGCAGGCTGTCGGCGTTGAACGCGGCGACGGTCAGCAGGGCGAGAGTGAGGAGGCCCACGGCACCGACCACGACGGGATTGCCATCGCGGAACGGCTTCAGCCGTGGTCGGCGCAGCCGGATCGCGGGCAGCTTCGGCGGCAGGACGTGCACCTTCACCAGGGGCTCGGGGCCCCGGGTCCGGCGAGGCAGGGGGCGGGCCGTCATGGGCAGTTTCGGGGGGAGGACCCGCACCTTCACGAGAGGCTCCGGCCGGCTCGGCCTGCGGGGCAGCAGGCGGACCGTCGGCAGCTTCGGGGGCAGGACCCGCACCTTCACCAGGGGCTCGGGGCGCCGGGTCCTGCCGGGCGTGACGGGCGTCCTCATGCGCCGCACCTCGCCTGCGCCACATGGAAGTCGGGGGTGATGATCTGCTTCGTCTTCGGCAGCACGATCCGGCCGTCGAAGTCGCACAGGTAGAAGTTGAACCACGAGCCGTACGACGCCGTCCCCGTCAGCGCGTTCAGCTTGTTCGGCAGCCGCTGCAGCACACCCTCCACGGTCTTCTCGTTCCTGTTCAGCGTTCCGGTGAGCCGGTTCAGCCCGGCGATGTCGTCCTTCAGCGGCGGACGAGCGTCCTCGAGCAGCCCGGAGGTGGCCTCGGTGAGGTCGCCGATGCTCACCAGGGAGTCCCCGATGGGCTTGCGGTCGGCGGACAGCCCGGAGACCAGCCGCCGCAGCTGGGTGATCAGCGCGGAGAAGCGCGCGCCGCGCCGGTCGAGCGTGTCCAGCACGGTGTTGAGGTTGTCGATCACCGAGCCGATCAGCTGGTCCCGGTCGGCGAGTGTCGTGGTGAGCGACGCCGTGTGCGCGAGCAGGCTGTTCACGGTGGAGCCCTCGCCCTGCAGGGTCTGGATGATCTCGGTGGCGAGCTGGTTGACGTCGTCCGGGCTGAGCGCGGCGAACAGCGGCTTGAAGCCGTTCAGCAGCGCGTTCAGGTCCAGCGCCGGCTGGGTCCGGGACAGCGGGATGGTGCCGCCGGGCCGCAGCCGGGTGCCGTCGCCCGCGCCCTCGGTCAGCGCGACGTACCGCTGCCCGACCAGGTTCCGGTAACGGAGGATCGCGTGGGTACTGGTGAGCAGTGGCCGGTCCGCCTCCACGCTGAAGGTGATCTCCGCCAGCGTCCGGTCCTTGATCCGGATGCCCTCGACCTGGCCGACCCGCACCCCGGCCACCCGGATGTCGTCGCCGTTCTCCAGGCCCGTGACGTCGCTGAACACAGCGTGGTAGGTGTCCTTGGGGGTGAAGGAGACATTGACGATGGTGGCCGCGAGCAGGGCCGTCGCCGCGATCGTCACCAGCGCGAACAGTCCGAACTTGATCAGTGGTGCCGCGGTCTGCCGGGCTCCTGCGGTCTTCATGCGACGCTCACCGCCGTTCCGCGGGCCAGCGGCCCGAACAGCAGGGTCGCGACGGGCGGCACCTGGTCGGCGGCCACGCCCATGACGGGAGCCACGAGCGAGCCGACGGCCCGCTGTTCGGCCCGGGTGGCGGACACGTCGACACCTCCGGGAAGAGCGCCGCCGTCCGAACCACCGGACGACGTACCGTCGTTGAGCTTGGGTTTCGGCCCGGGCACCGACGGATGGGGAAGTCCCCGGCAGTCGGGCCCCGACCGGTCCGCGTAGCGCGGCTCCTCGCCGGGCTTGTAAGCGCCCTGCGGACGGACGACCTCGAGGGTGATCCGCATCTCGCCACCCCGGAACGCGTCCTCGGACACCTGCTCCTGATGGACCAGGCCCTGCAGGAGGCAGGGGTACTCGGGGGAGTAGCGGGCGAACAGCTCCAGCGTGGGCCGGGACACCCGGCCGAGGGTGATCAACCGGTCGCCGTTCTCGCCGAAGAAGTCCCGCCCGGTGTCCGCGACGGTCGCGGTGGTGCGGAGCGCGGCGGCCAGCTCGTCCTTCTTCTCGACGAGGGTGCGGCTGGTGGTGACGGTGTTGCGCAGGATCGCCATCAGATCGGGTGCCGCGTCCCCGTACACCTGGGCGACGTCGGCGAAGCGCGAGATGTCCTCCTGCAACGACGGCAGATGCGGGTTGAGGCGGCGCAGATACGCCTCCACCCGGGTCAGGTTGTCGCCGATCCGGTCGCCGCGGCCCTCCAGCGCCGTGGCGAACGCCGAGAGCGTGGCGTTGAGTTCGCCGGGCCGGACCGTGCGCAGCAGCGGCAGCAGGTCGTTCATCAGCCGCTGCAACTCGATGCCGGCCTTCGTGCGGTCCTGGGCGATGACGTCCCCGGCGCGGATGGGCCGGGCGGTGTCGCCGGCGGGCGGTACGAGGTCGACGTACTTCTCGCCGAACAGCGTCTTGGGCAGCAGCCGGGCATGCACGTCCGACGGGATGAACGTGACGTACTGCGGCTTGAGGGCGAGATCGAGCGTCGCCTTCGTGCCGTCCGCGTGCACCGCGCGCACCTCGCCCACCAGCAGCCCGCGCAGCTTGACGTCGGCGCGCGGCTCCAACTGGTTGCCGAGGCTGTCGGCCTGGAGCGTCACGGGCACCACGGAGGTGAACGCCTGCTGGTAGACCGCCACCGCGAGCGACAGCAGCAGCGCCAGCACGGCGATGAACGCGACGCCGTACAACCTCAGTCTCAGTGCTCGCACCGGCTCACCCCGCGATCCTCACGGTCGTGTTGGCGCCCCAGATCGCGAGGCTGAGGAAGAAGTCCAGGACGTTGATCGCCACGATCGAGGTGCGCACCGCCCGGCCCACCGCGACACCGACCCCGGCCGGGCCGCCGCTCGCGTGGTAGCCGTAGTAGCAGTGCACCAGGATGATCAGCACCGCGAACACGATCACCTTGCCGAAGGACCACAGCACGTCGACGGGCGGCAGGTACTGGTGGAAGTAGTGGTCGTACGTGCCCGTCGACTGCCCGTAGTAGCCGGTCGTGATGGTGCGGGCGGCCAGGTACGACGACAGCAGCCCGATCACGTACAGCGGGATCACGGCGACGAACCCGGCGATCATGCGGGTCGTCACCAGGAACGGCAGCGAGGGCACGCCCATCACCTCGAGCGCGTCGGTCTCCTCGCTGATCCGCATCGCGCCGAGCTGCGCCGTGAAGCCGGCGCCGACCGTCGCGGACAGGGCGAGCCCGGCCACCAGCGGCGCGATCTCCCGGGTGTTGAAGTACGCCGACAGGAACGCCACGAAGTTGGAGGTGCCGAGCTGGTTGAGGGCGGCATAGCCCTGGAGGCCGACCTCGGTGCCGGTGAAGAACGACATGAAGGCGATCACGCCGACCGTGCCGCCGACGACGGCGAGCGCGCCCCGGCCGAAGCTCACCTCGGCGAGCAGCCGCAGGATCTCCTTCTTGTAGCGGCGCAGGGTGCGGCCCGTCCACGCCAGTGAACGGCCGTAGAAGGAGAGTTGGGCGCCCAGGTCTTCCAGGGAGCGCAGCGGCCGCTCGAGGAGCCGCAGGGGTAGTGGAGGTCGCATCGCTCAACCCCTCTGCGGGACGATCTGGAAGTACACCGCGGTCATCACGAAGTTCGTCACGAACAGCAACATGAAGGTGATCACCACCGACTGGTTGACGGCGTCCCCGACACCCTTCGGGCCGCCTTTCGCGTTGAGCCCCTTGTAGGAGGCGACGATCGCGGCGATCGCCCCGAACACCAGCGCCTTGATCTCGGCCGCCCACAGGTCGGAGAGCTGCGCGAGGGTGGTGAAGGACGCCAGGTACGCGCCCGGCGTGCCGTTCTGGAGGACGACGTTGAAGAAATAGCCGCCTGCGACACCGACGACGGACACCAGGCCGTTGAGCAGGACGGCCACCACCATCGACGCCAGCACGCGGGGGACGACGAGCCGGTGGATCGGGTCGATGCCGAGCACCTGCATCGCGTCGATCTCCTCACGGATCTTGCGCGCCCCGAGGTCCGCGCAGATCGCGGTGCCGCCCGCGCCCGCGATCAGCAGCGCGGTGACGATCGGCGACGCCTCGCGCAGCACCGCCAGCACGGAGGCGGCACCGGAGAAGGACTGCGCGCCCAACTGCCGTGTCAGGCTGCCGATCTGCAGGGCGATGACCGCCCCGAAGGGGATCGACACGAGTGCCGTGGGCAGGATGGTGACGCTCGCGACGAACCACGCCTGCTGGATGAACTCCCGCGCCTGGAACGGCCGTCGGGGCAGCGTTCGTACGACGTCCAGTGCCAGCGCGAACAGGTTGCCCGAGTGGCGCAGTGGCGCGGTGGGGGACAGGCTCATGCGCCGGCGGCCTCCTTCCGGTGCAGTGCGGCCTCGCGTCTGGCGATGGCCTCCCAGCGGGGCGGGCGGGTGATGCCCGGGCCCGGCAGCAGCCGGGGAGTCATTTCCTGGGGCGCGCTGTCGTCCAGACGCGCCAGCTCCTGCTCGACCTGGGCGGCGTCCTTCTCCTCCGCCATGCCGATGGGCCCCTGCATCCGGCCGTTCAGGAACTGGCGCACCACGGGCTCGTCGCTGGTCAGCAGCTTTTCCCGGGGCCCGAACATCACCAGTTCGCGGCGGAACAGCAGCCCGATGTTGTCGGGGACCTGGCGGGCCGAGGCGATGTCGTGGGTGACGATCAGGAAGGTGGCGCCGGTTTGTGCGTTGAGGTCGACGATGAGCTGGTTGAGGTAGGCCACGCGCACCGGGTCGAGGCCCGAGTCCGGCTCGTCGAAGAGGACGATCTCCGGATCGAGCACCAGCGCCCGGGCGAGCCCGGCCCGCTTGCGCATACCGCCGGAGATCTCACCGGGCAGCTTTCCCTCGGCGCCGAGCAGACCGACCATGTCCATCTTCTCCAGCACGATCCGCCGGATCTCGGACTCGGACTTGCGGGTGTGCTCACGCAGCGGGAAGGCGATGTTGTCGTACAGGTTCATCGAGCCGAACAGCGCGCCGTCCTGGAACAGCACCCCGAACAGCTTCCGCACCTCGTACAGCTCGTGCTCGCGCAGCCTGGTGATGTCCCGGCCCGCGACCTTCACCGAGCCGCGCTCGGGTCTGAGCAGCCCGACGAGTGTCTTGAGGAACACGGACTTGCCCGTGCCGGAGGGGCCGAGCATCACGGAGACCTCCCCGGCGGGCAGCGTCAGCGAGACGTCCTGCCAGATGACCTGGTGTCCGAAGGACTTGGTCAGCCCTTCCACACAGATCTCGACACCCATCCGCGCTCCACCCTTCGCCCGCGTGAGCAGCTCCGACATCTGCTCTACGGGGAGGGGCGGGGGGTCCGTCGCGAGGAAGCGGAAATTTTTTCGGACGCGTCGGCAGGGCCTACGGCGGCGTTGCCGACGGGTCCTACGGCAGCTTCACGGAAGGCGCGCTCGGGGTGGGCACGGGCAGCGAGGCGGACGGCAGGGAGGGAATGCCCGTCGGGACCGACGGAAGCGAGGGGGTGGCGGACGGGACCGGCAGCTTCGGCACCGTGGGCACGCCGGGGATCCCGGGCGCCGACAACGTCGGGAGCGGGGCCGACGACACCTCCGGCAGGGACGGCACGGACAGGGACAGCGGTGAGCCGGTGCCCGGTGTGCGGGCCGTCTCCCGGCCGGCCGGCGTCCGCGTCCTGTGCGAGGCGGTGCGCGTTCGCGGCGTACGAAGCCGCTCCGTGCTCTCGGTGCTGTCGGTGCGGAGCGCCTGGGCGCTGTGCGTCACCGCAGGACGCGGGACCGGCGCCTGAGTGGCGCCGCCGCCTCCGCCCAGCGTCTGCGGCAGGACGAACCCCGCCACCACCAGCGTCGCCGCGGTCGAGGTGACCGCCACCGTCTGTGCCTTGCCGGCCCCGCGCGGCCGTCCACGCCCGAGCAGGAACAGCACGGCGCCGAGCGTCCCGGCCAGCGAGGCGCGCAGCGTCCGCCGGGCCCGGGCCAGCAGCGACTCGACGGTCCGGTAGCTCAGGCCCATCCGCACGGCGACCTGGCTGACGTCCAGGTCCTCGGACTTCAGCCGCAGGGCCTCCGCCTGGCGCGCCGGCAACTCCCCGCTGCGCACGGCGAGCCACCGGGCCTCGGCCCGGTCGCACACCGCCTCGTCGACGGGCACCGGGCCCGGCGTGAGGAGCGTGGGGCTGCTGCGCACCTCGGCCTCGCGGTTGACCTGCCGGTACCGGTCCACGCACAGCCGCATGGTCACCGTGGTCAGCCAGGCGCCGAGACGCTCGTCGTCGAGGTCCGGGCGCTCCGCGGCACGCAGCATCGCCTCGTGCACCGCGTCCTCGGCGTCCTCCAGGCTCATCGACCGCCGCCGGGCCACCTTGAGCAGGTGCTCCCGGTGGCTCCACATGCGCTTCCACCGGTCGTGGGCCGCGTGTGTCTCCGCGTCCCTGGCCGCCCCTGTCTCAGCAGGCATGTCCGTCGCCATGAGGGCCCCTTTGCGCTCACCCGCCGGTCCTGTGCACCCGGCGGGTGGCGACATTACCGCCCAGTATCCGCGGTTGGGGAGGGGGCGGAGCCCATCGTGTCCGCACTGTTGCTGGTCAGCGGGCCCCCACTGGGCAGCACCCCGGTGCCGGGCAGCCCGATGCTCGGGGTGGGCACGGGCAGCGGCGGCGGGGCGTCCGTCTGTTGTGGCACCCCGGCCGTACGGGACGGGGACGGGGTGGGGAAGGGCTCGGAGACCGTGGCCGACGGGGCCGGGGACGGTGCCGCGCCCGGGCGGTGGCCGGACGGCTTCGGTGAGGACTGCGCCGTGCTGGCCTGCCGGGACGGCTTCGGTCCGTGCGACGCCGCGGCGCCGCCGGGCAGGTCCGGCACCACGCGGTGCCCATGCAGGAAGTACAAGTACCACGCTCTGACCGTCCGCAGATACTCCTGCGAGGCGTTGTAGCCCAGGACGGCCCGGTCCAGTTGCGCGGGGTCCGACAGGTCCCGGCCGCCCGCGCACAGGTAGCGGCCCGCCGCGAGCGCCGCGTCGAAGACGTTGTCCGGGTCGTCCCGTCCGTCACCGTTGCCGTCCGCGCCCCAGCGGGCCCAGGTGGAGGGGATGAACTGCATCGGCCCGACCGCGCGGTCGTACACCGGGTCCCCGTCGTAGGCGCCCCCGTCGGTGTCCCGTACGACGGCGTAGGGGCCCCCGGTCAGCCGCGGTCCCAGGATCGGCGTCACCGTCGTGCCGTCCGGCCTCACCCGGCCGCCCCACGCCTGCCCGGACTCCACCTGGCCGATCGCGGCCAGCAACTGCCAGCGCAGATGGCATCCGGGCGCGGTGCGCGCCAGCTCCGCCTCGGCGTGCTGGTAGGCGGCGAACACCGTCGCGGGCAACGCCCCCGCGCCGCCCGCCGCCGACCGTCCGCCCCGGTCCGGCTTCCCCGTGCGCAGCGGTGGCAGCTGGGTGCGGTACGGGGTGTCGCCGGACACGCTCGGCCCGTGCTCGGCGGGGGCGTCCGGCCGCGCGGGCTCGGAGGCCCGTGCCGCCACCGCGCCCGGCGCCTGCGAAGCGGTGAGCGCCGCCATGGCCGCCGCCGC
The DNA here is from genome assembly GCF_040682835.1 of Streptomyces sp. NPDC051104. NCBI lineage: Bacteria > Bacillati > Actinomycetota > Actinomycetes > Kitasatosporales > Streptomycetaceae > Streptomyces > Streptomyces sp. NPDC051104. The sequence goes on along the minus strand of NZ_JBFBBS010000030.1, from coordinate 53,357 downwards.
GACCGCCGTCCCCCTGACTCCCCTGAACGCACCCCCGAACGCATGCCTGAACACTCGCCCTGCCACGGAGCACTCCCCTCCCTGTACGGATCCCTTCCTCTGCTCTACGCGGCAGGGAGGCGCGTCCGTCGCGGGAGGTGGAGCCGGTGCCCGGCACCGTCAGGATGTATCGGCAGGAACCACTCCGAATCCGGTGAAACTCACAACCCAGTACACGACGTACAGCGCGAGCAGCGCGAAACCGTGCCGGCGCCTGAGCCGCCCGGTGGAGACGACATACGCCCCGAGCCCGTTCACCACGAGCAGCGCGGGCAGATGCCAGGTCAGGACGCTCCGGTCGATGACCACGCTGCCCGCCGGCAGGACGATGCCGAGCTTGCCCGTGACCGAGAAGACGACGCTGCCGATGACGTTGCCGACCCCGATCTCCGGTGCCCCCTTCCGGGCCGGTTCCACGGTCAGGAAGATGTCCTCGACCGTCAGCACCACCGTCACGATGGTCGCGCCGAAGACGGTTCCCTGAAGCCCGTACGTCTGCAGGATGCCCTTGGTGCCGATGCCGGTGATGGCGGAGCCGACGACGAGGCCGGCCAGGGCGAGCACGGCGAGGCCGAGCCCCGTCCAGCCGGACCGTTCGCGCACCTGGGCGAGCAGCCCGTCACCCGGCGGTGCTCCCGCGCGGGTCCGTTCCGCCGTGATCGCGCCGGCGTCCGCCTCCCGGCGGACCGGTGCGGCGTCCCCGGAGCCCCGGGCGAGGGAGTACGCCTCGTAAAGCTCCGCGTCCCGGAACACCGGTGTGTCGTCCCGCGACTCCCGCACCGCCACATAGGCGAGGAACAGCGCGAACAGCCCGAGGAGCGCAGCGTCCTGGCCTGCCCCGGCCGGGCGCCGGAGGACACCTGCGAGGCCGTCCTCGACGCCCTGCTCCCGTCCCGGCCGAGCGACGACGTGGCCCTGCTCGTGGCCCGGACGCACGCGCTCGGCCCGGAGCGGGTCGCCGAGTGGGAGTTCCTGAGTGATCCGGCGGTCGTCTCCCGCGCGCGTGAGGCGGTCACCGGCCAGATGTCCGCCTGGGGCCTGGACGAACTCGGCTACACCGCCGAGCTGGTCGCCAGCGAGCTGGTCACCAACGCCATCCGGCACGCCACCGGCCCCGTCCAGCTGCGCCTGCTTCGGGACCGCGCGCTGATCTGCGAGGTCTCCGACGGCAGCAGCACCTCACCCCGGCTGCGGCGCGCTCGGAACGAGGACGAGGGCGGGCGCGGACTGTTCCTCGTCGCGCAGCTCACCGAGCGCTGGGGAACCCGCTACACCGCCGACGGCAAGATCATCTGGACCGAACAGTCCCTGGAACAGCCCCTGCCCTGACCGCCCTCCGCGACCGCCGTCCACAGCGGCCCCGCTTCCGTTAGAGTCGCTGCCGGGCGTGTCCCCGCAACGGGCGGTCCTGGTGAAGGCGCAGGTCAGGCGCAGGTCAGTCGGTGGTTGGGGGCAGTATGCGTTTGAGGGTGGAGTTCACGACCGAGCCCTTCGACCTCGATGAGGCGCCCGCGCACGCGCTGGTGGCCCGCGATGTCATCGGGGCCGCCGACCTGGACGCCGTGGACGTCGGCCCGTTCGGCAACACCGCGGAGGGCCGCACCGACGCCGTGCTCACCGCCGTCGACGCGCTGCTGCGCAAGACCCTCCAGGCCGGTGCCACCCGGATCTCGCTGCAGGTCAACGTGATCGGAGAGGACAAGTGACCGGCACCGGGGACGAGCCGTTCATCACGGCCGTGAAACCGCTGGTCGACGCCATGGGGGGTGAGATGCTGCCCCCGGACCAGGCCGGTCCCGACGACGTGGTGCTCGTCTGGGAGGGCGCCGACGTCGTCGCCGTACGCCTGCCGCAGCTCGCCGACTCGCTGGATCACATCCTGGCCGCCATGGAGCGCAAGCGCGGCAAACCCCTCTCCGAACTGGACCGCAAGGCCAAGCAGGAGGTCGTACGGACCCTGGAGGCGCGCGGCGCCTTCTCCGTGCGCCACGGAGTGGAGACCGTCGCGAGCGCGCTCGGCGTCAGCCGGTTCACCGTCTACAACTACCTCAACCGCGAGAAGGAGTCCTGAGGGGCCTTCGCGCCGGTGAGCGGCTCGGCCCGCACGCCGGTGAGCGGCTCACCCCGGCTTGTAGTTCACCCCGGCTTGTTGACCCCGAATTTTCAACAGACTGTTGACCGCGTGTGGGTGGAGGGCGTTAGCTGTTCGCAGCCGCTCAAGGACCAAGGCCACGGAGGCGCCCGTGACGTCCACTCCCATGCCGCCGGGTCTCGCCCGCTTCAGCGCCCTGGAGGAACCCGCGGCCCGCGCCGCCCTCCACGAGGTGTGCACGTCCAGGGCCTGGGCCGGACGGCTGCTCGCCGGGCGCCCCTACGCCACCGCCGAGGACCTCTACGCCGCGAACGACGCCGCCATGGCGGAGCTGACCACCGCGGATCTCGAGGAGGCCATGGCCGGGCACCCGCCGATCGGCCGGCCCGAGCCGGGTGACCCGGCCTCGGCACGTGAGCAGCGGGGCATGGCCGGCGCCTCCGACGAGCTCAAGGCGGAGATGCTCGAGCTGAACCTGGCGTACCAGGAGAGGTTCGGCCACGTCTTCCTGATCTGCGCGACCGGGAAGACCGGCGAGCAGATGAGGGACGCGGTCAAGGAGCGGATCGGCAACGCGCCGGAGCAGGAACGGGAGATCGTCCGCACCGAACTGGGCAAGATCAACCGCATCCGGCTGGCACGCATCGTCGAAGAGGGCGACCACGCATGAGCAATCGCACCACCGCCTCCGTGTCCACGCACATCCTGGACACCAGCATCGGCCGCCCCGCGACGGGCGTCGCCGTCCGCCTCGCCGCCCGTCCCGGCCGGGACGCGGACTGGCAGGCGCTCGGCGGCTCCGTGACCGATGCGGACGGCCGGTGCAAGGACCTTCCGGCCCTGCCGGAAGAGACGACCCACGTACGGCTCGACTTCGCGGTCGAGGCGTACTTCGAGAGGTCCGACAAGAAGCAAGCCGATGCGCAGCAGGACGCCCCCGCGAATCGGGACAGCGGTGCACAAGGAGCGTTCTTCCCGGAGGTGACGGTCACGTTCGCCGTCGTGCCGGGCGAGCACTACCACGTACCGCTGCTGCTCACCTCGTTCGGCTACTCCGTTTACCGAGGGAGTTAGCACACATGGCAGCAGTCAATTCCCGCCCGGCCCACCCTGTGCTGGGACAGAACCAGTACGGCAAGGCCGAGAACCGGGTCGTCAGGATCACGCGGGACGGCGCCACCCACCACATCAAGGACCTCAACGTCTCGGTGTCGCTGAGCGGAGACATGGACGAGGTCCACTACTCGGGCTCCAATGCCAACGTGCTGCCGACCGACACCACCAAGAACACGGTGTACGCGTTCGCCAAGGAGCACGGCATCGACTCCGCCGAGCAGTTCGGCATCCACCTCGCCCGCCACTTCGTGACCTCGCAGCAGCCGATCCACCGGGCCCGCATCCGCATCGAGGAGTACGCCTGGGACCGGATCGAGCACTCAGGGAAGGGCGCGCACTCCTTCGTCCGAACAGGCCAGGAGACCCGCCTGACACAGATCACCTACGACGGCTCGTCGTGGGAGGTGGTCTCCGGCCTGAAGGACCTGACGGTGATGAACTCCACCGACTCCGAGTTCTGGGGCTACGTCAAGGACAAGTACACGACGCTGCCCGAGGCCCACGACCGCATCCTGGCCACCTCCGTCACCGGCCGCTGGCGCTTCAACTGGACGGATGACGCCCAGGAGATGCCCGACTGGGAGACGTCCTACGAGCAGACGAAGAAGCACCTGCTCCAGGCCTTCGCCGAGACATACTCCCTCTCCCTGCAGCAGACGCTCTACCAGATGGGCGCCCGCATCATCGAGCATCGCGCCGAGATCGACGAGGTCCGCTTCTCGCTCCCGAACAAGCACCACTTCCTGGTGGATCTGGAGCCGTTCGGGCTGAAGAACGACAACGAGGTGTACTTCGCCGCCGACCGCCCCTACGGCCTGATCGAGGCCACCGTCCTGCGGGACGGGTGCCAGGCGCGGATCCCGGTGGACCTCACCAACCTGTGACGGAAGCGAGAACCACGAACCATGACAGCCCAGCGCACCGTCATCGAGAACTGCGCCCTCGCGACCGTCGACGCGCACGACACCGAGTACGCGAGCGGACACGTCGTCATCGCCGGCAACCGCATCGAGGCGGTCGGCCCGGGCGCGGCCCCCGAGGGCCTGGAGAACGTCGTGCGCCGCATCGACGCGACGGGCCACCTCGTCACCCCGGGCCTGGTCAACACCCATCATCACTTCTACCAGTGGATCACCCGGGGCCTGGCCACCGACCACAACCTGTTCGACTGGCTCGTCGCGCTGTACCCGACGTGGGCGCGCATCGACGAGCCGATGGTGTACGCGGCGGCCCAGGGATCGCTCGCGATGATGGCCCGCGGCGGCGTCACCACCGCCATGGACCACCACTACGTCTTCCCGAGGGGCTCCGGCGACCTGTCCGGCGCGATCATCCGCGCCGCCCGCGAGATGGGAGTCCGCTTCACCCTCGCCCGAGGCTCGATGGACCGGGGCGAGTCCGACGGCGGACTGCCGCCGGACTTCGCCGTCGAGACGCTTCAGGGCGCGCTGGCCGCCACGGAGGCGACCGTCGACGAGCACCACGACCCCTCCTTCGACGCCATGACGCAGGTGGCCGTGGCCCCCTGCTCGCCCTTCTCGGTGTCGACCGAACTCCTGCGGCAGGGAGCGGAGCTGGCGCGCAGAAAGGGCGTACGGCTGCACACCCACGGCTCGGAGACGGTGGAGGAGGAGAAGTTCTGCCACGAGCTGTTCGGCATGGGCCCGACCGACTACTTCGAGTCCACCGGCTGGCTCGGCGAGGACGTGTGGATGGCGCACTGCGTCCACATGAACGACTCCGACATCGCCGCCTTCGCCCGTACCGGGACGGGGGTCGCCCACTGCCCGTCCTCCAACGCCCGCCTGGCCGCCGGTATCGCCCGCGTACCCGACATGCTCGCCGCCGGCGTCCCGGTCGGCCTCGGCGTGGACGGCACCGCCTCCAACGAGTCCGGCGAACTCCACACCGAACTGCGCAACGCACTCCTCATCAACCGCCTGGGCGCCCACCGCGAAGCCGCCCTGAACGCCCGGCAGGCGCTGCGCCTCGGCACCTACGGCGGCGCCCGGGTGCTGGGCCGCGCACGGGAGATCGGCTCCCTGGAGCCGGGCAAGCTGGCCGACCTGGTGCTGTGGCGGATGGACACGCTCGCCCACTCCTCGATCGCCGACCCGGTGACGGCGCTGGTCCTCGGCGCCGCGGCACCGGTCACCGCCTCCTTCGTGAACGGCCGCCAGATCGTGGAGCACGGCAGGCTGCTGACCGCCGACGAGGACGCCATCGCCCGCTCCACGCGGGACGAGGCCCGGCGCCTGGCGCGGGTCGCCGAACAGGGCTGAGCGTCCGTCGAAGACTCCGGCCGGGAGGGACGGCTCCCGGCCGGTGGCCGTGACCCCGAACGGGGCCCACGGCGACCGTCCCCGGGGCGCGCAGGGACGTGCGCGCCCCGGGGACGGTCTCGGCGGGGTGAGTCGGTCTCAGTCGGCCGCCGAGCCCCCGGCGCTCACAGGCCGAACAGCTCCGGCCTGCCCGCCAGTGCCCGGAAGTAGCCCTGCGGGTCGGACACCAGCCTGCGCTCCTCGAGGTTCAGCAGGCCGCCGACCGAGGCTATTTCGGCGGAGACGGTGCCGTCCGTCTTCCGTATGGTCTGCGCGACCCGGAACGTCTTGCCTTCGCCCCACTCGAAGGCGCACGTCACCTCGACCTCGTCGCCCGCGCGCAGCTCCCGCAGATAACGGATGGTCGTCTCCAGGACCACGGGGCCGACACCCTTGGACAGCAACTCGGACTGGCCCACCCCGGCCTCCTGGAGCACGCACCAGCGGGCGTGTTCCGCGTACTGCAGGTAGACGCTCTGGTTGAGGTGCCCCAGGGCGTCGGTCTCGTAGCCCCGGACGGTGACCCGGACGGAAAACGGCTCGCTCACGGCTTCCCCTTCTTCAACTCGGCGCTCAGGACCACCGATCCTGGCATGCCCCTCACACCCGCCGAGGGGACGCCAGCAGATAACGTGCCCGCGTGCGCGGCTCGGTGTGCTCGCTCACCTGCCAGCCGGCCTGCTCCAGCGTGGCCGCGCAGGCGCGCAGCGCCGTGAGGTCCGGCTCGTGCACCGCGACCGCCTCCGGCTGCGGGGTCGCGAGCACCCGGTAGCCGCTTCCCTGGTCGCCGGTGGCGGGCCGGTGCCCTGCCGCCTCCAGGGCGAGCGCGGCGGCCCGCACCAGATGCGTCCGCTCCCAGCCGCACGGGCGGTCCGTGGCGCCGCCCGGATTGGTCATCCGGCGCAGCTCCAGCAGCCCCTGCCAGGCGCTGTGCACCTCGCGCATCCGGGCGGGCCCCGCATCCCCGTCCTCCTCGCCGCCGACCCGAGCCGCGAACACGCCGGAGTCCGCCGCGGCCGGGGAGCCCGGCGCCGGTTCCTCGGCGGGCGTCTCCCGTATGCGATGCCCCGCCGGGGTCAGGAAGTGGTCGTGCGGCGGACGCGGATGCCGGAAGGCCAGCCCCCGCTTCACCAGCGCCGCGAGCTGGGCCTGTGTGCCCTCCAGCCGCCCGGTCACGGGATCGGCGGCCTCTATCAGGCGCCGCTGCGCGGCGGTCGGCGGTCGGATCACGGCCCCTCCCCTCAGCGTCTCAGTGCTCTTCGGACGGCCCCGCCTCCCCCGCGGAGAGGGACCCGTGGGAACAGTACGCGTCGGGTCTGACGTTCCACCCGGCCACGACATGGCGGCGGTGCTCCGTGCTCAACCGGCTCACCGTCCCCGTCGAGAGCTGGAACAGCGCCCCCGCCGAGGCGGGCAGCCCGAGCCGCCGGGCGGTCAGCACCCGCAGGAAGTGCCCGTGCGAGACGACGACCACGCTGCCCTCCGACTCCGCGAGCGCCGCGTCGATCTTGGCGAGCATCCGCTCCGCCCGCGCCCCGACCTCCTCCGGGCTCTCCCCGGGATGCTCGGGCGGCCCGGGCGTGACACCGTCCGTGAACAGGAACCACTCCGGCCGCGTCCGGTGGATCTCGACGGTCGTGACCCCCTCGTACCCGCCGTAGTCCCACTCCGACAGGTCCGTGTCGACCTGCGCCCCGCCGATCCCGGCCAGCCGTGCCGTCTCCCGGGCGCGCTGCATCGGGCTGACGAACGCGGCGGCCACATGATGCCGCGCGATCAGCGGAGCCAGCCGGCGCGCCTGCTCCCGGCCGCGCTCGGTCAGCGGGACATCGGTCCGCCCGGTGTGCCGGCCGGCCAGGGACCACTCGGTCTCGCCGTGCCGCATGAGTAGGAGGTCACCCATCGCCGTCCCCTTTCCGTCCCCTTTCCGTCCCCTCGTACGGTGACACCTGAGGGTGGCGCCCGCACGACCGACTGCGTCGGCCGTCCTCATCCGGCAACGGCTGGGCCCGCAAACCGCACCGGTCCGCCGCTCACCCGGGCGGCCGTACGGCGCCACCCCATCGGCCCACCCCGGCGGGCCGAACGGAGGGGAGTGCAGCAAGGCTCGCTGACGAAGTGACCCTCGGAAGGAGGACGCCCATGAGCGCCATCCGACGCTCCCGGTCCCCGCTGAAGCCCCTGTCCGGTCTCACGGCGCTGCTCGCCACCGCGGCTCTCGCGGTCGTCCCGGCCCTGGCCACCCCGGCGGCCGCCGCCACCCCCAAGGCGCCCTGCGGCGACCCTCGGATGACCCTCGAACCCGGCGCCCAGGCGTTTCTCGACAAGCTCGCCGCGGCGGACGGCCCGCCGATCCAGAACCAGACGCCCGACGCCGCCCGCCAGTCGCTCCTGAACCTCCAGGCCGCCTACCCGGTGTCCAAGCTGCCCGCCGACATCACCACGCGGACCATCCCCGGCGGTCCCACCGGTTCCGTCTCCCTGCACATCGTGCGGCCGCACGGGATGACCGGCAGGCTGCCGGCCGTCATGTACTTCCACGGCGGTGGCTGGGTCCTCGGCGACTTCTCCACCCACGACCGGCTGGTACGGCAGATCGCCGACGGCGCCAAGGCCGCGGTGGTCTTCGTCGACTACACCCGGTCGCCGGAGGCCGAGTACTCCGTCGCGAACGAGCAGGCCTACGCCGCCACCCAGTGGGTCGCCCAGCACGGCGACGACATCAACGTCGACGGCTCCCGGCTCGCCGTGGCCGGCGACAGCGTCGGAGGCAACATGACCGCCGCCGTCACCCTGATGGCCAAGCAGCGCGGCGGCCCCAAGCTGGCCCAGCAGGTGCTGTTCTACCCGGTCACCAACGCCGACTTCACCACCGAGTCCTACCGGCGCTTCGCCACCGGGTGCTGGCTGACCGCCGCGGGCATGAAGTGGTTCTGGGACCAGTACGCCCCGGACACCTCGGTCCGCAGCCGGCCCACCGCCTCCCCGCTGCGCGCGACCACCACCGAGCTGAGCGGCCTGCCCAAGGCACTGGTCATCACCGACAGCGACGTGCTGTCCGACGAGGGCCGCCAGTACGCCGCCAAGCTGGGCGCCGCGGGCGTCCCCGTCACCGCCACCCACTACCCGCGGATGATCCACGACTTCGTGATGCTCAACGGCCTCGCGAACACGGAGGCCGCCAAGTCCGCCGTCGCGAAGGCCACCAAGGCCCTGCGCCAGGCCCTGGGCAGCTGAGACGCCGACGGACGGGGACCGATGCCCCGCGTCCGGTGAGGAACTGGACGCGGGGCGCGGCCGTTTCCATCCATGGACATTCACCGGGGAATCTTGGGACGGTGGCGCGCATGCCCAACCTGAGCCTCCCCCCGGACGCCGCCGCCTTCTATGCCTCCCACAGCCCGTTCTCCGACCTCGGCGAACTCGCACCGCTCTACGCTGCCCTGCCCGCCGATCCGCGCCGACTGGCCCGGATCGCCCGGGACCTGACGGTCCACCGCCTGGAGGGCGACCTCTTCGAGTACGCCATCCCTCGAGATCGCCTGCACAACGACGCCGAGACGCGCTACATCGACGACATCCTGCGCATCGTCATCGCGCAACGACGCCCCGCTGTCCCAGCGCCGCGAGCCCGGCGAGCGCTTCGTCGGCATCTGCCGTGACTTCCCGCTGCTGCACTGCTCGTTCCTGCGGCACGTCGGCATTCCCGCCCGGATACGGTCGGGCTTCGTCGACTACTTCGGTGAGGACGGCCTTCACTTCGACCATGTGGTCACCGAGTACTGGGACCCCGCGCGAGGCTGGCTGCTCGCCGATCCGGAGTTGGCAGACCCACTCGTCCTGGAGACCCATCAGGTGAGCTTCGACCACATGGACGTCCCGCGTGACCGCTTCCAGGTCGCCGGCGACGCCTGGCGGCGGATGCGCGCGGGCGATGCCGACCCGAAGTCGTACGGGCTTTGGCTGCCGGAGGGTCCGCTGGTCGGAGAGTGGTTCGTGGCGGGCACCATCCGACTCGACCTGGCGGCGCTCAACAAGGTGGAGATGCTCCTCTGGGACGTCTGGGGTGTCGGGGCCGGCGACGAGGGGGGGGATGACGGACGCCATCCGCGAGCTGTACGACGGAGCCGCACGGGTGACAGCCGAGGACGGGTCCTTCACCGCGGTGCGGGAGCTGTTCGCGGAGAACGACGGGCTGCGGACGCCGCGGACGGTGACCTCCCTCGCCCCGTTCAACGGCCCGAGCGAGGTCACCCTCCGTGGCTGACGATCGTCCGGCACGGGAGCCGAAGGCCCCTGCCCGGAGGGCCGGCCGCGCTATTGCCGGTACCCGCTGAGGAACCTCCCGATCCGGCTGATCGCCGTGTCCAGGACATCGGCGTGCGGCAGGGTCAGGATGCGGAAGTGGTCCGGGGTCGGCCAGTTGAAGCCCGTGCCCTGGACCACCTGGATCTTCTCGCGCAGCAGCAGGTCCAGGACGAACTTCTCGTCGTCGTGGATCTTGTGCACCTTGGGGTCGAGGCGCGGGAACGCGTACAGCGCACCCTTCGGCTTGACGCACGTGACGCCGGGGATCTCGTTGAGCTTCTCCCAGGCGCGGTCCCGCTGTTCGTGCAGACGGCCGCCCGGGGCGGTCAGCTCGTCGACGGACTGGCGGCCGCCGAGCGCTGCCTGGATGGCGTACTGGGCGGGCGCGTTGGCGCACAGGCGCATGGAGGCCAGCATCGTCAGGCCCTCCAGGTAGTCCTTCGCGTGCTGCTTGGGCCCCGTCACGACCAGCCAGCCGGAGCGGAAGCCCGCCACGCGGTAGGTCTTCGACAGGCCGCAGAAGGTGAGGACCACCAGGTCGGGGGCGAGCGCGGCGGTCGAGTGGTGGACCGCGTCGTCGTACAGGATCTGGTCGTAGATCTCGTCCGCGAAGACCATCAGGCCGTGGCGGCGGGCCAGGTCGAGGATGCCCTGCAGGATCTCCTTCGGGTAGACCGCGCCGGTCGGGTTGTTGGGGTTGATGATGACCACGGCCTTGGTGCGGTCCGTGATCTTCGACGCCATGTCGTCCAGGTCCGGGTACCAGTCGGACTGTTCGTCACACAGGTAGTGGACCGCCTTGCCGCCCGCCAGGGTGGTCACGGCCGTCCAGAGCGGGAAGTCGGGGGCGGGGATGAGGATTTCGTCGCCGTCCTCCACCAGCGCCTGTACGGCCATCGAGACCAGCTCGGAGACGCCGTTGCCGAGGAAGACGTCGTCGACACCGACCTCCAGGCCCCGCTCCTGGTAGCGCTGCGCCACCGCGCGGCGCGCGGAGAGGATGCCGCGCGAGTCCGTGTAGCCGTGCGCCTGCGGCAGCATCCGGATCATGTCCTGGAGGATCTCCTCGGGCGCCTCGAATCCGAACAGCGCGGGGTTGCCGGTGTTCAGGCGCAGCACGCTGTGGCCCGCCTCCTCCAGCGCGTTGGCGTGCTCGATCACCGGGCCGCGGATCTCGTAACAGACCTCGCTGAGCTTGCTCGACTGCCGGAACTCCATGGCCGCTTCCCCTCCGGTGACTTGTGTTGCTTGGTTTTACCAAGTAGCAGCTTGGAAAGTCCAACAACACGTCTAGACTGCGTCGCATGTCACCTCGCCGAAGCTACGACCAGTACTGCTCCACGGCCCGCGCGCTCGACGTCGTCGGCGACCGCTGGACCCTCCTGATCGTCCGCGAGCTGCTCGCCGGTCCCCGCCGCTATACCGATCTGCACGCGGACCTGCCGGGCGTGAGCACGGACGTGCTGGCCTCCCGGCTGAGGGACATGGAGCGCGACGGGCTGACCACACGGCGCCGGCTGCCACCGCCCGGGGCCGCCTACGTGTACGAACTGACGTCTCGCGGACGCGAGTTGCTGCCCGTGCTCCAGGCGCTCGGCACCTGGGGCGGGCCCGCGCTGGGGGAGCGCCGTCCGACGGACGCGGTGCGCGCCCACTGGTTCGCGCTGCCGCTGCTGCGCACGCTGGAGAACGAGAGTGCGCGGGAGGGGCTGGTGGAGGTCCGGCTGGAGGAGGGGGAGTTCCATCTGCGGCTCGGGGCCGAGGACGGCCCGGTCTACGGCGTAGGGGCCGCTCCGGAGGAGCCCGATGCCCGGCTGGTCCTCGACGCGGAGACGTGCACCCTCCTGAGCCAGGGCTACCTGACGCTCCACCAGGCGGTCGGCGAAGGGCGCGCGGATGTGTCGGGGGACGGCACCCTCGCCAAGGTGCTGCGCGGGCACTGACGGCGGCGCGGCGGGTGACAAGACAAGGGCCCGCCGCGAGAGGGGACGCGGCGGGCCTTCGCCTTGACGGCCGGTGACGGGAGCCGGTTCTCAGGCGCCCGGCGGGACCCGGGACGGGCGGCCCGAGCCGCGGGTCAGCGCGTAGCCGCCGATGCCCGCGAGTGCGGCGAGGATGCCGCCGACGCCGGTCCACACCCAGCGGTCGGACCACCAGCCGGAGGCGTCGGGCCTCAGCTTCGAGAGTGCGGCCGTGTCCGTGTCCGAGTCCGAGGACTTCTCGGACCGCATCGCTATCCCCGGCACCAGCGGCTCCGCCAGCGAACCGTCCACCGCCGCCGAGCCGCCGATGTCCTTGGAGTCCACCCGGACCTCGGCGTTCACCGGCTGTCCCAGGTCGGCGGTGCCGACTCCCACGACGGTGAGCCGTATGTAGTACGTGCCCGGCAGCGGGTCGTTGGCCCACGGCTCCGCCCAGGCGTGGACCGTGCGCAGCGTGCAGGACAGGTTCACCGACGACGCGTCCTGGGCGGCGGTCCGGGTCTGCGCCCCGTACTGGCACGCCTGGCGGCGCCGCAGTCCGTCGTACACGTCGAGCTGCCAGGTCTGCGCCGAACTCCGGGAGGAGGTCGGCAGCTTGACGGTCGCCTTCACGGTGGGGCGCTGCTGCTCCTCCGCCGGGAACTGCCAGTACAGGTAGTCGCCCGTGGAGGCGCTCGCCGTGGCCTGCTGCCCCTGCTGGATCTCCGTGGCCGTACGGAAAGACGTGCCGGCCGAGGTGGGCGCGGCGCTGTCGCCGGACGGGCTCGCGGAGGGCGAGGAGGCGGCCACGGCCGGAGAGGCGGCGGCGCCCAGCAGCAGGGCCGCCACGGTCAGCACTCGTGCGATACGCATCAGTTGGTCCTCCATACGGCGATCCGCCAGCGCGACAGCCATCCCCACAGCAGACCCGCCAGGAAGCCGGTCAGGACGAGGGCGCCGAGCAGCCACCAGCCGCGCCCCAGGCCGAAGGCGGCCACGTCGCTCGCCGTGCCGGGGCCGTCGACCACGTCGACCGTCAGCTCCAGCGGCAGCCCGGGAGTGGTCTTCACACCGGCCGCCGGGGAGAAGGAGTTGGCCACCTGGAGGCACACCGTCTCGGCGGGCGCGCCCTCGTCGTCGCTCTCGGCCTTCGGATAGCGCAGACCCGTCGACAGCACGTCCGTGCGGCCCGAGCCGGTGGCCTCGCCGCGCACGATCTCCCGCCCGTGCACCGTGACGGCCCGCAGCGTCACGCCGTAGTCGGGGTCGACCTGCCGGTCGTCGGACACGCTGACGGAGGCGCGCAGCTCCTGGCCCGCCTTCACGTCCACACGGTAGAAGCGGTGCTGCCCGAACTCCTCACGGTCGGTGTAGAGGCCGGACTTCAGCGAGGGCGCCGTCGCGCACTGGCCGGTGCCGTCCACGGCGACCGGGGTGACCGTACGGTCCGCCGTGCGGTCCACCAACTGGTTGACCTTGTCGGACAGCTGCTCCTTGTGCTGCACCGACGTGTACGTCCCGCCGGTCGCCTCCGCGATACAGCTGAGCTGCTTGTTCAGCTTGGCGTTCGGCACCAGCCCCAGGGTGTCGATGGTCAGCCCGATGCCCTTGGCGGCGATCTCCCGGGCCACCTCGCAGGGGTCCAGCGGCGCGCAGGTGTCCTCGCCGTCGCTGATGAGGACGATGCGCTTGGAGCCCTTGCCGCCGTCCAAGTCGTCCGCCGCCTTCAGCAGGGCGGGGCCGATCGGCGTCCAGCCGGTGGGCTGCAGCGTCGCCACGGCGGTCTTGGCCTCGGTCCGGTTCAGCGGGCCGACCGGGTAGAGCTGCGCGGTGTCCTTGCAGCCCGTCCTGCGGTCGTTGCCCGGGTAGTTGGCGCCCAGCGTCCGGATGCCGAGCTGCACCTCCTCCGGGGTCGCGTCCAGGACCTCGTTGAAGGCCTGCTTCGCCGCGGCCATCCGCGAACCGCCGTCGATGTCCCGCGCCCGCATGGAACCGCTGACGTCGAGGACGAGATCGACCTTGGGCGCGTCCTGGGCTGTCGTCTCGTCGGCGACGGCATCGGCCGGGACCGCGATCCCGGCCGCCAGGGCGGCGAGCAGGGCGCAGACTCCCGCCGCCAGCCGTTGTCTTGTGATCATCGACGGATCTTATTGATCAATGGGGCCGCGCTTCAAAACGATCAAGGACCGAGCGGATCGGGCTCTGTGGAGAGCGGGTTCGGGAGCCGTGTCCACAGGTCCCCGGGTCGCTCGGGGGACAGCCGCATCAGCGTCAACGCCTTGGTGGGCAGGGGCGCTTCGCGCAGAACCGCCAGATCGGGCGTGTCCGGCAGATCCCGTACGACGGCCTCCAGCGCGGCCCCCAGTGCGGACGCCGAACCCGCCGTGGAGGCCAGCGCGCCCGCCACGAGCGAGCCGAACAGCTTGCGGCGCAGCGTCGTCTCGTCGTCCGTGAGGATCCGGTCGGCCACGTCGGGGGCCTTGACGCCGTGCCGGGCCAGCCGGGCCGGGCTCACCCGGATGTCGGCCAGGTCCCGGTAGACCAGCCGCACCGGCTCACCCGTGGGCGACAGCACCACCAGGAGGTTCTGTCCGTGCGCCTCCAGGGCCACCCCCAGGTCGAGCATCCGCAGGCCGACGGTGAGGGCGAGCCGCGTGAACCCGGCGAGCCAGGCGGGGGAGGAGGGCAGCCCGGTGAGCGGCAGGGCGGCCACCGGGACGACCCGCTCGCCGGCCGCCGTGTCCGCGTACGTCTCCGGCGGCTCCCGCAGCACGGCGGCGAGATCGGGGGAGTGGGCGCCGGCCGCGCCCAGGGTGCGGGTGACGTGCAGCAGACCGTCCGTGCGCGCGGCCGTCGACTCCAGGAAGCCGGAGACCGCGAGGGCCGTCTCGATCGAGGAGACCGAGATGTCCCGCACGGAGGACGTCAGCCGCGCGCTGACCGCGGTCTTCACATGCGGACCGCCGTCGGGCAGCGCGAGGGTCCGCAGGGACATCAGCGGACGACCGACCGGACCGTCCTCGGCCGCCACGCCGAGCACGTGCGCCGTCTGCCAGGGGTGGACCGGGATCAGCGCCCGCTCGCCGTCCCGCAGCCACGCGGGCCACTCGCCCCGTACCAGGGCATCACCCACGGGGACGAGCCCGAGTCGCACCAGCGGCCGGTGCTCGGGCCCGTACGCCAGCTGCTCGGCCACCGAGAAGCCGGGGCGCGAACGGCAGTTCGGGTGATAGGGGTGCCCGTCGACCACCCGCTGCTCCCACGCCCAGCTCGTCACCGGTACGGGCGCCTCACGCGGCTGGCCGGCCCGCGACAGCGCCAGCGAGGCCGTGCTGTGGCCGAGTTCGGCGGCGAAGGTGTCCCCGTGCGGGACGCCGAGTGCCGTGACCAGCGCCGCCGCGCGGTTGTAGGCCCGCCCGTCGAGCCGTACCCCGGTGACGTACGCGGCGGTCGCATACGGGTCCGCGGGTGGGCCGTGCAGCCGCCGCCCGTCGCCCAGGCACAGGGTGAGCCCGTCGGCCGTCCGCTCCCGGCGCGCGATCCACGGCAGCGGCTCATGGGCCAGCGCCCGCCACAGACGCGTGAGGACGGCGGCCCGGGCGCCGGGGAGCGCCGCCGCGTAGGAGGCCGACAGATCGGGCCGCACGGCGTCCAGCTCGGCGGCGAGCGCGGCCTCGGCGGAGACCTCGGCGGGAGGGGAAGGGGGCACGGTCGGAGCTCCTCGGGGACGGGGGCGATGCGTCGTGGCACGGGTCCACGAGAGACATACTGATCGCCAGTGCACCGTACGGAACGAATGGATCGCGTGGACCCCATGCACCCCAGGGACGACGTCCCCGCGCGCGCCGACGCCCACGCGGCGGCGCCGCTGCTGAACTGCCTGCTCCGGGAGGCGGCCGAGCCCGCCGGTGAGCTGGGCGTCCACCGCCTGCGGGCCGGCGGCCGGCTGCTGCGCGTGCGCGGCACACGCCGCCCCCGCGACCCCGAGGTGTATACGGACGGCTCCTGGCACCCGCTCACCCACGCGGAGCTGGTCAAACTCACCGCCGACGAGCTGCGCCGCGCCACCGGCCTGTCCAACCCGGAACTGCCCGGCGAGATGCTCGACAGCCGGGACGCGGTGGCCGCGATCCTGGCCGCACGCGCCCGTCTGACGGCCCCGGACGACCCGTACGTGCGCTCCGAACAGTCCCTGGTCACCGGGCATCCCCACCACCCGGCCCCGAAGGCGCGAGGCGGCGGACCCGTCGCGAGCTGGCTGCCGTACGCCCCCGAGGCGTACGGCCGCTTCCCGCTCACCCTTTTGGGTGTACGCGAGGACACGGTCGTCGAGAAGGGCGACACGACGGCACTGGACGCGCTCGGCACCGCCCCGCCCGGCTACCGGCTGCTGCCCGCCCATCCCTGGCAGCTCGCCCTGGTCGGCGCCCGCCCGGACATCGCGCAGGCGTTCGAGGACGGGCGCCTGATCCGGCTCGGCGAGAGCGCTCGGTCCGTGTGGCCCACGGCCGCCATCCGCACGGTGTACGCCCCAGAGGACGACCTCTTCGTCAAGTTCAGCCTGGATGTGCGGATCACCAACGACATCCGCCGGCTGTGGCGCCACGACCTGCTCGAGCTGCGCCGCACCGACGCGGCGGCGGCCTCCGCGTTCGCGGCGCACCGGGGTCCCGCGGCCTGGCTGAGCGACCGCGGCTGGCGCACGGCCGCCTTCGCCTTCGAGGAACTGGCGGTCCTGGTCCGCGACGGACTGCGCCCGCACCTGCTGCCCGGCGCCACCCCGCTGCTCGCCGCCGCCCTGGTGGAGGGGTTCGACGGCAGCCCGCTCGACGCGCTCAACGATCCCACCGCCTGGTGGACGGCGTATCTGCGCCAGGTCGTGCCACCGGCCCTCGAGGCGTTCGAACGGCACGGCGTCGTCCTCGAGGCGCACCTGCAGAACACGCTGGTCGCGGTGGACGGCACGGGACTGCCCGTGCAGGCCCTGTTCCGGGACGCGGAGGGCGTGAAGCTCCTGGCGGACGTGTCCCGCGAGAAGGGCTGGGAGCGGCTGGTGTACTGCCTCGTCGTCAACAACCTCATCGAGGTGGCCGCCCTGCTGTCCGAACGCCACCCCGGCTGGAACCCCTGGCCCGCCGCCCGCGCCGAGCTGTCCCGTCACCCCGTCCCCGAGATCCCCGCCCTGCTCGCCTCGCCCACCCTCCCCGGCAAGGCCAACCTCCTGCTGCGCTGGACGGGCGCGGACGGCGCGGACGCGCGCTATCTGCCGCTGCCGAATCCGCTGGCCTGCCGCTGAGCGCCGCTGGGCGCTCATATATGCCGATGGCCATCAGGGCCGGCTGCCCAGCCGTCCCGCCACCACACGCCTGATCGTCATCGCATCGTCGTCGCTCAGTCTGGTCCGGACCGGGGTCGCTTTCGGTGACCTACCGGTGCCGGCGGGCAACGTCATCGGCTGCCCGCCGTGGGCCGGGGACCGTGGCGGGCATGGGGAGTTCGAGGCGCTTGTCCATGTCGAGCCGGAAGGTGCCGTACGGATCGATGTTGGACCAGAACAACGCGGTCAGCCCACGCCGGTCCTCATCGGACCGCTTTTCGGCCCGCTCCGGTTCGGCGAGGACCTGCTGGAGCAGCAGGGTGTTGATGTGGACGAGGCTGGACCGGAGCAGGTGCAGGGCGAGCATCAAGGTCTCGGCGTGCTCCTTGTCCGGGCCGGTCAGCGTGCCGTCCTTGCCGTAGTGCAGGACAGTGTTCGCCGAGTTCCAGTTCCCCACGACCTGGAGCCCGCCGTGGATCTCGCGGCTCAGGTCGCGGCTTGCCCGGCCGGTCTGTCGGATGGGAGTGGACCCCGCGGCTTCGCCGTGCGGGGCGGGGCCGCCCTCTTCGGTCCTCAGCAAGTGGAAGCTCTCGACCACGGGCGGCGCAGCCTCGTTGTCTCCTCACCCGTCCTGTTCGCGGACCAGGAGAGAGATCGCGTCGTCGATGAGGGAGGTACCGTCCTCCGTGGAGATTCGGCGGGTGCTGACGAGGACCGCGATCCCTTGCATGACGGCGGCGAGGAGCAGTTGTAGTCGGTGCGGGTCCTGAGGTTTGAGTTCTCCGGCCTTGATACTGCGGTCGATCAGGTTGCGGAAGGTCGCGAAGAGCCGTTCTGAGGCGACGCGCAGCCCTTCAGGGGCGTTGCCGTTCTTCGCGGTGAACATGAGGTCCAGGAGTGCGGTGTCGGTGACCGCGAAGTGCACGTATGCGGCTGCGGCAGCGCGGAATCGTTGCTTGTAGTCCACGGCGTCGGAACTGATCGCTGCTCCTATTTCGTCGGCGAGGCGGTTGAAGCCTCGCTCGGCGAGGGCGTCCAGCAGTGCCTGCCGGTCGATGAAGTGGCTCCGGGGTGCGCCGTGGCTGACGCCGACCTGCCGCGCCAGCTCGCGCAGCGACAGCGCGTCGATACCGTCCTCACGCAAGGTTCGCTCCGCCTGGTCCAGCAGGGCGGCTCGCAGGTTCCCGTGGTGGAAGGGCCTAGGGTTCACCCCTTCACCCTACAGGAAACTAGACGTTGACTATTTACTAGACAGTGCCTAGTCTTGCCGTCATGAACCCCAATCTGATCGGCAAGACGGTCATCGTGACGGGCGCGAACAGCGGGATCGGTCTCGCCACCGCCAAGACGCTCGCCGGGTACGGCGCACGCGTCGTGTTCGCAGTGCGCGACACGGCGAAGGGCAGGCGCGCCGCCGAAGCGACGCCCGGTGACACTGAGGTGCGGCAACTGGACCTGACCGACCTGGCATCGATACGCCGTTTCGCCGCCGACTGGCGGGACCCGATCCATCTACTGATCAATAACGCAGGCGTCTCAATCCCCGAGCTCGAAAGGACCGCCGATGGATTCGAGCGCGTGTTCGGTACCAATCATCTCGGTCCCTTCGCCTTGACGAACCTGCTCCTGCCCCACGTCACCGGACGAGTGGTGTCATTGGCGTCACAAGCGGAGCGAATGGGGCGGATCAACTTCGACGACCTCCATTGGGAGCACACCCCTTACGAACAGTCCCGCGCCTACGCCACATCGAAGCTGGCGAACGTGCTGTTCTCGTCCGAACTGCAACGTCGGCTGAAGGCCGCCGGGTCGAGCGTGCTGGCGGTCGCGGCGCACCCAGGCTTCGTCGCGACGAACATCTACGACCGGTCGACAGGGCTTGTCACCAGGCTGATGCTCCGGCTGCTCGCGCAGGACCCGGAACATGGCGCCTTGCCGGTACTGTATGCCGCCACCGGCGACCTCCCTGGCGACAGCTTCACCGGACCGGAACACTGGATGCACATGCGCGGCGGAGCCGAACTGATCGGCCGGTCCGAGACCGCGCAGGACACGGAGCTTGCCCGGCGACTCTGGGATGTTTCGGAGACGCTCACAGGCGTGTCGTTCAGTCTTTGACGGTGCGCCGATGGTGCAAAAGAACCGAGCGCGGCTCTGTTGGAGGGGCAACTCGGTCGGAATCAGCGAGCCAGGCTTTGGGCGGCGGCCGGGGAGACCGGCTGGCGGAACCGAGAGGTGTCGAGTGAAACAGCTGAGCGCAAAGATCGACGGGCAGGAGATCTCTTACCTGGAGAGCCCTGCCGACCAGGGCAGCCAAGACGACAGTCACACAGTCATCTTCATTCACGGCAACTCGTCATCCGCCAGGACCTGGCTTCCGGTGATGAATGGTGATTTCGGCCGGCGGTTTCGCTGCCTTGCGCTGGATCTGCCCGGTCACGGGCAGTCCGCGCGGGCCAGGGACCATGCCGACTACTCGCTGCCGGGATACGCGGCCGTGCTCACCGGCTTCGCGCAGGAGCTCGGTGTCCCCGACGCGGTCGTCGTCGGCTGGAGCATGGGCGGGCAGGTCGCGATGGAGGCCGCGCCTATGCTGTCGGACGCACGCGGCTTCGTCATCTTCGGCGCGCCGCCGGTCGCGTCACCTGCGCAGATGGCGGAGGCATTTCTGCCGAACCCGGCGATAGGCGCCCTCTTCGCCGCGCACGTCAGCGAATCCGAGGCCATGCTGGCCGCTGAGAGCTTCACTGCGCCTGGCTCGCCGCTCGACACCGGCGAGTTCGTGTCCGACATCCTGGCCACCGACGGCGCGGCACGCGCAGGGCTGCAGTCCAGCGCTTCGGCGGCCCGGTTCGCGGACGAGATCACGATCGTCACAGAACTCCGCCGGCCGCTGGCAATCTTGCAGGGCGCCGACGAGCAGCTGGTCAGCCTCGACTACTTGCGCAAGCTGGACATTCCTGCGCTGTGGCGCGGCGAGGTTCAAGTGATCCAAGGCGTCGCCCATGCTCCGCACCAAGAGGCACCGCAGCAGTTCGCCATCCTGCTGACAGAGTTCGTCGGCGACCTTGGCCACGAACAGTGACCCCACGGTGGATCCGAGCAAGATCCTGCGCCACCCCGCCGACTCCCTCCCTGCTGTCGATCCTTGTCAGGGACGGCGCCGGCCGCCAAGACGCGGTCGAGCAGGGCCAGGACTGCTCCTGAGAACCGGAGCACGACCGCCAACCGTCCGTGATGTCAACGGACGCGCCGACCTCCTCCGGGCGGACATCTGATCTCCTACTAGGACTAGGGTCTGTTGCGGAAGTGGATCTTGTCCTAGATGATCACCCTCTGTGGGGCGCGGTGATCTGACGAATAAGCAGTGGTTCCGGCTGGAGCCGTTGCTGCTGCCGAAGGGCATCAAGCCGGGCCGTCCGCCGGTGTGGACACGACGGCAGCTGATAGACGGCATACGGTGACGGACCCGGACCGGTGCTCCCTGGTGGTGTGCCCGAGCGGTACGGCCCGTGGGTCCGGGTCTACGACCTGTGTGCGCCGTGCGGCGCTTCGTTGTATCCCCGACTCACTCGGGAGGAACTTGGAGGAATGTTTCTGGGTCGCCTGACTTACCTGGAGGCGAAAGCCGAAGGGGACAATAGCATGTCAGGAAAGCGGTGGCCGTCTGGAGGTATCCAGGGCGGAGCTCCGCAAGACCCGCTCGATATGGCCAAGGCTGGATTGCTTGAAGCCCAATCTCCAGCGGCAAAAATAGAAACTCACCGGAACGATACCTGAAACCGGTGCCCTTTCCTTGCCGGGCTCTGAAGAACGGGTTCGGACGGCAACCTCCAAGGAGAGGGGCGTCGCCCAGTGAGGGCGGTCAAGGAGATGAGTGGGCGGCCTACGTCGTGCTCGATACGTACAGCGAAGACGTACCACGGGATCGCCTACGGGGCGCGAGCCCTACGGCGACGGAGTGCCCATAGTAGTCGCCGGAGTTACGACCGGCCGTGAAGTCCGGGAAAGCCGGAATGAGGGCGAAGGGGCACAGGTGAACTCGACGTCCAGTAAGGGGAGGTATGCGCAATGCAGAGCGCCGAAACGGTGCTGGACGTCATTCGGGAACGCGGCAGGAGAAGCCTGTCGTTGGAAAGGATCTACCGGCAACTGTTCAACCCGTAGCTCTTTCTGATGGCCTACGGGCGGATCTACCGGAATTCCGGTGCGATGACGCCTGGGGTCACCGGGGAGACCGTGGACGGCATGTCACGGGTGAAGATTGACACGATCATCGGCACACTGCGGTCGGAGTCGTATCGATGGACGCCCGTCAAGCGGGTCTATATCGACAAGAAAGGCGGTGCGAAGAAGAAGCGCCCGCTCGGCCTGCCGACGTGGTCGGACAAACTGGTCGCCGAGGTCGTACGTCTGTTATTGGAGGCGTACTACGACGTCCAATTCTCCGATCGCTCTCACGGGTTCCGCCCCAAGAGGGGCTGTCACACCGCGTTGCAGGACGTGGTGAAGTACTGGACCGGAACGCGCTGGTTCATCGAGGGAGACATCTCCGACTGCTTCGGCAGCCTGGACCACGAGGTCATGCTCACGATCCTCGGGGAGAAGATCCACGATGGCCGGTTCCTGCGGCTGATCCGGGCCATGCTCAGGGCCGGATACTTGGAAGACTGGCGGTGGAACGCCACGCTGAGTGGGGCTCCCCAAGGCGGTGTGGCATCGCCCGTCCTATCCAACATCTATCTCGACAGGCTCGATAAGTTCATTGAGCAGAAGCTGCTGCCGGAATACAACCGCGGCAGAAAACGGCGGCATCATCCCGAGTACCATCGGCTCGACAGCCGGATGTACTGGGCGAAGCGGCGCGGAGATCGCGCCGCAGTACGGCAACTCCGGCTCCAAATGCGGAGCCTGCCGAGCAAAGACCCTTACGATCCAGGCTTTCGGCGTCTACGGTATGTCAGGTATGCCGACGACTGGCTGCTCGGTTTCGCTGGGCCCAAGCACGAAGCCGAGGAAATCAAGGCGCGGATCACGGAATTCCTGCTGGATGAACTCCGGTTGGAACTCTCCGAATCCAAGACCCTGGTCACGCACGCCACCAGCCAGGCGGCGCGCTTCCTCGGCTATGAGGTGAGAGCCCAGCGATGCGACACGAAGCTCACGGGACCACGACGCTCAGTCAACGGTGCCATCGGGCTTTTCGTGCCACGTGAGGTAATCAGGCAGCGTTGTGCCTCCTACATGGGTGGCGGGAAACCGAAACTCCGTGGTGTGCTTCTCCACGACAGCGATTTTTCGATCGTGGCGACATACCAAGCCGAGTACCGGGGACTCGTGCAGTACTACCTTCTCGCCCAGGACGTCGCCCGCCTGAACCGCCTGCAATGGGTGATGGAGACGTCCATGCTCAAGACACTGGCATCGAAGCACAGATCGACCGTCACAAAGATGGCCCGCAAGTACAAGGCGACCATCGACACCCCGGACGGCCCTCGAAAATGCTTTGAAGTCATCGTCGAGCGCGAAGGTGAGAAGAAGGCACTGGTTGCCCGCTTCGGCGGCATCCCGCTCAAACGGCAGCGCACAGCGGTAATGGCCGACCGAGAGCCGTTGAAACCCAACAACATCAGCACCACCGAGTTGGTGAAGCGGCTCCTCGCGGACTGCTGCGAGATATGCGGATCAACGAGCCGGATTGAGGTCCATCACATCCGGAAACTCGCCGATCTCAAGCAACAGGGCCGAGCCGAGCGCCCCGCGTGGGTGAAGTTGATGGCAATGAGACGACGCAAGACCCTGGTCGTCTGCCGGCCTTGCCACGAGGACATCCACGCGGGACGAGCGACCTCATCCACCCGGAAAAGATCACTGGAGAGCGGTGTGCTGGGAAACTAGCCCGCACCGTTCGGGAAGGGGCCGTCGGAAAAGGACCCGGGCCACGGGCACCTCGTCGGCGGCCTACTTCACTCCGTCGCTGGCAGCGCGATGGTACCTGGGACAGGATCGTCACTCAGCTCCAGGCCCAGGCGGACGCGAACGGCCTGATCACCTGGGATGTGAACGTCGACTCCACCGTCTGCCGGGCCCACCAGCACGCCGCCGGAGCGTCGAAAAAGGGGACCTGCGAAAGGAGCAGCCCGGCGGCATCGCTGTCGAGCCGGCCGACCATGGTCTCGGACGCTCGCGGGGCGGGCTGACCACCAAGATTCACCTCGCCGTCGAGCAGGGGCAGAAGCCACTCTCCATCGCGATCAGAGCCGGTCAGCGGGGTGACTCGCCGCAGTTCGAACCGGTCCTGGAAGCCATCCGGGTACCCCGGCTCGGGCGAGGGCGGCCGCGCAGACGCCCGGACCGGGTGCGTGCCGATAAGATGTGCGACTCCCGCCGCAACCGGGCCTACCTGCGCAGACGCGGTATCAAGGCAACTATCCCGGTCCCGGCGGACCGGGTCCGCAACCGGCAGAAACTCGGCTCCCGAGGCGGCCGAACGCCGAAGACCGACTACCGCGAGCGGAATGCCGTCGAGTGCGGGATCAATCGCCTCAAGCGCCACCGGGCCGTGGCCACGCGATACGACAAGCTTGCCGTCCGCTACGAGGCGACCGTGCTGGTCGCAGTCCTCGACGAGTGGCTGTGACCAGCACTTTCCCACCAGGTCCTAGGAGCGGATGAGGGTGCGGGCTTGCTCGATCCACCCCAACACGGCCTTGGCACCGCAGCTCTCGGCGACCGACTGCGCTTCGTCGAGGTGGTGGAACGCCGCCGATGGGTCACCGGTTTCGGCCGCGAGGTAGGCCAGCGCCACCAGACCAGCCGCTTCGCCGGGCCTGAAGCCGATCTCCCGGCGCAGTGTCACCGATTCGGTCAACCGCTCGCGGGCCTGATCGAAGCGGCCTGCCTCCTTGTCGGCGAAGCCCAGATGCCGAATCGCATAGGACATCGTCATCCGGTCATCGACGGATTTCGCCAGCGCGTACGACCGCTCGAAGTATGGCCTGCCGATGGCGCCGTCACCCTTAACCACCTGGTGCCAGCAGCCAACCCAGAACAACGCGTCCGCCTCACCCGACGCGTCCCCCAGACGCTCGTACAGTTCGGCCGCACGCTCGAACAACACCAGTTCCTGGCTGTTCTCTTCGCGGTTGTTGAGGAAGCGGACGTGCAGTAGCTTGCCCCGCGCCATGGAAAGCGGCGCCTCGACCGAGTCCAGCACGTCATCGGACCGGTCCAGTGCGGACGTGTCCCCGCCGAACATCGCCGCTTCGAACAGCTCTCCCGCACGTTCGATCCAGTCTTGCCCTTGCATACCCCTACCCCTCCGAGTTGGACGATGGCAGCGCCGAGGCTATCTCCGCACTCCCGGCGGAAGGCGGGAATTCTTGGACGGCGGCTCTCGAACACCCCGGTCGCCCGCGAGCTGGGAGTGCCATCGCGCCGACCCCGGCCGTCAGCTCTCCCAGACGGCCTTGCCTGGGCAGTCGAGTCCAGGCGTCCGCGGCTTTCGCAACAGGCCCCAGGCGGACACGTGATCTCCCTGTCCGGTATGACCTTTTGTCCCTCGGGCGGGCTATGAGCGTCTGCCGAAGGGAGCGAAGACACGCACCGGCGACATGCCCTCCTCGGTGGCCGAAGAGTCGAAGCGTCATGTCGAGGTGTTCCCGCCGGTGGAGGTGGAGCTTCCGTGGGGGAAGCCGGAGGCGGACGGGCAGCGGAGGAAGTTCCCACTCCTGCTCACCACGCGGTTCGGCAATGCCATAGCGGTGAACACGTGGAACACCTACACCTGGAAACCGGCGCTGGCCAAGGCCGGCATCATTCCGCCATGCTGCAAGGGGGCGAAGAAGTGGCAGTGGGAGGCAGCGCCGACGGACGGCTTCCGTGTGCTGCGGCACACCTACGCCTCGATCATGGCGGAGGCGGGCGAGTCCGTGGTGACGCTGGCGCGATGGCTCGGGCATTCCACCCCAGCTGTCACGCTCGGTTACTATGCTCACTTCATGCCGGAGGCCGGAAGCAAGGGTCGGACCGCCATCGATGGACTGCTGGGGAGAGAGGGAGATGAGCGTGCCAGCCGAAACTCCCCAGATTCTCCCCAGGGCTGATCGTGGACGTTTCCTCGGATTACAGCGCCTTGGAGGTGGCCGTGGAATGCAAGAATAATCAGCGGTGGAGCCTTCGAAAATGTTGAGAGAGGTCGCCGCTACCCGCTACATCGAGCCCCTGCACTCCGGCGGCTCCGTCCCCGGAGTCGTCGAGGCCGACGACCTGGGGGCGTACGTCGTGAAGTTCACCGGCTCCGCACAGGGCACGAAGGCCCTGGTCGCCGAGGTCGTCGTGGGCGAGCTGGCGCGCCGGCTCGGGCTGCGCGTCCCCGAGCTGGTTCTCGCCCACTTCGACCCCGCGATCGGCGCGCACGAACCGCACCAGGAAGTGCGTGACCTGCTGAACGCCAGCCCCGGCTTGAACCTCGGCATGGACTACCTCCCGGGCGCCCGTGACTTCACCCCCGAGGTCGCCCAGGTCTTCCCCGTCGACCCGGTGGAGGCCGGCAGGATCATCTGGCTCGACGCGCTGACCGTGAACGTGGACCGCACGGTGCACAGCTCCAACCTCATGGTCTGGCCCACCTTCGGCATCGCACCCCCGCGGCTGTGGCTGATCGACCACGGTGCCGCGCTCGTCTTCCACCACCGCTGGGACGCCTCAGCACCCGAGAAGGCCTACGACTTCCGCCACCACGCCCTCGGCCACTTCGCCCCGGACATGCGGGCCGCCGAGGACGCCCTGGCGCCGCTCGTGACGGAGGAGCTGCTGCGCGAGGTCACCGAGGAGGTACCGGACGCCTGGCTGACGGACGAGCCGGGCTTCGCGACGCCCGGCGACGTCCGTGACGCCTACGTGGACTACCTCACGGCCCGGGTCAAGGCGTCCGAGGCATGGCTGCCCACCGACTTCCCCACCCAGGAGGAGCGCGCCGCCGAGGAGGCCCAGCGTGCGGCGCGGACACAGCAAGGCCGGCCCGACTGGCTCAAGCGGGTCCCGGACCTGCACGGCGAACCGGCCGCGGAACAGGATTGGTCGGTGCACCTGGGATGACCCACCGTGTCCAGATCGAGTACTGCACCCGGTGCCGCTGGCTGCCCCGGGCGGCCTGGCTGGCGCAGGAACTGCTGACCACCTTCGAGGCGGAGCTGACCGAGCTGTCGCTCAAGCCCGGTACCGGCGGTGTGTTCGTCGTCCGGGTGAACGACGAGGTGGTGTGGGACCGTCGCGAACAGGGGTTCCCGGAGCCGACGGCCGTGAAGCAGCTCGTACGTGACCGAGTGGCCCCGGAGAAGCCCCTGGGCCACTCGGAGAAGTGAGATCTCAGCCCTCGAGCTGCTCGTAGGCCGGAAGCGTCAGGAAGTCCGCGTAGTCCTCGTCCAGCGCGACCTTCAGCAGCAGGTCGTGGGCCTGCTGCCACTTGCCGGCCGTGAAGGCCTCCTCGCCGAGCTCCGCCCCGATGTTCCGGAGTTCCTGCGCGGCGACCTCGCGGGCGAGCTCGGCGGTGACCCGCTCGCCGTTGTCGAGGACGACCCCGGCGTTGATCCACTGCCAGATCTGGGAGCGGGAGATCTCCGCGGTGGCCGCGTCCTCCATCAGGTTGAAGATGGCCACCGCGCCGAGGCCGCGCAGCCAGGCCTCGATGTAACGGATGCCGACCTGGACGGCGTTGACCAGGCCCGCGTACGTCGGCTTGGCGTCAAGGGAGTCGATGGCGATCAGATCGGCCGCCTTGACGTCGACGTCCTCGCGCAGCCGGTCCTTCTGGTTCGGCCTGTCGCCGAGGACCTTGTCGAAGGACTCCATCGCGATCGGGACCAGGTCCGGGTGGGCGACCCAGGAGCCGTCGAAGCCGTCGTTCGCCTCGCGGTCCTTGTCGGCGCGGACCTTCTCGAAGGCGACCTTGTTGACCTCGGGGTCCCTGCGGGAGGGGATGAAGGCGGCCATGCCGCCGATGGCGTGCGCGCCGCGCTTGTGGCAGGTGCGGACGAGGAGTTCGGTGTACGCGCGCATGAACGGGGCCGTCATCGTGACCGCGTTGCGGTCCGGCAGGACGAACTTCGCTCCGCCGTCACGGAAGTTCTTCACGATGGAGAACAGGTAGTCCCAGCGGCCCGCGTTCAACCCCGAGGCATGGTCACGGAGTTCGTAGAGGATCTCCTCCATCTCGTACGCCGCCGTGATCGTCTCGATCAGGACCGTGGCGCGGATGGTGCCCTGCGGGACGCCGACGTGGTCCTGGGCGAAGACGAAGACGTCGTTCCAGAGGCGGGCCTCCAGGTGCGACTCGGTCTTCGGGAGGTAGAAGTACGGGCCCTTGCCGAGGTCGAGCAGCCGCTGGGCGTTGTGGAAGAAGTACAGACCGAAGTCGACGAGGGCGCCCGGGACCTGCTCTCCGTCGACCTGGAGGTGACGCTCGTTCAGGTGCCAGCCGCGCGGGCGCATGACGACCGTCGCCAGTTCCTCGTTCGGGCGCAGGGCGTACGACTTGCCGGTCGCCGGATCGGTGAAGTCGATGCTGCGGGTGTAGGCGTCGATCAGGTTGAGCTGGCCGAGGACCACGTTCTCCCAGGTGGGCGCGGAGGCGTCCTCGAAGTCCGCGAGCCACACCTTGGCGCCCGAGTTGAGGGCGTTGATGGTCATCTTGCGGTCGGTGGGGCCGGTGATCTCGACCCGGCGGTCGTCCAGGGCTTGGGGCGCGGGCGCCACCCGCCAGCTGTCGTCCGCGCGGATCGCGGCGGTCTCGGGCAGGAAGTCCAGCGTGGAGGTGCGGGCGACGTCGGCGCGGCGCTCCGCGCGGCGGGCCAGCAGTTCGTCGCGGCGCGGTGTGAACCGCCGGTGCAGCTCGGCCACGAAGGCGAGCGCCGCGTCGGTGAGGACCTCCTCCTGCCGGGGCAGGGGCTCGGCGTCGACGATGGCCGCCGGGGACGGCGCTGGTGCGGACATGAGTCTGTCACTTCCTTCGGCGAGCTGGCATGAGGGCGTTGCGGCACCGCGTGCCAGGGGCCCCGTACGCGGCCGGCGGCGCCTGGGGAGCGGTCGAGCGCTTCTGATCAGTGGATACTAGTTTTCTCATAGTGGAACTTCAATGGATTGTTGATGTCGAGATTCTCCGGGTCGAGGCAAGGTGGCGCTCGGTGCCACTCCGCTCACTCGAGGTGGGCCAGGTCCGCCGCCGTGTCGATGTCGTACGCCTGTGCAATGTCCCCGCACTCGACGAGGGTGATGGCGTCGTCGTGCGCCTTCAGATAGGTGCGTGCCCCACGGTCGCCGGTCGCGGTCCGGGCGACACCGGCCCAGTGGGCCGAGCCGAGTAGGACCGGATGCCCGCGTACCCCCTCGTACGCGGCCGAGGCCAGCGACTCCTCGTCCCGGAAGACGGAGAGCACCCGAGCCACCGCCTCCGGCCCGATGCCGGGCTGGTCGACGAGCAGGACCAGGGCCGCCCGCGCGCCCGTCCCGGCGAGCGAGGCGAGCCCGGCCCGCAGCGAGGAGCCCATGCCCTCTTCCCAGTCCGGGTTGTCCACCGGCACGCAGCCGGTGAGGTCGGCACGCTTCCGTACGGCGGTGGCCCCCGCTCCCAGCACCACGTGGACGCGGCCGCATCCGGCCGCGCGCAGCACTCCCGCCGCGTGCTCCACCAGCGGGCGCCCCCGGTGTTCGAGCAGCGCCTTGGGCTGCCCGCCGAGCCGCCGCCCCCCGCCTGCCGCGAGCAGCAGCCCGGCGATCCGCCCTTCGTTGTCCGTCATACGTCCTGCTTACCTGACCCGGTGCCGACATCGCGGTTTCCAGGGGCTGAATTTCCGTCCACACGGTGGCGCCCGGTGCGCCCGGTGGCGTTTACTGGCCCGCGTCCCCGGCGCCCGACCACGCCCGGGGCGCAGGGGGGCGTACGAGCACAACGGCGTTTCAAGGGGGATGGCTGTGGTGCGGAGCTTGGGGCAGAGGCCAGTGACCGGCAGCGAAGAGGATCCGAGAGTGGCGGAACTGCGTACCGCCGTGTCCCGGCTGCGCCGTGAACTCGCCGCACATCCGGCCGAGTTCCCCGACCGGGCGATAGCCGAGGACGAACTGGCCGCACTCGCCGCGATGGCCACGGGAGGCGTTCCCGAGATTCCCCGCCTGCGCCGCTCCCTGCTGCTGATCGCGGGAGCGATCGGCTCGGTCAGCGCACTGACCAGGGGCTTGACGGAGGTCCGCAAGGCGGTCGAACTCTTCGGGGAGCCGCCGCGCGGCAGGCGGGAACTCGACGACAGGGCCTAGGGGCGGCCACCGAGCCCGGTCGAGGGCTGTGATGCCGGGTCGCCTCAGGCGGCCGGGCCGCCCGAGGCCGCAAGAGTCCGGGACAGTTCCGCCGCCACCTGCTGGAGCACCGGCACGATCCGCTCCGTCGCCGCCTCGGTGACGCGCCCCGCCGGGCCCGAGATGGAGATCGCCGCGGCCGTGGGGGAGTCGGGCACGGACACCGCGAGGCACCGGACCCCTATCTCCTGCTCGTTGTCGTCGACCGCGTATCCGAGCCGGCGCACCTCCTCAAGTGCGGCGAGGAACGCGTCCGGCGTGGTGACCGTCTTCTCGGTGGCGGCCGGCATGCCCGTACGGGCGAGCAGGGCGCGCACCTCGTCGTCCGGCGTGCTCGCCAGCAGAGCCTTGCCCACGCCGGTGGAGTGCGGCAGCACCCTCCGGCCCACCTCGGTGAACATCCGCATCGAGTGCTTGGAGGGCACCTGCGCCACGTACACGATCTCGTCCCCGTCCAGCAGCGCCATGTTCGCCGTCTCGCCGGTCTCCTCCACCAGGCGTGCCAGATGCGGCCGGGCCCAGGTGCCCAGCAGCCGGGACGCCGACTCGCCGAGCCGGATCAGCCGGGGGCCGAGCGCATAGCGGCGGTTGGCCTGCTGGCGCACGTACCCGCAGGCCACCAGGGTGCGCATCAGGCGGTGGATCGTGGGCAGCGGCAGACCGCTGCTCGCGGACAGCTCGCTCAGGCCGACCTCGCCGCCCGCGTCCGCCATCCGCTCCAGCAGGTCGAAGGCGCGCTCGAGGGACTGGACACCACCGCTCGCGGCGGACTTGGCGGGGGTGTCGCTGGCGCTGGACGTCGACGGCGGCACGGCGCGTTCCTTTCGACTGTTGTTCTGCGTATCGGAATTCTAATTCCGCTACACGGAAACGTCCAGGGTCCGCCGGAGCCGGTACAGACAGGGCGCCAGGAGGAATTGTGCCCTTGACGACGCGGGTACGGGAGGGAAGACTCCTTCAACAGAAAGTTGAATTCCGTTACGCGGATGTAAATCCCGTCATCCGGAAGTCGACCGGGAGCGGGACGGCGGCAGAGAGGGGCCCGGGTGTCCGACGCTGAACTGGTGCTGCGCTCCACGCGCGTGATCACCCCCGAGGGCACGCGCGCCGCGTCGGTCGCGGTCGCCGGGGGCACGATCACGGCCGTCCTGCCGTACGACGCCGCCGTACCGGCCGGGGCCCGCCTGGAGGACCTGGGCGACGACGTCCTGCTGCCCGGCCTCGTCGACACACACGTGCACGTCAACGACCCCGGCCGCACCGAGTGGGAGGGCTTCTGGACCGCCACCCGCGCGGCGGCGGCGGGCGGTATCACCACGTTGATCGACATGCCGCTCAACTCGGTGCCCCCGACCACGTCGGTCGCCCACCTCCGCACCAAGCAGGAGGTCGCGGCCGGCAAGGCCCACATCGACGTCGGCTTCTGGGGCGGCGCGCTGCCCGACAACGTCAAGGACCTCAGGCCGCTGCACGACGCGGGCGTCTTCGGTTTCAAGGCGTTCCTGTCACCGTCTGGCGTGGACGAGTTCCCGCACCTCGGCCAGGAGCAACTGGCCCGCTCCCTGGCCGAGATCGCCGGTTTCGACGGGCTGCTGATCGTCCACGCGGAGGACCCGCGCCACCTCGCCGCCGCCCCGCAGCAGGGCGGTCCCCGGTACGCGGACTTCCTCGCCTCCCGGCCCCGGCACGCGGAGGACACGGCCATCGAGCACCTCATCGACCAGGCGAAACGGTTCAACGCGCGCGTGCACGTGCTGCACCTCTCCTCCAGCGACGCGCTGCCGCTGATCGCTGCCGCCAAGGCGGAGGGCGTACGCATCACGGTGGAGACCTGCCCGCACTACCTCACCCTGACCGCCGAGGAAGTCCCCGACGGGGCCAGCGAGTTCAAGTGCTGCCCGCCCATCCGCGAGGCCGCCAACCAGGATCTGCTGTGGCAGGCGCTGGCGGACGGCACGATCGACTGCGTCGTCACCGACCACTCCCCGTCGACCGCCGACCTGAAGACCGACGACTTCGCCACCGCCTGGGGCGGCATCTCGGGCCTGCAACTGAGCCTGGCCGCGGTGTGGACCGAGGCGCGCAGGCGGGGGCACGGCCTGCAGGACGTGGTCCGCTGGATGTCCGAGCGCACGGCCCGGCTCGTGGGGCTCCAGGGCCGCAAGGGCGCCATCGCGGCGGGCCACGACGCGGACTTCGCCGTGCTGGCGCCCGAGGAGACCTTCACGGTGGACCCGGCGGCCCTCCAGCACCGCAACCGGGTCACCGCGTACGCGGGCAGGACCCTGCACGGCGTCGTCAGGTCCACCTGGCTGCGCGGCGAACGCATCGTGGCGAACGGCGAGTTCACCGGACCGAAGGGGCGCCTGCTCGGCAGGACCGACTGAACCGCCCGCATCGACTCCCGGGCCCGCAGCGGGCGACACCGAAAGGAAGAACTGATCACCGTGACGGCGATTCCGAGTTTCACGGGCGACGCGAAGCCGTACCGGGGCGGCGACCCCTACGCGGACTACCGCAGCGCCGACTTCCCCTTCACCCGGTACGCCGACCTCGCCGACCGCCGGCTCGGGGCCGGGGTCATCGCCGCCAACGACGAGTTCTTCGCCGAGCGCGAGAACCTTCTGGTTCCCGGGCGCGCCGAGTTCGACCCCGAGCACTTCGGGCACAAGGGCAAGGTCATGGACGGCTGGGAGACGCGCCGCCGCCGGGGCACCTCGGCCGGGCACCCGTGGCCCACCGAGGACGACCACGACTGGGCGCTGGTGCGCCTCGGCGCACCCGGCGTCGTACGGGGCATCGTCGTCGACACGGCCCACTTCCGGGGCAACTACCCGCAGGCGGTCTCCGTCGAGGGCACGTCGGTCGCCGGCTCCCCGTCACCGGAGGAACTGCTCGGGGACGACGTGAAGTGGACGACGCTGGTGCCGCGCACCCCGGTCGGCGGCCACGCGGCCAACGGCTTCGAGGTGGACGTGGAGCAGCGCTTCACCCACCTGAGGCTCCACCAGCACCCCGACGGGGGCATCGCACGCCTGCGCGTCCACGGCGAGGTGGTGCCGGACCCGGCGTGGCTGGAGGTGCTCGGCACCTTCGACGTGGCGGCCCTGGAGAACGGGGGCCGGGTGGAGGACGCCTCCGACCTCTTCTACTCGCCCGCCACCAACACCATCCAGCCGGGCCGCTCCCGGAAGATGGACGACGGCTGGGAGACGCGGCGCCGTCGCGACCGGGGTCACGACTGGATCCGCTACCGGCTGGCGGCGCAGGCGCAGATCCGGGCGATCGAGATCGACACGGCCTACCTGAAGGGCAACGCAGCGGGCTGGGCGTCGGTCTCGGTCAAGGACGGTGAGGACGGCGACTGGCGCGAGATCCTCCCGCGCACCCGCCTCGAGCCCGACACCAACCACCGCTTCGCCCTCCCGGCCCCGGCGATCGGCACGCACGCGCGCGTGGACATCTACCCGGACGGCGGCATCTCCCGCCTGCGCCTGCACGGCTCCCTGACACAGGACGGGGCGAACCGGCTGGCGGCACGCCACCAGGAGCTGGGCGGCTGACACACGCCACGCGCGCGTGGGGCGCATCGGTCCGACGGGGGCCGGTGGGGCGCATCGGTCCGACGGGGGCCGGTGGGGCGCCTGGGGCGCAGCCGGGCTGACGGCACCGGTGCGCGCCCGTGTCTCACGCCGCGTGCACCTGTACGACGCCGGCCGGAGCGTCGGCAGGCCGGCGGCGAACGAGAACCGTCCTCGGACGGCCGGAACTCTTCGCCCCGTCCGTCGCGTTCTCCTCGCGTGACTCTTCAGCAAGAAATCGTCGGCAACGCCATGCAGATGGCGGTCGTCAACCTGCACCCGGGCCAGACCGTGTACTGCGAGGCGGGCAAGTTCCTCTTCAAGACCACGAACGTCACCATGGAGACCCGCCTGTCCGGCCCGTCGAACGACGGTGGCCGACCCCAGGGCGGAGCCGGTGGCGGCGGCATGGGCGGCCTCCTGCGACAGGCCATGGGCACCGCCATGCAGGTCGGCCAGCGCGCGCTCGCGGGCGAGTCGCTGGCGTTCCAGTACTTCACCGCGCAGGGCGGCGAGGGCACCGTCGGCTTCGCGGGCGTGCTGCCCGGCGAGATGCGGGCGCTGGAACTCGACGGCACCCGCGCGTGGTTCGCGGAGAAGGACGCCTTCGTGGCCGCCGAGTCGACCGTCGACTTCGGCATCGCCTTCGCCGGCGGCCGCACCGGCATGAGCGGCGGCGAGGGCTTCATCCTGGAGAAGTTCACCGGACACGGCACCGTGATCATCGCCGGCGCGGGCAACTTCATCGACCTCAACCCCGCCGACTTCGGCGGCCGCATCGAGGTGGACACCGGGTGCGTCGTGGCCTTCGAGGAGGGCATCCAGTACGGCGTCCAGCGCGTCGGCGGCCTCAACCGCCAGGGGATCATGAACATGGTCTTCGGCGGCGAGGGCCTGTCCCTGGCCACCCTGGAGGGCAACGGCCGCGTCATCCTGCAGTCCCTGACCATCGAGAGCCTCGCCAACGCGCTGAAGAAGGCGCAGGGAGGCGACAAGCAGGGGCCGACCGGCGGACTGTTCTCGACCCACGCGGGGTGAGCCCGACCACCGAGCTCCCGGCGGGCGGCTGACCGCCGCGTCCGCGACCGCCCGCCGCCCCGGGGCCCGGATCGCCCGGGCGGCAGGCGGCAGGTTAACTCGCCGAAAACAGATGGCACTCGACGTGAGAGTCTCGCTGATTGTCATTGACATGCCACGGTCTACGCGCGTCATCATGCCGCCATGACAACCCCCACACGCGCCACCCGGATCGGCGCCGCAGCCGCGCTCCTGTCCGCCCTCCTCATGGGCGGCACCGTCTCCGCCACCACCGCGGACGCCGCCGCCACCTCGGTCGGCAGCATCTGCTACAGCGACCTGCCGTCCCAGGCCTACGACACCCTCGACCTGATCGACCAGGGCGGCCCCTTCCCGTACTCGCAGGACGGCACCGTCTTCTCCAACCGCGAAGGCGTACTCCCCGGCCAGTCCTACGGCTACTACCACGAGTACACCGTCATCACCCCCGGCTCCTCCACGCGCGGCGCCCGCCGCATCGTCACGGGCGAGGAGTACCAGGAGGACTACTACACCTCGGACCACTACGCGACGTTCGACCTGATCGACTTCGGCTGCTGACCGAGCGGCCACCACGAGCCGGGGACCCGGTCCGCACTCAGCCGGGCCCCGGCTCTCCGGGGCGGCCGAGAAGACGACCGCCAGGACGAGCGGCGCCGTAGGGCCGCACGGTGCCCAGCGGTCAGGCCCCGAAAGGAGATCCCCGGTGACGGCGTGACCGCCGCCCGGTCACTGCGGCATCGCGTCGGACCTGGGAGGCGCGATGTTCGAAGCCGCCTCGGCGAACTCGTGGATGAGCGGGGAACGCCGGGTGGCCATCCACGCCAGGCACACGTGATTGGGGCCGATGTCCTCGACCGGTACGGGAACGACATCGGGGCGCGTGTAGAAGCCGGCCGTGGACAGCGGGATCACACACACTCCGGCTCCGGAGGCCACGAGCTCCAGCTTCTCCTCGACCTGATGGATCCGGGGCACCTCGGGCCGGTCCCGCTCGCGCATCTCGAGGGCCACGTCGCGCCACTCCGGCACGGCGTCCGGGTCCTGCAACAGGTGATCGGCGGCCAGGTCCGCGACGGCCACCGACTGCTTGCCGGCCAGGGGGTGGTCCAGGGGCAGGACGACGACCCGGGGCTCCTGGAACAACGGCACCACCTGGAGACCCTGTTGGTCGATCGGCAGACGGACGATGCTCACGTCCGCCCGGCCGTCGTGCAGCACCTCCACCTGGTCGACCTAGTGCCGCAACAGGCAACGTTCGCCCCGTCGCGACGCCCGGCACTCCCCCAAGCTCTCGGCTCCGCTCGAGCAGGGGGGACCCCCACCCCCAAGCTCTTCGAGCAGGGGGGACCCCCACTCGCCGCACCGGCCGGAAGCCCAAGTACATCCAGTACGAGGACTTCCGGCCGGCACTCCCCCAAGCTCTTCGAGCAGGGGGTACCCCCAGAGCACGCACCGGACGCCGCTCCTTGACGGGCAAACGTCGCCTGCCGCGGCACTAGCTCGTGCGCAGCAGCCGCACGTTGAGCCCCGGGCGGCGCGAGGTCAGGGCGCGCACCGCGGACGTCACGGTGATGCCGGGCATGAAGCCGATCGTGAAGGTGGGCGTGCCCTTGGCCGCGGAGGTGACCCGCCGGAGCAGTGCCTCCGACACGGCGAGGAGCGGGGGTGCGTCCTCCCGCAACTGCTCGCCCGCCGGGGTGAGCATGGTGCCGCGGCGGTCACGGACGAACAGCTCCGCCCGCAGCTCCCCCTCGAGGGCGCGGATCTGCCGGGACAGAACCGGCTGGGCGATGTGCAGGCGTTCGGCGGTGCGACCGAAGTGGAGTTCCTCGGCCACCGCAACGAAGTACCTGAGCTTTCGCAGGTCGACGTCCACAGCTCCGCACCGCCCGTCTCCGTTTCAGATGAATCTACCTCCGACCGTGGCGGCCGCGCCGCCGAGAGGGGGCACGCCAACCCGGCGCTGAGGGTCGACCGCGGATTGTCAGCCGCGGGCAAGGACCGCCAGCGGGTCGGTGTGGCCGGGCGTCCACCCCAGCTCCGTGCGAGCGCGGGACGGGGTGAGCTGCTGGTCGAGGGCGAAGGCGTCCGCGGCGGGACCCATCTGCTCCCGCGCCTGCTCCAGGGAGATCGACTCCGTCTTCCCGTCGATGCCGGCCGACCGGCTGATGGCCAGCGCCACGTCCTTGGCCGTGGGATTCACTCCGCCCACGCCGACATAGACGGAACCGGCCTTCGCCTTCAGGGCGGCGACGTAGAGCTCCGCGATGTCGTCGACGTGGACCAGCGCCCAGTGGTTGGCGCCGTCGCCGATATAGGGGATGGCGCCCGCCTGCTTGCCGGGTGCGGTGAAGAACATGTCGATCAGCCGGTTCTCTCTGCCGTAGAGCAGCCCGGGCTGGACGACCACGGGCCGTCCGCCGCGCGCCGCCCGCTGGAGGACGGCCTCCTCCACAGGGCGCCGCCAGGCGACCAGGGCGGGCGGGTTCCAGGGCGCGGTTTCGTCGGCCACCCCGTCTGTGTCGCCGTAGACCCAGGTGCCGCCCGTGTGCACGTACGTCTCCGTGCCGATGCCGTCCTGCATGGCGTCGGCGGCGGCCAGATCGGCCTCGCCGCTGTCCGCCTGGGCCAGGTGCACGACGGCCTCGGCCCGAGCCGCGGCGGCGTTGAGCACGTCGAGGTCGTCCAGCCCGCCGATCACCGGGACGGCACCCAGTGCGCGGACCGCGTCCGCGGAGCGTTCGCTGCGGGCCAGTGCCTCGACGGCGTGTCCGTGCCTGAGCAGCGCGGTGATCGTCGCCTTGCCCATGTAACCGGAACCACCGGTGAGGAAAACCTTCATCGCCTTGCCTTTCGTTCGGTCCAGAACGTCGCATTCAGCGTGCGCCGGACCCGAGGAAGGCGTCCAAGACCTGTTCGGTCGGCTGTGATGCCCTATGGGTATCGGTGCGGTCGGAGCCCGGCGCCGGGCCCTGAATACCCGGCTGCGGTCGACGCGGTGAGGCGCGTCGCGGCCGGCGACCGGTCTCTCCGCCCGCCGTCACGCCGCCGGTTGAGGGCGCACGCCGCCGGCGCCGGCCCCGACACCCGGCGCGCCACCGCACGCGGACGGGACCTGATCCGTCCCGCCGGTCAGTGGCCGGCGCCCGGGATCTCCCCGAGGTTCACCGGGCGGCGCTCCCGGCGTGAGAGTTCGCAGGCCTCCGCGATGCGCAGAGCCTCCAGTGCCTCGCCGCCGTCGCAGGGGTTGGCGCGCTCGCCGCGCACCACCTCGACGAACGCCGCGACCTCGGCCTCGTACGCGGGCGCGAACCGCTCCAGGAACCCCGTCCACGGCTTGTCCGCGGCCGGGGGACCGGCGGGCTCCGTGGACGCGATCGGCGTACGGTCGTCCAGGCCCACGGCGATCGTGTCCAGCTCGCCCGCCAGCTCCATGCGCACGTCGTAACCGGCACCGTTCGTACGTGTCGCCGTGACCGTGGCGAGTATGCCGTCCGCCAGTGTGAGCACGACCGCCGCCGTGTCGACGTCGTTCGCCTCCCGGTACATCGCCCCGCCCGCGTCGGACCCGGTCGCGTACACCTCGGCCACCTCCCGGCCGGTCACCCAGCGCAGGATGTCGAAGTCGTGGATGAGGCAGTCCCGGAAGATGCCGCCGGAGACCGGCAGATACGCGGCCGGTGGCGGTGCCTGGTCGGCCGTCAGCGCGCGGACCGTGTGCAGCCGCCCGAGCCGACCCGAGCGCACGGCCTCCCGCGCCGCCGCGTAGCCCGCGTCGAACCGCCGCTGGAAGCCCATCTGCAGCACCGTCCCGGCGGCGTCGACCTCGGCGAGCGCGGCCAGCGTGCCCGCCAGGTCCACCGCGATCGGCTTCTCGCAGAACACGGGGAGCCCGGAGCGCGCCGCCCGGCCGATCAGTTCGCCGTGCGCCGCGGTCGCCGCGGTGATGACCACCGCGTCCACGCCCCAGGTGAAGATCTCGTCCACGCCGGGCGCCGCCGTCGCGCCCAGCCGGTCCGCGAGCTGACGGGCCCGCGCGGTGTCGACGTCCGTGATGATGAGCGAGCCCACCTCATGGTGACGGCTGAGGGAAGCCGCGTGGTATGTCCCTATACGCCCCGCTCCGATCAGTCCGATGCGCATGGGTCCAACGTGGGGGTGCACCCCACACCATGTCAATCCTTTGTCCGGACAACCGGACTACACAACTTCCCGTCAACAAGCGCCGGAGCTACGCTCGCCCCGTGCCGAAACCAGATGTGGACCCCACCGTCCCGCTCCAGCTCAGCGTCGACCGGAGCAGTCCGGTGCCGCTCTACTTCCAGCTGGCCCAGCAGCTGGAGGCCGCGATCGAGCACGGCGAGCTGACACCGGGCAGCCTGCTGGGGAACGAGATCGAACTGGCCGGGCGGCTCGGCCTGTCCCGCCCCACGGTCCGGCAGGCCATCCAGTCCCTGGTCGACAAGGGCCTGCTCGTGCGCCGCCGCGGCGTCGGCACCCAGGTCGTCCACAGCCAGGTCAAGCGCGGCCTGGAGCTGAGCAGCCTCTACGACGACCTGGAGGCGGCCGGGCAGCGCCCCGCGACCCGGGTCCTCGTCAACACCTTCGCGCCCGCCTCCGCCGAGGTCGCCGCCGCGCTCGGCGTCCCCGAGGGCATTGAGGTGCACCAGGTCGAACGGTTGCGCCTCGCGCACGGCGAGCCGATGGCGTATCTGTGCAACTACCTGCCGACCGGCCTGCTCGACCTCGACAGCGACCAGCTGGAGGCCACCGGCCTCTACCGGCTGATGCGCGCCGCCGGCATCACCCTGCACAGCGCCCGGCAGTCCATCGGGGCCCGCGTCGCCGGGCGGGGCGAGGGCGAACGCCTCGGCGAGCCCGAGGGCGCCCCGCTGCTCACCATGCAGCGCACCACGTTCGACGACACGGGCCGCGCCGTGGAGTTCGGCACCCACACCTACCGCGCCTCGCGGTACTCGTTCGAATTCCAGCTGCTCGTACGCTCCTGAGCCGCCGGGGGCGCACGCTGCCCCCCGCCCCCCCTTACTCCCTCCCTCCCATGCCCCGTCCCCGCCCCTAACAGGCCCTGACCTGCGGCGTCGATCAGCGGTCGGCCATACTTGGTCGTTCCAAGCAACTGCAGGAACCATGCAAAAAGGGCACGGCCACGTGGCACGGACCAGAACCTGGGCAACCATCGCGCTCGCAGGAGTGCTCGGCCTCTCGCTAGCGGGGTTGCAGCAGCCACGGCGGCAAGCGCGCCGAGGACGCCCGCGAGGCCGCGGCCCAGGGCAGGGCAGCGGTGAACACCCCCCGCCGGACCTTCGCGATGATCACTCACTCAGGTGATGGCGACACCTTCTGGGACATCGTGCAGAGCGGCGCCAAGCAGGCCGCCGTCAAGGACAACATCGACTTCCTGTACTCGCACAGCGCCGAGGCGCAGCAGCAGGCGCAGCTCGTCGACGCAGCCGTCGACCAGAAGGTGGACGGCATCATCGTCACGCCGGCCAAGCCCGACGCGCTGAAGGCCGCCGTCACCCGGGCGGAGAAGGCCGGCATCCCGGTGGTCACCGTGAACTCCGGGTCCGCCGAGTCCAAGGCCTTCGGCGCGCTCACCCACATCGGCCAGGACGAGACCATCGCGGGCGAGGCCATCGGCGACGAGCTCGACAGGCGCGGCAGGAAGAAGGTCCTGTGCGTGCTGCACGAGCAGGGCAACGTCGGCCACGAACAGCGCTGCACGGGCGTCAGGAAGACCTTCCACGGCACCGTGGAGAACCTCTACGTCAACGGCACGAACATGCCCGACGCGCAGTCCGCCGTCGGCGCCCGGCTCCAGGCGGACCCGTCCGTCGACGCCGTCGTCACCCTCGGCGCCCCCTACGCCGACACCGCGGTGAAGGCCAAGGCCGACGCCGGCAGCCGGGCGGAGATCGACACCTTCGACCTCAACGCCAAGGTGGCCGGCGAGCTGAAGGACGGAACCCTCGGCTTCGCCGTCGACCAGCAGCCCTACCTCCAGGGCTACGAGGCGGTCGACCAGCTCTGGCTCCACAAGTACAACGCGAACGCCCTCGGCGGCGGCAAGCCGGTCCTGACCGGACCGCAGATCGTCACCAAGGACCAGGCCGCCGCCCTCGAGCAGTACACGAAGCGGGGAACCCGATGACCGCCACCGCACCGGCCTCCGCGCCGGAACGCGACGCAGACTCGCGCCCCGGCCGGCCGCGGGACGAACGGCT
This sequence comes from Streptomyces sp. NPDC051104, assembly GCF_040682835.1. Lineage (NCBI taxonomy): Bacteria > Bacillati > Actinomycetota > Actinomycetes > Kitasatosporales > Streptomycetaceae > Streptomyces > Streptomyces sp. NPDC051104. The sequence goes on along the minus strand of NZ_JBFBBS010000030.1, from coordinate 12,970 downwards.
CCTGAAGACCTCACCGCTGAAGAAGCTCCTCGGCCGGCCCGAGCTGGGCTCGGTGGTCGGCGCACTCGCCGTCTTCCTGTTCTTCTCGATCGCCGCCGACAGCTTCCTGCGCGCCTCCAGCCTCAGCACGGTCCTGTACGCGGCCTCGACGATCGGCGTCATGGCCGTCCCGGTCGCGCTGCTGATGATCGGCGGCGAGTTCGACCTGTCCGCGGGCGTCCTCGTGACGTTCTCCGCGCTGGCCTCGTCGATGTTCAGCTACCGGATGACCGCGAACGTCTGAGTCGGCGTCGGGGTGTCGCTGCTGGTCACCCTGGCGGTCGGCGCCTTCAACGGCATCATGCTGAGCCGTACCGGACTGCCGAGCTTCATCGTCACGCTCGGTACGTTCCTGATGCTCACCGGCATGAACCTCGGCCTCACCAAGCTGATCAGCGGCACGGTCTCCACCAAGTCGATCTCCGACATGGACGGCTTCGCCTCGGCGCGGGCCGTGTTCGCCTCGACGCTCACCCTCGGCGGAGTCGACTTCAAGATCACCATTCTGTGGTGGTTCGGCCGTGGTCGCCCTCGCCTCCTGGATCCTGCTGCGCACCCGCTCCGGCAACTGGATCTTCGCGGTCGGCGGCAACAAGGACGCGGCCCGCGCGGTCGGCGTCCCGGTCGCGAGGACGAAGACCGGCCTGTACATGGGCGTGGCGCTCGGCGCCTGGATCTCCGGGCAGCACCTGCTGTTCTCGTACGACGTCGTGCAGTCCGGGGAGGGCGTCGGCAACGAGCTGATCTACATCATCGCCGCCGTCATCGGCGGCTGCCTGATCACCGGCGGCCACGGGTCCGCGGCCGGCTCGGCGGTGGGCGCGTTCATCTTCGGCATGACCGGCAAGGGCATCGTCTTCGCCGAGTGGAACCCGGACTGGTTCAAGTTCTTCCTCGGAGCGATGCTGCTCCTCGCGACCCTGCTCAACGCCTGGGTCCGCAAGCGCGCGGAGGCCACCAAGTGACGCAGACCGCAACACGTACGGCGCTCGTGGAGCTGTCCGGCGTCGGCAAGCACTACGGCAACGTCCGCGCCCTCGAAGGCGTCTCCCTCGAGGTCCACCCGGGCGAGATCACCTGTGTCCTCGGGACAACGGCGCGGGCAAGTCCACCCTTATCAAGATCATCGCGGGGCTGCACCGGCACGACGAAGGCCTGCTGCGCATCGACGGCGAGGAGACCCGTCTGTCCTCCCCGCGCGAGGCCCTCGACCGCGGTGTCGCCACGGTCTACCAGGACCTGGCCGTCGTGGGCCTGATGCCGGTGTGGCGGAACTTCTTCCTCGGCTCCGAGCCCCGCAGGGGCAGGGGACCCTTCAAGCGCCTGGACGTCGACCTCATGCGCCGCACGACACGCGAGGAACTGCTGCGGATGGGCATCGACCTGCGCGACGTCGACCAGCCCATCGGGAGCCTGTCGGGCGGTGAACGCCAGTGCGTGGCGATCGCACGCGCGGTGTACTTCGGCGCGAAGGTCCTGGTCCTGGACGAGCCGACGGCGGCACTCGGCGTCAAACAGTCAGGTGTGGTCCTCAAATACGTGGCCACCGCACGGGACGCGGGCCTTAGTGTTGTTTTCATCACCCACAACCCCCACCACGCGTACCTGGTGGGTGACCGGTTCGTCCTCCTCAAGCGCGGCACGATGATCGCCGACCACGTCCGTGAGGAGATCACCCTGGAGGAGCTGACACGCCAGATGGCAGGCGGTGAGGAGCTGGACGATCTGCGCCACGAGTTGGAACGCGCCCCGTAGGCTCGCCCCTGCATTGCGCGCCCAGAGGCCCCAGCGGCGGAGGGGCCCACAGTGCAGGCCAACGCGCGCGTGCGGCAGAATCGGGCCGGTGAGCACCTACCGCGACTTCACCCACCGCGGCTCCGCCCGGGCCACCGTCCTGCGGACCGTCGGCACGCGCGAGCGCCGTTCCCATCTGTCGGCGCCGCGCGTCCCCACGGTCGGCATCGACATCGGCGGCACGAAGGTGATGGCCGGCGTCGTCGACGCCGACGGCAACATCCTGGAGAAGCTCCGCACCGAGACGCCCGACAAGTCCAAGAGCCCCAAGGTCGTCGAGGACACCATCGTCGAGCTCGTCCTGGACCTCTCCGACCGGCACGACGTGCACGCCGTCGGCATCGGCGCGGCCGGCTGGGTGGACGCGGACCGCAATCGCGTCCTGTTCGCCCCGCACCTGTCCTGGCGCAACGAGCCCCTGCGCGACCGTCTCGCCGAGCGGCTCGCCGTCCCCGTCCTGGTCGACAACGACGCCAACGCCGCCGCCTGGGCCGAGTGGCGCTTCGGCGCCGGCCGCGGCGAGGACCACCTCGTGATGATCACCCTCGGCACCGGCATCGGCGGCGCCATCCTGGAGGACGGCCAGGTCAAGCGCGGCAAGTACGGGGTCGCGGGCGAGTTCGGCCATATGCAGGTCGTGCCCGGCGGCCACCGCTGCCCGTGCGGCAACCGCGGCTGCTGGGAGCAGTACAGCTCCGGCAACGCACTGGTCCGAGAGGCCAGGGAGCTGGCCGCCGCCGACTCCCCGGTGGCCTACGGGATCATCGAGCACGTCAAGGGCAACATCTCCGACATCACCGGCCCGATGATCACCGACCTGGCCCGTGAGGGCGACGCCATGTGCGTCGAGCTGCTCCAGGACATCGGCCAGTGGCTCGGCGTCGGCATCGCCAACCTGGCGGCCGCCCTGGACCCGTCCTGCTTCGTGATCGGCGGCGGCGTCAGCGCGGCGGACGACCTGCTGATCGGCCCGGCCCGGGACGCCTTCAAGCGCCACCTCACCGGCCGCGGCTACCGCCCCGAGGCGCGTATCGCCCGCGCCCAGCTCGGCCCCGAGGCCGGCATGGTCGGCGCCGCGGACCTCGCCCGGCTCGTGGCCCGCCGCTTCCGCCGCGCCAACCGGCGCCGGGTGGAGCGGTACGAGCGCTACGAGCGGTACGCGCAGTCCCGCCGCACCACCGAGGGACTGCTGTGACGGCCGCCGCCTCACTGCCGCGCCCGTCGTCACCCCCGGGCGAGCCGCCGCGCCCGCCGGAGGACCGTCGGCGCGCGATCCGCCGCCGGGCGCTGACCCTGCTGATCATCGTGCTGCTCATCGGCGTGCCCGCCGGGTACCTGATCATCTCCGCCAACCAGTCCCGCAACAGCGGCAAGGACAAGGAGGCGAAGTACGCGGCGACCGGCCTCGTCCCCGGCCGGCCCTCGTGGCTGCAGCGCCACCTCTACCAGGTGTGGATCCCGCCGGACGCGACGAAGGTCGCGTCGTACGAGACGAACAACTGGAAGACCAGCCGGCTGTACGTGCAGTTCACCACCAGCGACGACGGACTGAACCGGTTCCTGTCGACCCTCAAGGCCACCCGGTCCTCGCTGAAGGCGAACGACATCGCCATCAGCACGCGCGACCAGCACGTCGTCAGCTGGTCCTTCACGGCGCAGGGACCCTGGTACGGCCTGACCCACGCGCAGAAGAACCCCGCCCCCACCTTGGATGTCGTCGTGAACACGTCCCAGCCCCAGCACCCGACGGTGTATGTGGTGTCGCGGACGGTCCCCTGACGGGTGATCCCCCGACCGCTGATCCCCCGACCAGTGAGCCCCGGACCGATGATTCCCTGACGGGCCCGCGCCCGCGGGACCCGGCGGCCGGCGGCCGGAGCCGATTGTCAGACCCCGCCCGTAGAGTCGAAGACGACTGACACGAACGAGCGGCGGGAGGTGACCGGACGTATGGCGGAGCAGGTGGCCGAGGCGGCCGCGCCCGGGCGGGCGCCCGCATGGGAGAGCCTGGCCGCGGTCTTCCTGCCCGCGCCGCTGCCCCGCCGGAGCCGGGTGGCCTTCTGGGACCCGGACGGCGGCCCGCTGCCGCCGGACGGCACCGAGGACCTGACGGTCGTCCGGCCGCACGGATCCGGAGCACGTAGAAGCACCGTGCCCGCCGTGACCCTGCCCCTCACCGAGGCCCTGCCGCTGCTCGCGCGAGCCCGCCGCGCCCCCGCCGCCCACCCCGCGACCGCCTGCTGGGGTGCGGCCGCTCTGCACGCCCTGCGGCTCGTCGCGCGCGGCCGGCTGCTGCCCGGGCTCACCCCGGACGGATACGACGCCTGGCGGGCCGGACCCCTGGAGCCGGACGACATCACCCACCTCAGGGCCATCGCCGCCGCCCTGCCTTACGAAGGCCATGCCGTCCCGCTCCCCGGGAAAGGTCCCCTGCTGCTGCCTGAGCCCGAGGCCCTGGTCCGGTCCTTCCTGGACGCGGTCGCGGACACCCTGCCGCGCACCCCGGCCGCCGCCCACACCGCGGGCAGGCCGTTCGCCGCCCAGGGGCCGCAGCCGCTGCCCGATGCGCACGAGTGGGCCGCCGAAGTCGCCGCCGGCATGGACGCGGGCGTGCGGATCTCGCTGCGCCTGGACCTGTCGGCGTACGACCTGTTCGACGGCGGCGAGGGAGCGGGCCGCGCCGGGGCGGCGATCGTGCAGGTGCACAGCCTCGCCGACCCGACGCTGGTCGTGGACGTCGCCGCACTGTGGGCCGGTGAGGCGGACGCGGCCTTCGGCCCCCGCGCGCGCGTGGACGCGGCCCTCGCGGTCCGCCGCGCGGCCCGGGTCTGGCCCCCGCTGGACCGGCTCGCCGAACAGGAGGTGCCGGACGTCCTGGCGCTGTCCGAGGACGAGTTGAGCGACCTGCTGGGCGTCGCCGCCACCCGGCTGGGCGCGGCCGGCGTCGCGGTGCACTGGCCCCGGGACCTGGCACACGACCTGACCGCGACGGCGGTCGTACGGCCGGCGCCCGGTTCGGCGACCGACGGCACCGGCTTCATGGAGAGCGAGGAACTGCTGCGGTTCCGCTGGCAGTTGGCGCTCGGCGGCGATCCGCTCAGCGAGGCCGAGATGGACGCCCTCGCGGAGGCCCACCGCCCGGTCGTCCGGCTGCGCGACCGGTGGGTGCTGGTCGACCCGGCGCTCGTCCGCAAGGCCCGCAAGCGGGAGTTGGGTCTGCTCGACCCGGTGGACGCGCTCGCCGTCGCCCTCACCGGGACCGCGGACGTCGACGGCGAGACGGTTCAGGCGGTGCCGGTCGGCGCGCTGGCCGCACTGCGGGACCGGCTGACGGCCGGCATCGGCCCGGTGGATCCGCCCCCGAGCCTCGCCGCCCGGCTCCGGGACTACCAACTCCGCGGCTTGGCCTGGCTGGACCTCATGACCTCCCTCGGTCTCGGCGGCTGCCTCGCCGACGACATGGGGCTCGGCAAGACGGTCACCGTCATCGCGCTGCATCTGCGCCGGGCGCGCCGCGAGCCCACGCTGGTGGTATGCCCCGCGTCCCTGCTCGGCAACTGGCAGCGGGAGATCACCCGGTTCGCGCCCGGAGTCCCGGTCCGCCGCTTCCACGGCCCGGAGCGCACCCTGGACGACGTGGACGGCGGGTTCGTGCTGACCACCTACGGCACGATGCGGACGGCGGCACCCCGGCTGGCCGAACAGACCTGGGGCCTGGTCGTCGCCGACGAGGCACAGCACGTCAAGAACCCCTACTCCGCGACGGCGAAGGCACTGCGCACCATCCCGTCCCCGGCCCGCGTCGCCCTCACCGGCACACCTGTGGAGAACAACCTCTCCGAACTGTGGGCCCTGCTGGACTGGACGACCCCCGGACTGCTCGGCCCCCTGAAGTCCTTCCGCGCCCGGCACGCGCGGGCGGTGGAGACCGGTGAGGACCCTCAGGCGGTGGAGCGGCTGGCCCGCCTGGTCCGCCCCTTCCTGCTGCGGCGCAAGAAGTCCGACCCGGGCATCGTTCCCGAGCTCCCGCCGAAGACCGAGACGGACCACCCGGTCCCGCTCACCCGCGAGCAGGCCGCGCTCTACGAGGCGGTCGTACGGGAGTCGATGCTGGCGATCGAGACCGCGGAGGGCATCGCACGGCGGGGCCTGGTCCTGAAGCTCCTGAGCGCACTCAAACAGATCTGCGACCACCCGGCCCTCTATCTGAAGGAGGACGCCAGGACCGCCGGAGGCCTCACCGCGCGGTCCGGCAAACTGGCCCTGCTGGACGAGCTGGTGGACACCCTGCTGTCCGAGGACGGCTCGGCGCTGGTCTTCACGCAGTACGTCGGCATGGCCCGCCTGATCACCACGCACCTGGCCTCCCGCGCGGTGCCCGTCGACCTGCTGCACGGAGGCACGCCGGTGCCCGACCGCGAGCGGATGGTGGACCGCTTCCAGAGCGGCGCGACCCCGGTCCTGGTGCTCTCCCTCAAGGCGGCGGGCACCGGCCTGAACCTCACCCGCGCGGGCCATGTCATCCACTTCGACCGCTGGTGGAACCCGGCGGTGGAGGAACAGGCCACGGACCGCGCCTACCGCATCGGCCAGACCCAGCCGGTCCAGGTCCACCGCCTGATCACGGAGGGCACGGTCGAGGACCGCATCGCGGAGATGCTTCAGGCCAAGCGCGCGCTGGCGGACGCCGTCCTGGGCTCGGGCGAGTCGGCCCTCACGGAACTGACGGACCGCGAGCTGGCGGACCTGGTGTCGCTGAGGAGGACGGCATGAACGGGGCGGCGGAGGAACGCCCCTGGGCGGGCGGGGAACCGAGCGGTGACCACGCGACGCGCCCCGCCGACGCGGCCCGCCTTGCGCTGCGCGCGGCACGGGAGCGCGAGCGGCTCGACGGTGAGGCGGAAGGCGTGGAGCCTTCTGCCGGGGGCGAGTCTTCTGCCGGGGCTCAGCCTTCCGCCGGGGCCCGGCCTTCCGCCGGGGGAGCGGACGTCGCCCTCCCCGAGCCGGAGGCGAAGCGGACGACCCCCCGGCCGGGCGACGCGGCGCGCGCGGCCCTGCGGCGGGCGAACGCGGAGCGCCGGAGCACCCGGCGGGCGGACGAGCCGGGGGAGGTGCCGAAGGAGGGAGAACCGGAGGAAGCGCCGGAGGCCACAGCGCTACCGGCCACCGCGCCCCCGGCCGCTGCGCGGGAGACCGCGCCCGGCACGCGGCCCGGTGACATCGCACGGGAGGCGTTGCGGACGGCACGGAAGGAAGCGGAACGGGAACGTACGGAGAGCCGCGCCACGGCGGCCGAGGCGGGGCGCCGGTCCGGCAGCCCGGCGCCGGCCCGCTCCCAGGGGGGCGCTGCCGAGCCGTCCGGCACCGAGGAGACCCCAGCCCTCCGGGGAGCCGTCGCCGCACCGAGGACGACGGGTGCTCGGGGCCGCCGCAGCACTCGACCTCCGGCGGGCGGACGCCAGGCCCGGGACGTACGGGCGCTCCTCGCCGGTGCCTTCGAACTGCCGGCGTCGGCGGCACCGCGGAGCAGGAGCGCGTCCGCCGAGCAGGAGTCCGGCGAGCGGCGCGGGGCGCCCTCGCCCTCCCCGCACGAGACACCGAGCCCGGTCACACAGGTGCGGCAGGGCACATCCGAACAGTCCCCGAGGCCCCGCCCCACTCCGTCCGCCGCGCCCCCGGTCCCCCCGCGCTACCCGCGGTCCATGGCCGCCCCCGGCCGTGACGGCGAGTTGCGGCGCACCTTCGCGGCGCTGCCCGCCCGTCCGGTGCGTGACCGCGACCGGTTCGCCGAGACGTGGTGGGGCAACGCCTGGGTGTCCGCGCTGGAGGAAGGGGCCCTCGACGCGGCACGCCTGGCGCGGGGGAGGGCGTACGCGGGGCGGGGGAACGTGGACGCCATCACCGTCACCCCGGGGCTCGTGCTGGCGTACGTGCAAGGCAGCCGGCCCCGGCCGTACCGCGTGCAGGTGCGGCTCAGGACGTTCTCCGACGAGGAGTGGGACCTCTTCCTGGACGCCGCCGCCGAGCGGCCCACGCACATAGCCGCGCTGCTGGACAAGCAGATGCCGCAGTCCCTCGCCGAGTGCGGGGTCCGCCTGCTCCCCGGCGCCGGCGACCTCGAACCCCACTGCAGCTGCCCCGACTTCGGCCACCCCTGCAAGCACGCGGCCGCCGTCTGCTACCAGACCGCCCACCTGCTCGACCGCGACCCCTTCATCCTGCTCCTGCTGCGCGGCCGTGGCGAGCGCGACCTGCTGGACGCCCTGTCGCGGCGCAACGCGGCCCGCGCGGCCCGCGCGGCCCGGGCCGACCGGGACCGCAAGCGCGCTCCCGCCCCCGGGATACGCGCCCGGGACGCCCTGGCGCGCCGCATCCGGCCGCCGCTCCCCGCGCCCCTGCCCCCGCCCGCCCACCCCGAGCAGCCGCCGGTCTACCCGGACGCCCCGGGCGGCCCCGACTCGTTCGCGCTCGACCAGCTCGCCACGGACGCCGCCGCCCGCGCGCACGCCCTGCTGACCACCGGGCACGACCCGGTCGTGGAACTGACGCTCTGGCAGGACGCGGTACGGCTCGCCGCCGCCCGCCCCGGCTCGGGCCTCACCGCCGGAAGCCGGGCGCTGTACGCGTCGCTGGCCGCCGCCACCGGGCGGACACCGGCCGACCTGGCGCGGGCGGTCGCCGCCTGGCGGCAGGGCGGGAGGGAAGCCCTCGCCGTACTGGAGGAGCCCTGGGACCCTCCGGCCGGCCGCTTCGACCGCGCCCGCCCCCTGCTCCTGGCCGCGGACCTGCCCGCCTTCCGCCCGTGGCGCAACCGCCTCATCCACCCGAACGGCCATGTCCAGCTCCGTCTCGGCCAGGACGGCCTGTGGTACGCGTACGAGTCGGAACCGGGCCGCGACGACTGGTGGCCCCGGGGCACCCCCGACCCGGACCCGGTCGGCGCCCTGACCGGGCTCGGGGCGCCGGGGGAGGGCTGACATGGGGGCGTCCTGGGATCAGTTGGTGCTGCCCACGATGGACAGGGTCGCCTCGCTGTGCGGGGGTGCCTCCCGACGCGCGGACGACGCTGTGGAAGGCCGTGTTCAATTCGTCGAGCAGCTTGGCCTTCCTGGCGGCGTCGGCGTTGTCGAACTGGGGCTCGTTGACGCTCTCGAAGACCAGCTTTGCGGATGTGTCGCGGAACGTGTCCGCGATCTGTGCCCAGGTGGACCTGAAGCGGGCGAGCACCTTGTCGTGGTCGGTGGGCATGGACTTCGCCCACTGCAGTCGCCACCGACGGGCGCGAGGTTGCCGCGCCGAGCGAAACAGAAAGAGAAACATGAACTCTGGAAATGTGTCCGGGTGCGGGGCGCTGCTCCCGTACCCGGACACTCAGTCCTGCGGCGGCGGGGCCGTGCTCTCGCGGACCACGAGGTGTGTGGCGATCTCCAGGCCGAGCTGGGGGACCTTCTCGCCGCGACCGAGAGCCAGGGCCAACTCCGTTGCGGTCGCGGCCATTTCGGTCAGTGGCTGGTGCACGGTCGTCAGCGGTGGGTCCACCCAGGCCGTGACCGGCACGTCGTCGTAGCCGACCACGCTCAGGTCCTCCGGGATGCGCAGCCCGGCCTGGCGCGCCGCCTGATAGACGCCGAGCGTCTGCAGCTCGTTCGCGGTGAAGATCGCGGTCGGCCGGTCGGGGCGGGCCAGCAGTGCGCTCGCCGCGGCCTGCCCGTCCTCCCGGGTGAGCTGCATACGGACGATCAGCTCCGGGTCCACAGAAAGCCCGGCCGCCTCCAGCGCCGAGCGGTAACCGGCCATCCGCGCAAGGCAGTACGCGTGATCGGGGCCGCTGATCATGGCGATGCGCCGGTGGCCGAGGCCGATCAGATGGCGTGTCGCGGACTGGCCGCCCTTGAAGTGGGGGGCGCCGACATACGGGACACCGTCGGGGACGTCGTCGATCGGATCGAAGACGACGTACGGGATGCTGTTCGCCGCGGGTTGAGCGTGAGCGACTGGTCCGTGATCGTGCCGGACTTGGGGACGAAGACGCGGTCGAAGGACGTCGTGCCCGAGCGGGTGGTCCAGCTCGACTTGATCCAGTCGAAGAGCTCCTGGTCCCGCCACTGCCCGGTGGCGCGGTCAGGTGGGAGAAGGGGTCCCACAGGGCCGTGGTGACACCGGCCTGCCGTGCCGCGTAGCCCACCTGCTCGAAGTACTTCAGGGCCTCGCCCCGCTCGACACGGTCCGGGTGGTTCTGGCCGGGATAGCTGAGGAGGCCGTACTCGCCGAGATAGACGGGGATGCCCTTGGCGACGAACGTGTCGTGCATCCGGGCGAAGGCGCCGGTCAGATCCTTCTGGGCGGCCTCGTCGTAGTGGCTGCCGCCCGCGATGTTCACGCTGAAGGGGTACCACTGTTAGTAGTGCACCGTGGCGACCAGGTTGGGGTCGTCGAGCCGCTTGATGGTGGTGTACAGGTCGTCCATGACCGCCTGGTCCGGAGTGCAGTACTGCGTCGGCAGCACCAGCAGACGCTTCGCGTTCTGCCCGCCGGAAGAGCGGACGATCTCGTGGAACGAGGTGTTCAGCTCGTCGAGGAGCTTGGTCTTCTGCTCGGCCGTGGCATTGTCGAAGAGCGGCTCGTTGACGCTCTCGAAGAGCAGGGTGCGCGGCTCGTTCTCGAAGGGCGAAGAGATCTGCCTCCAGGTCATCTCCCGGTACGACCGCAGGGTCAGGCCGTCCGGCCACAGGACCAGGCCGCCGGCCCGGTTGATGGCGCCCGACGTGGAGAGGCTGGTCACCACGATGGTCCACAGGAGGGCCAGGACCGCGCTCCGCCTCGGGACGCTCGGTGGAAGGGCGCGCCGGACGGGGCCGCGCCGCGTGCGGTGCGTCGGTCGTGCTCACTGGCCGGTCCCGTACTTCTCCAGGACGTTCTCGGTCATCCAGCGCTTGAGCCGGTCCCCGCTGCTCGACTTCCAGGAGGCGATCGCCTCCTGCACGTCTTTGACCTTCTTCTTGCCGAAGTAGCAGCCCCTGACGACGTCGTTGACGGACTGCGCGGCTCCGGCCGTGGACATCGCCTGCGGCATCGCGATGTTCATGCCCCAGAACACCGGCTTGTACAGGCGCTTGACGTTCACGGCCTGCCCGCCGGCTTCATCATGAGCTTGATGCCGAGGGCCTTGTTCATGGCCTCGTAGAACGAGTTGCCCGGCATCGGGACCGTGCCCCCCCAGCGGGGTGACCGCGGTGTAGCTGCCGCCCTTGCCCGGTACGCCCTTGACGGTGGTGGCGCGCTCGGACGGGTACCGCAGGAAGCCCGGGTCGGTCACCGCGCCGTCGCTTCCGGTGACGGGCGCGATGTCCGGCTTGACCGGGTTGATCGGCACGTAGGCGGGCAGGGCCGCCTTCAGGCCCGACTCGGTGTTGGCACCGGTGCGCTGATCGCCCCCGCCTCCGCAGGCGGACAACAGCGGCGCTGCCGCGGCGACTCCCGCGACGGTCGTGGCCGCGCCGACGAAACTTCTGCGGCTCAACTCTTGACTCATGGGGTAGCCCTTTCGCATTCGGAACGCACGGGTCACGCTCCGTTGTCGAAGCGCTTCACTTGGGAGGGAAATTAATGAGATGTTTCAGTGGAAACAAGGGGGCTGAACTCAAAGAAACCTTCGTCAGCTCGGGTCATTGACACCCTTGGATGGGGGGTGGTAGCGTCGATGCGCTTCACCAACTTCCGTTTGGATTCGGGCACATCGAGACCGTCACCCCGTGAGTTCTGCTCTCCCGCCCGCTACCGACCGGCCTCGTTCCGTGACCCGCCCTGCCGATGTCGATGCGCGTCGACGACCTGGTCGAACGGCTCACACTCGACGAACGGCTCGCGATGCTGCATCAGTACGCACCGGCCGTGCCGCGCCTCGGCGTCGCCTCCTTGCACACCGGCAGCGAGGCCTGCGCGGCGTCTCGTGGCTCGGGGCCGTGACCGTCTTCCCGAAGGCCGTCGGCCTCGGCGCCAGCTCGGACGTGGACCTGGTGCGCCAGGTCGCCGACGCGGTCTCGACCGAGCTGCGGGCCTTCCACTACCACCGACCGCCGGTGATCAGCACGGCCGAGCGGGGGGCCAACTCGCTGCAGGCCTGGGCGCCCGTGCTCAATCACCGACTGCATGCGCGCCGTGGACGCAGTCGCGGAACTGCCCGGTCTCGACGGCAACCGGATCGTGCTGGCCGGCGGCAGCCAGGGCGGCGGCCTGGCGCTCGCCGTCGCCGGTCTCAGCGGGAACCGCGTGGCGGCGGTGATGCCGGACGTGCCGTTCCTGTGCCACTTCCGCAAGGCCGCGCAGACCGCCCTGGAAGGGCCCTACCTGGAGATCGTCAGGTACCTGCGCTGGCACAGCACTGCACCGCGCGCAGTCGACCCTCGACACCCTCGACTACTTCGACGGGGTCAACTTCGCCCAGCGGGCCACCGCGCCGGCCCTGTTCAGCGTCGTCCTGATGGACCCCATCTGCCCGCCGCAGACGGTGCACGCAGCCTTCAACCGCTACGCGGGCGAGGACCGGACCATGACGGTGTGGCCCTTCGCCGACCACGGCGGCGGTTGCGGCTCCAACCCGCCCGCCCAGCTTGCCCGGCTGCGGGGGGCGCGGACTGACGCCGAGCCGTGACCGCCGTATGAGCATGCGGCGCTCAACCACATCGGTGACGGCTGGAAGACCGCACTGCACGCCCCGGCCCACGCCGGGTACGGCACCCTGCGCACCACCGCACACGACGACCAGGGCAACAGCGTCACCCAAAGCATCACCCGCGCCTTCGGGCTGAAGTAAGCACCCTCAACCCGTCACCCGGGCGGGGCCGCCCACCGCGGCCCCGCCCGGGTGACGGGCCTGTTCCAGGCCGTCGTGGACTGGGCCACGTTCCGGGGGCGGCGGATGGCGTCTCTGATCCCGGTCTCCTGGGGTGGCTGCTGACTCCCGGGCCCGGCCTTGATGCCCGGGGGCGCGGCCGGAACCGGGGACGTGCTGCCGGGCTGTGGTTCAGGCGTCGATGATGACGGGGATGATGAGGGGTTTGCGGCGGTAAGTGCGGAACGCCCAGTTCGCCACGGCGCGGGCGAGGAGTTGTTCGAGTTGGCGCGCGTCCCCGACGCC
>NZ_JBFBBS010000029.1:0-84831 GCF_040682835.1 Streptomyces sp. NPDC051104 | reverse complement strand
AGCTGCCCCCGCGTGATGTCACCGGTCGGCGCCTCCAGCTTGATGACGTCGGCTCCGAGCCAGGCGAGCAACTGGGTCGCGGAGGGCCCGGACTGGACGTGCGTCATGTCGAGGACGCGGATGCCGTCGAGAGCCCTGGTCGGGGTGTGTGTCATGCCAAGCGCTCCTCACTTGTACATGGTCTGGTTCATGGTTCCGGGGGCGTACGCGTCCGGGTCGACCCAGACGTTGATCAGCGAGGGCTTCCCGGACTCGCGGGCGCGCCGCAGTGCGGGGCCGATGTCGGCGGGGTCGCGGACCTCCTCGCCGTAACCGCCCAGCATCTGGGCGTAGTGGACGTCGCCGAGCGTGTTGCCGACCCGTTCGCGTTCCTTGCCGTACTTGGCGGCCTGGCCGTAACGGATCTGGTTCATCGAGGAGTTGTTGCCGACGATGCCGACGAAGGGGAGGTCGTAGCGGACGAGGGTCTCGAAGTCCCAGCCGGTCAGCGAGAAGGCGCCGTCGCCGAAGAGGGCGACGACCTCCTTGTCGGGCCGTGCCTGCTTGGCCGCGAGCACGAAGGGGATGCCGACGCCGAGCGTGCCGAGCGGGCCCGGGTCCATCCAGTGCCCGGGGGACTCGGGCTGGATGACCTGACCGGAGAAGGTGACGATGTCGCCCCCGTCGCCGATGTAGATGGAGTCCTCGGTGAGGAAGTCGTTGATCTCGCTGACCAGACGGTACGGATGGATCGGCGAGGCGTCCGACTTCAGGTGTGGCAGCCGCTTCTCGATCGCGGTCTGCTCGGCGGTACGCAGCTCGTCGAGCCACGCCTTGCGCTGGGCGGCGCCACCGTTGACGCGTCCCGACGCCGCCTCCGTGACCGACTTCAGGACCAGTTCAGCGTCGCCGACGATGCCGAGGTCTATGTCGCGGTTCTTGCCGACGGTCCGGTAGTCGAGATCGATCTGGACGACGGTCGCGTCGGGGGAGAGCCGCTTGCCGTAGCCCATGCGGAAGTCGAAGGGGGTGCCCACGATCACGATGAGGTCGGCGCCCGAGAAGGCGTAACGGCGGGAGAGCTGGAAGTGGTGCGGGTCGCCGGGCGGGAGGGTGCCGCGGCCGGCGCCGTTCATGAACGCGGGGATGTTCAGAGTGCGTACCAGCTCGACGGCCGCCTCGGTGCCGCGGGTCGTCCACACCTGGCTGCCCAGCAGGATCGCCGGCTTCTCGGCGTGCACGAGCAAGTCGGCGAGCTTTTCGATCGCCTCCGGATCGCCGGCGGAGCGGGTCGAGGCGCGGTAGCGGCCTGCATGCGGGACGCGGGCCTTGTCGAGCGGGACCGTGGCGTCGAGGACGTCGCGCGGGATCTCCAGGAAGGAGGGACCGGGCGCACCGTGGTAGCACTCGCGGAACGCCATCGCCACCATGTCCGCGGCGCGTGCCGTGTCCGGAACGGTCGCCGCGAACTTGGTGATGGGCGCCATCATGTCGACGTGTGGCAGGTCCTGCAGAGACCCCATCTTGTGCTGTGCCAGCGCTCCCTGACCGCCGATCAGCAGCATCGGCGACTCCGCGCGGAAGGCGTTGGCGACACCGGTGACGGCGTCGGTCGTACCGGGACCCGCCGTGACGACCGCGCAGCCGGGCTTTCCAGTGATGCGTGCGTAGCCGTCGGCCGCGTGGGCGGCGACCTGCTCGTGGCGTACGTCGACGACTTCTATGCCCTCGTCTACGCAGCCGTCGTAGATGTCGATGATGTGGCCGCCGCACAGGGTGTAGATACGGTCGACGCCCTCGGCCTTCAGTGCCTTGGCTACGAGATGACCACCGGAGATGACGTCCTGGGTGTCGTCGGGCATGACGAAGTCCTGTCCCTTCGTAAGGGGTGGAACGGCCCTCGCGGTACATTGCATACAGTCGACGAATACTGTATGAAGCTTGTTATCCCGCATCCGGTGGGTGGTGTCCAGGGGGCGTGCGGCACTTTTCGGGGGTCTGGGGGACGCCTCCAGACGACTCAGCAGACAGGAGCCGGGATGGACCTGTACGAACACCAGGCAAGGCAACTCTTCGAGGATCACGGAATCGTGGTGCCGAGGGCCGAGGTCACGGACTCACCCAAGGAGGCGCGTGAGATCGCCCGCAGGCTGGGCGGACGGGCCGTCGTCAAGGCGCAGGTGAAGACGGGCGGGCGGGGAAAGGCGGGCGGGGTGAGCCTTGCTGCGGATCCCGCAGAGGCGGAACTGACGGCACGCCGGATCCTCGGCATGGACATCAAGGGGCACACGGTGGGCACCGTGATGCTGGCCGAGCCCATGGACGTCGAGGCGGAGTTCTACGTCTCCTACGTCCTCGACCGCGCGGCCGGCCGCTTCCTCGCCATCGCCTCCGCGGAAGGCGGCATGGAGATCGAGGAGGTCGCCGCGACCAGGCCCGAAGCGGTGGCGCGTGTGCCCGTCGACCCGGCCGAGGGTGTCACCTCCGCGAAGGCGGCCGAGATCGCCCGTGCGGCCGGGCTGCCGCAGCAGAGCGTCGACGTCCTCGTACGGCTCTGGCAGGTACTCGTCCGCGAGGATGCCCTCCTCGTCGAGGTCAACCCCCTCGTGCGCACCCGGCAGGGCCGGATCGTCGCCCTCGACGGCAAGGTCACCCTCGATGACAACGCCCGCTTCCGCCAGGAGCGTTGGGGCTCCGACGAGGCCGAGCACCGCGACCCACTGGAGGCGGCCGCCGCGGCGCGGGGCCTGAACTACGTCAAGCTGGACGGCGAGGTCGGCGTCATCGGCAACGGCGCGGGCCTCGTCATGTCGACGCTGGACGTGGTCGCCGGCTGCGGCGCGCGCCCCGCCGACTTCCTCGACATCGGCGGCGGAGCCTCCGCCCGGATCATGGCCGATGGACTGTCCGTCATCCTGTCCGACCCGGCCGTCAAAGCGGTCCTCGTCAACGTCTTCGGCGGGATCACCGCATGCGACACGGTCGCCGAGGGCATCGTGCGGGCCCTGGACACCGTAGAGCTGACCAGGCCGCTGGTCGTGCGCCTCGACGGCAACAACGCGGCTCGGGGCCGCGCGATCCTCGACGAGCGCGCGCATCCCCTCGTGCAGCAGGCCACCACCATGGACGGCGCCGCCCGACGTGCCGCCCAACTCGCCCGGACAGCTTGAGGAGACCGGACATGGCGATCTTCCTGACCAAGGACAGCAAGGTCCTCGTCCAGGGCATGACCGGCGGCGAGGGCATGAAGCACACCCGCCGCATGCTCGCGGCCGGCACGAACGTCGTCGGCGGCGTCAACCCGCGCAAGGCGGGCCACAGCGTCGACTTCGACAACCGTGCCGTCCCCGTCTTCGGCTCCGTCCGCGAGGGCATGGACGCGACCGGGGCCGACGTCACCGTCGTCTTCGTCCCGCCCGCGTTCGCCAAGGCGGCCGTCCTGGAGGCCACGGACGCCGGCATCGGCCTCGCGGTGGTCATCACCGAGGGCATCCCGGTCCACGATTCCGTCGCCTTCACCTCGTACGCGAAGTCCAGGGGCACCCGGATCATCGGCCCCAACTGCCCCGGTCTGATCACCCCAGGACAGTCCAACGCGGGCATCATCCCCGCCGACATCACCAAGCCCGGCCGGATCGGCCTGGTCTCCAAGTCCGGCACGCTCACCTACCAGCTCATGTACGAGCTGCGGGACATCGGCTTCTCCACGTGCGTCGGCATCGGCGGCGACCCCGTCGTCGGCACGAGCCACATCGACTGCCTGACCGCCTTCGAGGCGGACCCGGACACCGAGCTGATCGTGATGATCGGTGAGATCGGCGGCGACGCGGAGGAGCGGGCCGCCGCCTACATCCACGACCACGTCACCAAGCCCGTGGTCGGCTACATCGCCGGCTTCACCGCGCCCGAGGGCAGGACCATGGGACACGCCGGCGCCATCGTCTCCGGCTCGTCCGGCACCGCGCGCGCGAAGCGGGAGGCGCTGGAGGCGGTCGGCGTGAAAGTGGGCGGCACACCGGCCGAAACGGCACGATTGGCACTCGGCGCACTGGCAGACCAGGCCTGACCTCACCCATAGTGGACGGAAGGTGACCGTCGCGCGACACACGGCGCCACCGGCTCCCCCCGAACGACGCAGGATGCTCGACGTACGACGTCCCGCGCACGGCAGTGCGAGCCGTGCGCGGGACGTGCCCTGTTCCTCTCGCCCGTGCACCGAGAGCGGAGCTCATTCATGGCACCCACGCTCACCCTCAAATCCGGCGCGTCCTGGTCCGACGCCTGGCGGCGCGCTCTCGCCGTCGCCCCCGAGGCGTTCCGGGACGACCGTGTCCTCAACCTCTGGAACTCCACCTGGCAGCCGGACGGCCGGGCCCTGTCCGCCACCAGCCCCGTCGACGGCAGTCCCATCGCGGGCCCGCCACGCGTCGGCCGGGACACCGCCCGGCGCGCCGTGCGTGCGGCGCTGGACCAGCACCGCGCCTGGAGGCACACGCCCCTGCCCGAACGCCGGGCCCGGATCGCCGCCACCCTCGACGCCCTGACCGAACACCGGGAACTGCTCGCCCTCCTCCTCGTCTGGGAGATCGGCAAGCCGTGGCGGCTCGCGCAGGCCGATGTGGATCGGGCGCTCGACGGTGTGCGCTGGTACGTCGACGGAATCGAAGAGGTGATAGGCGGCCGGGCTCCGCTGGACGGTCCGGTCTCCAACATCGCGAGCTGGAACTATCCGATGAGCGTGCTCGTCCACGCGATGCTGGTACAGGCACTGGCGGGCAACGCGGTGATCGCCAAGACCCCGACCGACGGCGGTGTCGCCTGCCTCACCCTGGCCTGCGCGCTCGCCGCCCGCGAGGGGGTCCCCATCACCCTCGTCAGCGGCAGCGGGGGCGAGCTGTCCGAGGCGCTGGTGCGGGGGCCCGAGATCGGCTGCGTCTCCTTCGTCGGCGGCCGAGACACGGGCGCCGCGGTGGCCACGGCCGTCGCCGACCTCGGCAAGCGGCACATCCTGGAACAGGAGGGACTCAACACCTGGGGCATCTGGAACTACTCGGACTGGGACGCGCTCACGGCCGTCATCCCCAAGCTCTTCGACTACGGCAAGCAGCGCTGCACCGCGTATCCGCGCTTCGTCGTCCAGCGTGACCTGTTCGACTCCTTCCTCGCGGCCTACCTGCCGGCCGTCCGCACACTCCGGGTCGGCCACCCGCTCGCGGTCGAGCACCCCGGCGACCCCCACCCCGAGCTGGACTTCGGCCCGTTGATCAACGCCGCCAAGGCCAAGGAGCTGACCGACCAGGTCGCCGAGGCCATCGACCGCGGCGCGATCCCGCTGCACCGCGGCAAGGCGGCCGACGCGCGCTTCCTGCCCGGCCAGGACACCTCGGCCTACGTCCAGGCGGTGACACTGCTCAATCCGCCCCGTTCCTCACCGCTGCACCACGCGGAGCCGTTCGGCCCGGTCGACACGATCGTCCTGGTCGACACGGAGGCGGAGCTGCTGGCCGCGATGAACGCGTCCAACGGCGCCCTGGTCGCCACGCTCTGCACCGACGACCGGGCGACCTTCGACCGGCTGGCCCCGCAGATCCGCGCCTTCAAGACCGGCCACGGCAAGCCCCGTTCCCGTGGCGACCGCGACGAGCTGTTCGGCGGCTTCGGGGCGTCCTGGCGGGGTGCGTTCGTGGGCGGCGAACTCCTGGTCCGCGCGGTGACCCAGGGCCCGGCGGGGGAGCGGCTGCCGGGCAACTTCCCCGAGTACCAGCTCATGCCGTGACGGACGCCCGGGTGGCGTCCGCACACGACGGGCGCCCCCGGCGATGACTCGTCGGCCGACCGGTCGGCGACACCCACCGTGCGACGCCTCGTGGCGGAGGAAGAACGTGGCCGGGGGCGACGGCTGCCGCGGGGAAACGCAGGTGAAGGGCACTCCGAAACCTTGGTATTGTTGTCCCTGTCGCCGCGGGGGCCAGCCCCGGTAAGGCGGCGGACACCTCGTCCGGGTGGCGGAATGGCAGACGCGCTAGCTTGAGGTGCTAGTGCCCTTTATCGGGCGTGGGGGTTCAAGTCCCCCCTCGGACACTCCTTATAACGATACGCAAGCGAGGGCCTCGACCTAACGGTCGCGGTCCTCGTTGCGTTGTCGTAGGTGATCGTGATGCCGAGTGCCTCGTAGAGGGCCTCCTTCTTGTCAGCGTCGGCGGCTTGGATACGTTGAGCGATGTCTCCGAGTCTCTCAGTAATCGCCCGGATCTGATCGGCGGTGAGGGGTGGTTCCTTCTTCCGGGTGACGCTGGGCAGTGCGTCGAGCTTCTTCTGTGCCGCTTCCCTGTCTCGTTGTGCGTCGTTGATCCACTGGGTGACGACGGCTGGGTCGGCTCTGGAGTCGAGGGCGGCCTGATAGCGGGCAAGACGCCGCTCGCATTCCTTGAGAGCTTGGCGGGCTCGGGCCTGCTCGGGGGTTTGGGGCTGCGCGGTGCTTGCCGCAATGCTGGCCTGGCTGAGTGCGGTGATGGTGGCGGTGAGCCGCTTGGGGGCGAAGGCGCGGGCGATCCATGCATCCAGTGCCCGGCAGATGATGTCTTCGCGCAGGTTGATGGTGCGGGGGTGGTCGAGGCCGGGGTAGAGGGCTGCTTCCTGTTCCTTGTACTCGCATCGGTAGTAGACGCGGTCACGGATCGAAGAGGGCTGCATCTTGCGTCCGCACAGAGTGCACTTCAGCCGTCCTCGCAGGACGTAGGGCCGCCGGCCGCTTCGCCGGTTGGGGCGTTCCTGCCGCTGGTAGGCGCGGGCGCGCTGTTGGCGGGCCCGCTGGGCGGCTTCGAAGAGTTCGGTGGTGATGAGCGGGTCGTGTGCGGGTTCGTTGGACCAGATCCACTCGTCGCTGGGGTTGTGGGTCATGGCAGTGCGGTGGCCGAGAGTGACGTCGTCGATGTCGAGGAGGCGTTCTTCCTTGCGCTGTTTGTTCCAGACCTCGTGGCCGGTGTAGCGAGGGTTGCGCAGGATCGGTCTGACCGCACCGGCCTGCCATGCCCTCTTCGTGCGGTGCGGGTTGCGGGCGGCGTCGTGGGCGGAGGGGCAGGGGATGCCGTCGTGGTTGAGCCGGAGGGCGATGGCCTCGTCGCTCATGCCGTCGACGTACAGGGTGAAGATGCGCAGCACGACGGGTGCTGTGGCGGGGTCGGGATCGAGTTTGTGGAGTTGCTGTCCGGTGGCTGCCTTGGCGGGGTTGGGATGAGTGCCGGCGTCGGTGATCCGGTAGCCGTAAGGCGGTCGCCCGCCGAGGTAGCGGCCCTGGAGCTGGGCTTGGGAGCTCATGGCGGTCCGTACCCGGATTTTGATGCGGTTGCGTTCTCCCTTGCTCATGCCGCCGAAGACGGACATGACGAGGTCGTGGGCTTCGTTGTCCGGGTCGATGGGGCCGCCGACCTCCGGGACCCAGAGGGGGATGTGGAAGTGGACGAAGACGGGGAAGGTGTTGCCGAACTGGTTGCCGTAGAAGGTGCGTTGCGGCTCCCCGATGACAACCGCGTCGAATCCGCGGTTGGGGTTGCGGAGGGCTTTGAGGAGTTCGTTGGCCCGGGGGCGGCGTTGCCAGGGCAGGGAGCGGCTGTGGCCGATGTCGAAGTATTCGGTGACGATCTGGCCTCCTGCGGGTTCGATGAGGGCTCGGGCGCGGGTGAGCTGCCAGTTTCTGGAGGTTTCGGGATCTTGAAGGTCCTCGGTGGAACAGCGTCCGGCGAAGGCGAAACGGATCACGTGCGGAGACCCCCGTGGGGTGAGGTGGGAAGCGCGTAGCGGGTGTTATATGGCGGTCTGTCGTACCTCGAATGGGCGAGAAGAGCCAGCGGGCCTGCCCGCGCTAGGTGTCTCCGGCTTCGGGGCGTGCCCGGTCACGAGGGGCGATCATGGTGTGAAGGAGCTGCAGGAGGGCGGCGGCGATGGACTCGGTCACCTCGGGTGATTCGTGGGGGAGGTCCACGTGGATGCTCCTGGGGCTGTCCGAGTTCGAGTGCCGCTCGGGCGGGGGCTGGGGGCATGCGCCGTCGGGCGCCGGGGCTGGAGAACTCGTTGGTGCTGGCACATCCCCCTATAGAGATGTCGCACGGCAAATTTGTCGTCCTGCGCCGACCGGGGGCCTGTGGAGCGGGCTCGGTGGGCTGAAACCCGCGCCGAGGGCGATGCGCACATAGAGGGCCCAGGTGAGGCCACACGGCCCAGGACGGGACGTGGTGGAGTTCCGGTTCAACGTTTAGTCGGCCTTGTAGCATCGGCGTGCCGATTTGGCAAATGCGCAGGTCAGGCGGGACTGGCCTCATCGGGGGTTGGCCTTGTCACTGTATGCGGTGCTGGATCCGTGCTGGATTTCCTGACGTCTCGTCACCTGTCGTCATCCATGGTTATCCGCACCCTTGCTGGATCGGTGCTGGATAGACCTGACGGGTCAGTGGGTGTGGGCGTCTTCGGTTGCGAACTCCGCCGGGGGACGGCGCGCTGCGGGGGCGGTCAGTGCACGGACGCCGTTGCGGTGGTGCCGCTGGCCGGGCGCGGCTACGGACACCGGACGGGGTCCGTGGCGGGCCCGTTGCGCGCGCGGCCGACGATCTGAAACCGGTAGGTGGTCCGCGCTTGGCCGCAGGTTCGAGTCCTGGGCGGGGGACACGGAGCATGGGCACAGGGAAATCCAATGAGAGGTTTTCAACCTGAATTTGCAGGTCATGGGGCTGGCGTGGGCGGGGGCCGTGGTGCTCGTGCCGGTCGTGGGCGTGATCGGTAGTGGGTGATCGTCCGTCAGCGCTGGACCTCGGCGTTCGTCAGCACGAGGAGGGCTCGCAGGAGCATGGTCGCGTGTCGGGCGTTCATGCGGACCTTGGTGAGGATCCGCCAGTTCTTCAGGTCGGCGAAGCCGTGCTCGTTCGCCGCGCGCTCGCGGCTGACCAGCTTGTTCGCCTCCTTCTGGGCGGCGGTGAGGGGGTGGCTGCGGGTCGCCTTGCGGCCGGTGATGATCACCGGGTCATCGAGGTCGTCCTCCAGGCCGGTGAAGCCGAGGTCCGCCAGCGCCCCCAGGCCGGCCTGCCGCAGCCTGGCAGTGATCTTGTTGTGCCGGGCGGTGGTGACCTCGCTGGAGCGGCCCGGCCGCGCCGCCGAGATCCAGACCAGGTTCCCCTTCTCGTCAGTCAGCGCGAGGAACAGCAGGCCATGGGCCTTGTGCTTGCCCGAGTAGTTCGGCCGGTTCTCGTCCCCGGTGCGTCTGCGGGTGCGGACCAGGGTGCCGTCGAGCAGCACCACCTCGCCACCCGATCGGGTGAGCTTTTTCAGGGCCCGGTCCAGGCGCGGGGCGCGCGCGGCGAGGAGGCCGATCACTTCCAGCAGCCAGCGGCGCACGGTAGAGGCGGAGACGTCGTTGCCGCCTGCCATGTCGGAAAGACGCTGGTCGTGGCGGAGGACCGCGAGGACGATCAGGGCGATCCGGCCGGGCGGGAGCTTGCGCCAGCGCGAGCCGATCTTCTTCAGGTGGCCGCGGATCAGACCGGAGACAAGGTCCAGGGTGGCGCTCGACAGCGGCAGGCGGCACTGGTAGACAAGCGCGTCAGTGCCCTCGGCGGGGCTGGTGTTCTTTCGCATGGAATCCCCAACTCCCGTCGGAGGCCTGTGCGTTACGCTGAAATCAGTCCGCGGCCGGTCAGATGGACGGCTGCGGCAGGGCGGTGAAGCGGCCGGCGGGGGTGCGGTGCAGCCAGCCCCGGTCAGCCAGGCGCCTGAGCTTGTCGCGTACCGGTTCGACCTGCCCGGGCTGGGTGCCCCTGCCGAGCTGCACGCTGACATCCTTGGCCGGGACCGGCTCCGAGACCGCGGCCACGATCTTGATGATCGCCTGATAGTCCGCGGGCAGCACGCTCTGGGCCATACCCGGCTCGCGGTGCGGGACCAGCAGCATCCCGCCCGCGCCCGGAGTCGTCGTCACCCGCTCCAACTCCTCGGCCACTGCCGGGTCGTCGGTCTGCCCGCTCCGCTCGGCCTCGATGAACTGCCCGATCACCACCTCTGCTGCCTCCAGCCGGGCGACCTCGGCATCGATCTCGGCGAGTTCCTTGCGCAGCCGTTCGGCGCGATCGGCCAGCACGACCCTTCGCTCCATCACCCAGACCAGCACGTCCGCCACCAGCAGCCCCTTCCCACCCGGCTCTCGCCGGAGCCTACGAGGCACTCCGGACCCGGCATCGCGATTCCGGCGAACCGGCAACGCGCCGGATGATCACCTGCTACCGATCACGCCCACGACCGGTACGAGCACCCCAGCCCCCGCCCACGCCAGCCCCATGACCTGCAAATTCAGGTTGAACAACGCTCAATGTGGCCCTGGCGGACATCGCCGACGGTCTGCACGTCTCGGCCGCGACCGCCCAGTGGGCGGTCCTGGGTTATCAACTGCCCGTGGTTGCTCTGCTGTTGCCGGTCGGCCGGTGGCTGGACGGGGTCGGGACGCGCTCCGCCCTGCTGGTCGCGGCCGCGGGCTTCGCCCTGTGCAGCGCGCTGGCGGCCGCCGCACCCTGGGCGTCCTGGCTGATCGCCGCCCGCCTCGCCCAGGGTGCGTTCGGGGCCGTGCTCTTCGTGCTGATGCCGGTTCTCGCCCTGCGTTCGGTACGGCCGGAACTGCGTGGGCGGGCCATGAGCGTGCCCGCGACGCTGGGCCCGCTGGGTGCCGTGACCGGTCCGGCGGTGGGCGGACTGCTGCTGGACCACCTGGGCTGGCGCGCCGTCTTCCTGGTCAAGATCCCCTTCTGTCTGTTTGCCCTGGTCGTGGCGTGGAGGGCGATGCCGAGGGACGGGGGCCTGCGCCTGCCCGACCGGCGGTCGGCGGCGGATGCCGTGCTGGTGGGTTCCGGCGTGGCCGCCCTGCTGCTGGCGCTGACCCTGGCGCCGGGAAGCCCGGGGGCGCTGGTGCTCGTGCTTGCCGCCGTACCGCCGGTGTGGTGGTGGCTGCGGGGGCCGGGCGGCCGTCCGGTGGTCGGCGTATTGCGGGCGACGGGGCTGTTCCGGGCGCATACGGCGGTGCTCGCGCTGGCGGTCGGGTTCGCGGCGATGCACTACGTCGTCGCCCTGCACCTCCAGCGCGATGACGGCGTCAGCGCCACCACGACCGGTCTGACCGTGCTGGCCTTCCCGCTCGGCATGGGGCTGGCTGGTCCGGTTGGCGGTCGTCTCGCCGACCTCCCCCACGCTCGGCTCCGCTCGCGCGGGGGGACCCCCACCGGGGCTCGGCCGGTGGCGGTCATCGGTGCCGCCCTCACCGCCGCCGGTCTGCTCCTCCTCGTTCCGCTGGGGGGTGACTGGTCACCGGTGGGTGTGGCCTGGCGGCTGGCGCTGGCCGGCCTCGGCATGGGTCTGAACGGCGGCCCGACCCAGGCCCTGGTCATGGGAGCCGCCCCACCGGACCGCACGGCGACCGTGGGCTCCTCCGTACAGCTGGCCCGCAGCCTCGGCTTCACCCTCGGCCCGGCCCTGGCCACCGCCGCCTGGGGCCTGACCGGAGGCGATGACGGCGTGACGGCCGGGCTGACCCTGGCGGCAACCGCCGCCTGTCTCGCCGTACCCCTGCTCGCACTGCCGGGACGCAGGCCGGTGTTCGAGCAAGAGATGTCCACCGGCGACGCTCCCGCCGCCCACCGTTCCTGACCGAGGAGTCCTCCCCATGTGCGGAATCACCGGCTGGGCGTCCTTCCACGGCGACGCCCGCACCCAGGCCCCGGTCATCGAGGCCATGACCGCCACCCTCACGCCACGCGGACCCGACGCCGGCGGCGTCTGGCTCGGAGAACGGGCCGCGATCGGCCACCGCCGACTGGCCGTCATCGACCTCGAAGGCGGCGTACAGCCCATGACCGACCGGCCCGACCGGCCGGACCTCGTGCTCAGCTACAGCGGCGAGGTCTACAACCACCACGAACTGCGCACCGAACTGCGCGCCCGCGGCCACGAGTTCCGGACGCGCAGCGACACCGAGGTGGTGCTGCGCGCCTACGCCGAGTGGGGCGAGGCAGTCGCCGAGCACCTGGAGGGCATGTTCGCCTTCGCCGTATGGGACGAACGCGCCCAGCGGCTGCTCCTGGTCCGCGACCGGCTCGGGGTGAAGCCCCTGTTCTGGGCCACTGTCGACGGCGGCCTCGCCTTCGCCTCCGAACCGAAGGCGCTGTTCGCCCATCCGGAGATCCGGCCGCGGGTGGACGCGGACGGGCTGCGGGAGGCTTACAGCCTGCTGTTCAACACCGGCCCGACCGTCTGGTCCGGAGTCAGGGAAGTCGAGCCGGGCGGCGTGCTCGTCCTGGACCGGGCCGGCATCCGCGAACGCCGCTACTGGCAACTGGAGGCCACCGACCACACCGACGACCAGGACACTGCCATCGAGCGGACCCGAGCCCTGGTCGGTGCCGCGGCCCGCAGCCAGCTCGAAGCGGACGTCCCGCTGTGCAGCCTGCTCTCCGGTGGCATCGACTCCACCGTCCTGACCGCCCTGCTCGCCGACGAACTGCGCCGGCGCGAAGGCCCGGACGCCCGGATTCGCTCCTACGCCGTGGACTACAGCGACCAAGCGGAACAGTTCACCGGCGACGTCCTGCGCACCGGCCACGACACGCCCTACGCCACCGAAGCCGGGGCCTTCATCGGCACCGACCACAGCACCGTCGTCCTTGACCCGCGCGCCCTGCTCGACCCGGAGCACCGCAAGGCCGTCGTCGTGGCCCGCGACTCACCCATCGGTGTCGGCGACATGGATACGTCGCTGTACCTGCTGTTCGGCGAGATCCGTCGGCACTCCACCGTCGCCCTCTCCGGCGAGGCGGCCGACGAGGTCTTCGGTGGTTACCCCTGGTTCCACAATCCGAAGGCCCTGGCAGCGGAGACCTTCCCATGG
Organism: Streptomyces sp. NPDC051104; assembly: GCF_040682835.1. NCBI lineage: Bacteria > Bacillati > Actinomycetota > Actinomycetes > Kitasatosporales > Streptomycetaceae > Streptomyces > Streptomyces sp. NPDC051104. The sequence continues at coordinate 71,939 of NZ_JBFBBS010000029.1, read as the reverse complement.
TTGCTGGTGACGGGCGACGAGGCCGCCATGCCACTGAACCCCGAACTCGACCTGCGCATCGCCGAGTTCCGCGACGACACCTACCGCACCGCCCTGGCCGCCGTACCGCACACGGAAGGCGAGACGCCCGCCGAACACCGCCAACGCGAGATGCAGCACCTGTCCCTGACCCGCTGGCTGCGCCAGCTCCTGCACCGCAAGGACCGCCTCAGCATGGCGCAGGGCCTGGAGGTCCGCGTCCCGTACTGCGACCACCGGCTCGTCGAGTACGCCTTCACCACCGCGTGGGCGCTGAAAAGCTTCGACGGACGGGAGAAGAGCCTGCTGCGCGCGATGGGCGCCGGCCTGGCTCCGGACTCGGTGCTGCACCGCCCCAAGAACCACTACCCGGCCACCCACCACCCCGACTACAACCGCGGTTTGCAGCAGATGGCCCGCGACGTGCTCGCCACCGAACAGGTCCGCGCCCTGGCCGACGAGACCCGCATCAAGCCCTGCCTCGACACCCCGCCCGACCGGCTGGAGTGGGGCCACCGCCTGCGCCTCGAACGCGTCGTCGACCTCGCCCTCTGGCTGGACCACTACCAGCCCGAACTCGCCCTCTGAGGAGCCCCCCATGACCCTCCACGAACAGCAGCCAGTCACGGCCCCGGACACCTTGCCCGACCCGGTGCCGCTGATGGGCTGCCCCTACAAGAGCAACCCCTACCCCCTGTACGAGCAGATGCGCGAGGCTGGCCCCGTCCACCGGGTCCTCTTCCCCAGCGGCGTCCAAGCCTGGCTCGTCACCGGCTACGACGCCGCCCACGCCGCGCTGAACGACGACCGCCTCGGCTCCAGGTGCACCTCCTCCACCAGGACCCGCCCAAGCACACCCGGATGCGCCGCTTCGTCACCGACGCCTTCACCCCCCGCCGCATCGAGCAGCTCCGCCCCCGCTTCCAGGAACTGGCCGACGCCCTCATCGACGCACTGCCGGAGCACGGCCCCGCGGACCTCGTCACCGGCTTCGCCGCCCACTTCCCCTTCCAGGTCCTCGCCGAAGTCATCGGCCTCCCGCAGGAACTCGCGGCCCGCTTCGACCGCGACTGGGGCAAAGTCGTCCAGCCGGTCGGCCCCACCGACCCCGGACGCCCCCTCTACGAGGCCCGCCTGCACGGCCTGCAGAGCTACATCGCCGACGTCGTCGCCCACAAGCGCGATCACTGGGACGACGACCTGCTCAGCCGCCTCGTCGTGGCCCGCGACCGCCACGAACTCTCCCAGGAAGAGCTGGAGTCGATGATCTTCCAGCTGCTCGTCGCGGGCCAGGAGCCGGTCACCAACCAGATCAGCACGGCCCTGATCGCCCTGCTTCGCCACCCCGACCAACTGGGCCGCCTGCGCGACAACCCCGGCCTGCTGCCCCGCGCCGTCGAAGAACTCCTGCGCTACGACAGCGCCTTCGAACTCACCACCTGGCGCTTCTTCGACCAGGACAGCGACCTGCGCGGCACGAAGGTACCGGCCGGCGACTCCGTGATCGTCTCCCTGTGCGCCGCCAACCGCGACGCGCGCCGCTTCCCCGACCCGGACACCCTGGACTTCGACCGCAACCCCAACCCCCACCTCGCCTTCGGCCACGGCATCCACTTCTGCCCCGGCGCCGCCCTCGCCCGCACCGAACTCCAGATCGCCCTCGGTGCCCTGCTCACCCGGCTGCCCGGCCTGCACCTGGCCGTCAGAGACGAGGACATCGAGTGGATCCCGGCCGTGCTCGGCCGCGGCACCAACCACCTGCCCGCCGACTACGACCGCCGCCTCTGACAGCGACGTATCACTGACCGGGTCCCGCCCCACCAGTCGACCCGGCCCCAGCTGACCCACCCACACACCGAGCATCGGCGCCTGGCTTGCATGTCCCGCCACGGCGCCATGCCGACGTGCCCTCGTACTGCCTGGTCCTCACGGAGAAACGACATGCCACTGACGGTCGCGTCGGACGCCCTCCCCACCCGCATCGGGGAGGAGATCCTGAACCTGCTCCTGCCCCACCACCGCACGACCGATCGCGACCACGCTCCTCTTCCCGCCCCTGTGGAAGCGTTCCCTCATCAGGTCCGCCGCATCGCCCGCTTCATCCGCGACGGCGCCCCCGTCGTCTTCACTCTGCCCGGCTTCCCGTGCAAGTCCCCCAACCCGGCCAAAGTCCTCGGTCACCTGCCTGACCAGGGTGAACGCCTCTCCCTGGCCTTCCTGAACACCCTGTGCACCAAGATCGAACGGGTCTACCCGCCCGGTGCCCGCGTGATCATCTGCTCCGACGGCCACGTCTTCGGCGACCTCATCGGCGTTCCCGACGAGCACATCGACGCCTACGCCGACGACCTACGCATACAGATAGACCGGATGGGACTGGACAGACTGTCCGTCTTCGACCTGCGCGACGTCCTCGGCGATCTCCCGCACGACACGAAACGGACCCACATCCATGCGCGCTACGCCCCCACCCTGGAGGCCCTTCGCGCCGAGGTCCGCGGCGACGACCAGGCCCTCGCCCTCTACCGGGGCATCACCCGCTTCCTCGTCGAGGACACCGCCGACTGGACCGGCACCCGCTCCGCCCTCCAACGCGCATGCAGACAACGGGCGTACGGCGTCATCCAGCGCAGCCGCGCCTGGGGCACCCTGATCGCCGAACACCACCCCCGCGCCGTACGCCTCTCCATCCACCCCCAGCCCACCGGCGCCCCGAAATTCGGCATCCGCCTCCTCGACGCGCCGGACGCCTGGACGACCCCCTGGCACTCGACGGCCCTCCACCGTGGGGACGGCACGTGGACCCTCCTGCCCCACCAGCAAGCCGCCCCCAGGGGCCGCCTGATCGTGCAGGACGGCAGACCGAGCCACTTCGAGGAAGCCCCGGCCGCGTGAAGCGGCGGGATGCCGGCGGCCTGCGGCGGCAGCGGGGTCCGCATCATGTCGGCGAGCTCGATCGCGTAGGTGACCGGTGAACGGTCGGCTGCCAGGTGCCGGTACAGCGCCTTCAGGGCTCCACGGGTCTTGACCGTGCACCAGGTGGCCAGGGCGACGATGTCGTCTTGGAGGTCGTCACGGAACAGCAGGACGAAGTCGGTTCGGGCCATGGTCGACGAAGGACCGCTGGCAAGGCGGGCCACAAGGCTGTCCGTCAATTCCGGTCACCAGTGGGCGAAGAGTCAGCTCGTTGTCAGCCCGTCCAGGCCAGGTTGAGCGCCGGTTCGGACGAAGCCATCCTGCTGTGGTCGGGTCAGACGGTTGTACGGAAGCAGTGGGACGGTTGCACAGTGCCGTCCCGGACGGGGGTCTGACTCATGAGATCTGTGACCGACGTGTCCAGTCACTGACCTGTCGACTGCCGTTGCGGGACGCTGCCTGCCACCGAGCCACAGGGCGTGTCCCTATAGGGGCCTTCAGGGCCGGTGCCATCCACCAGCACGTCACGCGCGGAGAGGCAAACCACCATGACGACCAGAGAGCGCAGCACCTCCTCCAACACGGATCCACCCGTTCGGCGCGAGGTCGTCCTGGGCGTGGACACGCACGGCGAGGTGCATGTCGCCGCCGTGGTCTCCCCGCTCGGGAAGGTCTTGGGGACCGAGTCCTTCCCGGCGACGGCGGCCGGCTATCGGCAGCTGCTCGTGTGGGCCCGTAAGCGGGGGACGGTGCGCCGGGCGGGTGTGGAGGGCACTGGCACCTTCGGGGCGGGCTTGTCCCGTTACCTGCTGGCTCAGCGGGTCCAGGTGTACGAGGTGAACCGGCCCGACCGGTCGGCCCGCCGTCTGCTGGGGAAGTCGGACCCGCTCGATGCGCAGGCTGTCGCGCGGGCCGTGCTCAGTGGTCGCGCTCAGGCCCGGGCCAAGTCCGGCGACGGTCCGGTGCACAGCGCCCGGTTGTTCAAGCTTGCCAAGGACTCCGCGGTCAAGGCCCGTACTCAGGCGATCAACCAGCTCAAGGCCGTCCTGGTAATCGCTGATGCCGCCCTGCGGGAACAGCTGTCCAGCCTGGGCAATGCCGAGCTGTTCCGCACCTGCGCACGCCTCGGCCCACCCGGCGGTGGGGGAGGCGAGGACGCGGTGGCACAGGCCGCCCACCTGACGTTGCGCATGCTCGCCGAGCGCATCGAGCAGCTCACCGGGCAGATAGATGAGCTGAACCGGCGCCTGACCCGGCTCGTCGAACGCCACGCCCCACAGCTACTCGTACCGGTGGGCATCGGTCCGGACAGCGCCGTCACTCTCTTGATCACCATGGGGGACAATCCCGAGCGGCTGAACACTGAGGCGTCCTTTGCTGCCCTTTGCGGAGTCAGCCCCATCGAGTACTCCTCGGGCTGGAGGTGCACGCGTCGGCTCAACTACGGCGGCGACCGTCAGGCGAACGCTGCCCTGCACCGCATCGTGTTCACCCGCCTGCGCCACGACCCGCGCACCCGGGCGTACTACGAACGCCGCACCCAGGAGGGCAAGACCCGACGCGAGATCATCCGATGCCTCAAGCGATATGCCGCCCGAGAGGTCTTCAACCTGGTCAGGACGGTATCCAGCGTCCCCCTGTTATAGGGGCGTCTGTGATAGCGAGTGATACGGCGGAGCCCCGTCGGCAACCATCCCGACGGGGCTTTTGCGGGGTTCGTCGTGGCCGGTGGCCTATCGGCCCACGCGGGCCGGTCACCTGGCCTGCCGAGGCCAACGCCCGCGCCTTTCCCCAGGAGCGGTGCCGGAGCGCCTGCGCGAGCAGTCGACCCGCCGCACGAACGTATGGCGCCACACCGTGACCGCCGCGGCCACTCACCCGGCCAACCGGTCATCCGGCAGGCCCGCCGACGGCTCGATCGACCGGGACGTCCTCGAACGCTGCGGGCGAAGACCGTCACGTCGCCCGCAGGTGCCCTTCCCCGATCGGGTGACGGGCCGAGGACCAGGAAGCCGCCCGGTGGTCCTACTGCGCGGCTCGGAAGGAGGAGGCCCAGGTGCGGTCGCGGCCGGGCAGGCCGCCCGTCCCGATCTGGCAGACGTAGGGGCAGAAGATGCTGTTGAGCACCCAAGGGGCACTGCTCGCACCGAAGTTGGGGATCGGCGCGCCCTCGGTGATGCCGTAGCTGGACACGGCGAGCTTACCGGTGTTGCGCATGCGCGCCATCCAGTTCGTGATGAAGGCCGAGTGGTTGGCGAACCACGTGTTGGAGAGCAGGAAGTCGTTCCACTTCTGCTCCGTGAAGGGGTTGTTGGCGGCATCGTGGATGACCTGCCACACCAACGTGCCCGCCGGAATGCCGTAGGCACTCGCGAACGAGGGGTCCACCGGGTCGCTCATGTGCTGCTTCCAGAGCTGGATCAGGGAGAACTCGGTGGCCAGGAACGTCTGGTCCGCGCGGAGGTAGGGCAGGATGTAGTCGAGGTACTTCTGCGCCGCGTCGATGCCCGCCACATGCGGGTGGATGTCCGTACCGGCGATATCGGCGTTGCCGGCCACGAAGGTCATCCAGCGGTCGGTCTGCGCGTCCTGGTTGGCAGGGTCCTCGAGGCCGTTGAGCGCCCCCATGTAGAAGACGGTCTTGCAGGTCGTGCCGAAGTACGTGCTCCGGTACTGGATGGCGTGCTGGGCCAGCGCCTCGTAGAAGTCGTTGATGGCGGAGGCCGTACGGTCCGCCTGACTGGTCTCGTAGAACGGCTCGTTGCCGATGGTGACGATGTCGACCTTCCCGAGCACCGCCGCCAGGACCTTGTCGAGCCGGGTCAGGGCGGTGTCCATGGCCGCGGTACCCGGCGCTGGAAGCGTAGTGTCGTGGTACTGGAACTTCGTGGAGAGCACCGTGCCGTAGCCGCCGGACGACGCCTGCAGCAACGTTGCCATCCCCGTCTGCGTCGCCGGATCCCCCGAGTCGGCGTCGGACATCAGGTAGAAGCCACGCATCCAGGTGGCGGAGACAGCGCCCAGCTCCGCGTAGTCGATCATGTCCAAGGACTCGTTGTAGTTGGCGCCCAGGACGCCCGAGGCGGGGGGCGCGGTCACCTGGCTCACGACCGCACCGGCCGGCACCGCGCCGAAGGAACTGCCGGCGTCGGCCGCGGTCACCGCGTCGCGCCCGCCGTCCGCGCTGCGGGCCGCCAACCCGGCCGCCGCGAGAGCAGCGCCTGTGGCCAGGCCGAGCAACCCGCGCCGGGACGTCGACTTGCGCTGCGGCCCACCACCGGATTCCGTACCACTTCCCTGCATGTGATCGCCTGCCCTTCCGTTAGGTTTCATCAGCGAAAACAGCCCTCGGATCCCGGGGGGCAACGGCTGGCAGGACCACGAGACTTGCCTCAAGGGCAGCGCGCGATGACGGGCCGGTGACGGCGTGGGTGCCGCGCCCCCCCCGCGCCACCGGCCGCCGCGTGGACGGTCAGCCCTTCATCGTCTGCCCGAGGTTCCGGCGCTTGACGTAGACGCGGTTGCCCGCCGGGCCCGTCCATTCCATCCGGACGACGCCGGGGACGGCCCCCTGGGCGATCCGTGACGGGTCAGCCCAGTAGCCCTGGTTCGGGTTGCGGAAGAAGGTCGACCACAGCTCTCCGTCGTGATCCACGAAGAAGTTGTTGTGACCCAGCCCCACACCGGCGGTCCAGCGCTCGGAGTACGGGCCCTCGAAGTGGTCCGCGACGGCGAGCACCGAGTCGTACTGGTACTGCTTCGTGCCCGCCACCTTGTTGTAGGCGGACTGCGTGGTGCCGTCGGCGCCGGTCCACTGCCGGTCCCAGATGGCCTGGGAGAGGAAGTACTTGCCTCCGTGCTTGAAGACGTACACGCCCTCGCGGTACGGATCGGGCGTGTAGGGCGTCTGCGTGAACAGTGGGAGGTTCGTCGGCGTGAGGATGTCCTCCATGTCCGGCCGGAACTTGGCGTACAGGTCGTTGTGCAGTACGAGCCAGGCGTTGTCGTCCTCGGAGAAGAAGCTTCCGTCGATGTGGAAGTACGCGCCCGGCTTGATGAAGTTCGGTCCCCCGATGAAGGAGTCACCGAAGGGCTTGTCGACGTTGCCCTCGATCAGCCGGTACGGGCCCTCCAGCCCGCCCTCGCTCACGAGCATGAACGAGCCGACCTTCTGGGAGTGGTCGCCCATGCAGGCCACGATGTACCACTTCCCGTTGAAGCGGTGCACCTCCGGCGCCCAGACCTCGCCGCGCTTGCCGAACATGTCGTCGTACCAGTATTCCTGCCAGGGTGCGACGACGGTCCGACCGGTCGTGTTCTCGTCGACGAACTCGGGCGACCACACCTTGCCCTTCTCGGCGCCGGGCCGGATCCCGGTCGTGTCGATCAGCCGCCACGGTCCCGTGAGGGAGTGCGCGACCCACAGGAAGATGCCGTCGTTCCAGGGGGCGGCGATGCTGAGCCCGGGCGCGCGGGTGGTGCCGGTGGCGACGTAGACGGGGGCACCGCTGCCGTGGTCCTGGAAGCAGTTGACGTAGAAGTCCCGCATCCACACCACTCCGCGGTCCTTGTCACGGGGGCGCAGTTCGAGCGGAAGGATGAAGGAGTTGTCGTCACGGGGCCACAGGTCCACCCGGGTATCGGCGGTGCCGTACGGCTGAAGGTCGGGCCAGTTCGGCGGGTAGCGCCGCATAGACCCCGCCGCTGCCGGATCGGACACCGCGTGGGCGGCGCTCATCGGCAGGGCGGCGGCGGCTCCCAGCCCGATCGCACTGGCCAGTAGGGACCGCCTGCGCATTCCGTCCTTGTCAAAGCCGGTCATCAGTCACATCTCCTTCGTTGTGCGGGATGCCGGCCGACCCGATCACCCCTGCCGTCCCTGGGTCGAGGGTCGGTTCTTCTGCCGGCCGGCCCCGGCCGCGACGTGTGCATCCGGACCTGCTGACGACCACGGCGCCGTCGTCGACGAGCTTCGCGACGGTGTCGTACAGGGTCGTCCGGGAGAATCCGGTGAGCTCCCGGAACCCGCTCCGGCTGAGCGGGCCGTGCCGGCCCGGCAGTTCCAGCAGCAGCACCTCGTGCTCCGATCCACTACGTATCGGAGGGAGGCCCTGGTTGGCATGCCGCACAGCATTCAAACGACCGCCTCATTACGTCAACAGACCGGATAAATAATCCGGACGACCCCCTCCCCGCCGCAGCCCATCCGATAGGGTGTTTTTGCACGTCAGAGAGGTGTGCGAGCTTCCCGCCTGCTACGTCAAGATTGCATAACGCGCGCGACCTCCCCGGACAAGCCGGACACAATGGCGCACGTTCACCGTCGGCCCGGCAGAGATCAGGCGGGGGTGTGGAGGCGCTGACCACGGTCCACCCGGGCGCTTCAAAGACGCATGTGGCGAACGTTTGCCGCTGTTCACGGCATTGCCGGAACCGGAATCGTGGGGCCTCCTCCGCCGGGCGGACGGGCGGGCCGCACTGCAGCGTGTGAAGATTTTGCCCCTTACTTTTGCCGAGGTGTTGACGAAATATCTCGGCCTTCCTACCTTGACCTGTATGCAGAAGCCCGCAGGAGCGCACGCCCTGGTGAGGCGGACCCATGAAGACCGCGTGCTGCGCGCACTCCAAGCGAACGGTGCCATGAGCCGCGGCGAGATCGCCCGGCTCGTCGGCCTGTCCCGCACGACCCTCTCCGAGATCACCGGCAACCTCCTTCAGCGAGGGGCCATCGTCGTCCTGGACAAGGACGCCACACGCCGAGGGGGCAGCGGACGGCCGGCCGAGCGCCTCGCGCTCGACCCCGCGTCGGCGCAGTTCATGGGCGTCGACTTTGGGCACCGGCGGGTCCACGTCGCTGTCGCCGACGCTTCGCACGAGATCATGGTCTCGGGGTCGGTCCGCTACGACGACACGGCGTCCTGGCAGACGCGCACCGAACTCGCCCTGGCACTCGTCGACCGGCTGGGCTCCCAAGCCGGCGTCCGCTACGGGGCACTTCAGGGCATCGGCATCGGCGTCCCGGGTCCCTACCCGGCGCCTGAAGAGGGCGCCTGGCCCCGCGCCACCCCGGGCGCGACGATTCTGCGACCGGCTCCGGACGGGGTCGACGCGGCCTTCGCCGAACGCTTCGACGCGCCCGTGATCGTCGACAACAACACCCGACTGGCCGCTCTCGCCGAGGCGATCACCGGCGCCGACAGCGTCGCCGATCTGCTGTACGTGCGCCTGGCCGACGGTGTGGGCGGCGGGCTCGTCATCGGCGGCCAGCTGGTCACCGGCTCCACCGGGCTGGCGGGCGAACTCGGGCATGTGACCGTCGAACCGGTGGGCCGTCCGTGCCGGTGCGGCAAGCGCGGATGTGTGGAGACCGTGGCCTCGACGCCAGGCATCCTCGCCACCTGCTGGGAGTTCGGTCTGCGCCTGGACGGCCCCGAGGCCCTGGCGGAGGCCGTGTCCCGCCGGCACCCCGTCGCGGAACGCGTGCTGCGGGAGGCGGCCGCGGCGCTGGGACGGGTCCTGGGAGCCGCGACGATGACCCTGAACCCGGCGAAGGTGGTCATCGGCGGAGAGATCGCCCGGTTGTCACCCGTGATGGTGGATCAGGTGGCCGCCACTCTCGTCGGCGAACTCTTCCCGATCGCGGCGGCCGGTCCCGTCGTCGAGGCCGCGCGGCTCTCGGACGATGACGGCGCCCTCGGCGCGCTCGCAGCCGTCTTCCACAACTCCCCCCTTCTGGCGAAGTACCCCGAAACCGCCGACGTGAAGGACCGTTTCGATGGATCCGCCCCGACCCCAGGAAGAGCCGCCCATGTCCGTTCTTGACAAGCAGGGCGCCGACCGGCGGCCCGCCGCGGGCTGCTCCCGGCCCTGAACGCCGTGTCCGTCCTGCTGGGCATCGGGCTGTGGTGGGTGCCGGCTGGGCTGGCGCGGGCTTCAGGCTGCCGACGCCACCGCAGGTCGTCGTCCGGGCTGGGACACTGATCGGCAACGGGACGCTCGCCGGAGACATCCGCGCCAGTGTGCGCCGGGGAGGAGTTCCGCCTCAGCTCCTGGTTCGCGGCGCTGTATAACCGGGTGTGGCACTCCCTCCATCACCAGGAAGGCCGCGCCGCGGTACCTTCCACCGCCCACTGAACATGCTCAGCTCGCGGTTTTCACCTGGCGCACCAGTTCGAGATAGTGCTCCCAGTCCCAGTTGGCCCCAGGGTCGGTGTGGGTGGTCCCGGGCACCTGGTGGTGGCCCAGGATGTGGGTGCGGTCGACGGGAATGGCGTAGCGGGCGCACACGGCCGCGGTGAGTGCCGCGGACGCGGCGTACATCTCCTCGGTGAACCAGCGGGCGGAGTTGACCCAGCCCTCGTGGGTGATGCCGATGCTGCGGTCGTCGTAGTCGGGGTGACCGGCGTGCCAGGCGATGTCCCTCTCCCTCACGCACTGCGCGATGCGGCCGTCCGCCGAACGGACCACGTAGTGGGCCGAGGTCTTCCGGCCGGGCTTCTGGAAGACGGCGACGCCGTCGTCGAAGCGCTCCTGCGTCACGTGGATGAGCACGTAGTCGATCGGATGGCTGTGAGGACGCTGCGCGGTGCGGAAATTGGTGCGGGCGGCGGGCAGCCACTGCGCGCCTGGGTGGTCGACGACCGCGGCGGACGAGCCGCCGGCCGCGGAAGCGGTCCCGGTGGCAGCCGCGGACGTGACTGCCGTGGCCAGGGTCACGGCAGCCGCACCGCGCAGGACCGTACGGCGCGACGGGTCGGTCTGCCGGTTGCCGTCGCTGGGGTGGTTCGGTCCGGTCATGCTCCGTCGTCCTCCGAGGTCCGGTACCAGTTGTGCTGGGCGAGCCTGGGCTCGTAGACGCCCTTGGGGAGGTCGTCGGTGAGCCGGACCGCCCATCGCTGCAGCCGCTGCATGAGATCGGCCTTGACCTTGCGCAGGCTCGGATCGTCCCAGCGGTTGTGCAGCTCCATCGGATCCTTGTCGAGGTCGTAGAGCTCACCCACGTCGCCGACATGCTCGTAGAGCTTCCAGTGGTCGTGCCGGAGCATCCGCGACGAACCACTCTGCGTCACGGTGTTCAGCTCGTCGTACCTGCTGCCCTCGTAGGGGAAGTGAAGCGGCGGCCGGGCGTCGGCGGGGTAGGGCAGGCCGCCGAAGCCGCGCTCGGTGACGATGTCGGCGAACTCCGCGGCAGGGTAGTCGGAGCCGGTGAGCATCTGCCACAGGCTGCGGCCCTGGACGCCCAGCGGGACGGGGCGGCCGATCGCCTCGCACACCGTGGGCAGGATATCGGCGATCGAGACGAAGTCCGTCTTGTTGTCCTGCACTTTGATGCCGCAGCCGTGCACGATCAAGGGCACCTTCGCCAGGACCTCGGGGATGCCGGCGCCCTTGCGCTGCAGGCCGTACTCGGCGGTGTAGTCGCCGTGGTCGGCGAGGAAGATCAGCAGGGTGTTCTCGTACAGCCCCTGCTCCTTGAGGTGATCGACGAGCCGGTGCCACTGGTCGTCGATGAGGCGGAGCATGCCGCAGTAGGTGGCACGGTAGCGGCGCCAGAGGCCGTCGTAGCCAGGGCGCTTCTCCTCCACCAGGTCGCGCAGCCACTTGTAGGCGCCGCCCTTGGCCTCCGCGTCCGCCGGGCCGGTGAACCGCTCGGGGATCTCGTCCTCGGAGAACATCGAGTAGTACGGCTCCGACACCTGGTACGGGTTGTGCGGCTCGGGGGTGGAGACGAAGGCGAAGAACGGCTTGTCGGGGTCCCGGGCGTCGATCTGCTGGATGGCGTCGGAGACGATCCGGTACGGGTACTGCTGCTGCGCCGGGAACGGCGTGGGCGCCGTCGTAGGGCCCATGTCAACGGAGTTCAGATAGGCGGTGGAGGCCCGCTGCTCGGTGGTGTTGTCCGGCGCCTTCGTGTGCCCGTACTCGGAGAAGGCGTCGTACTCCGCCGGATTGTCCCGGTACATATGCGTCTTGCCCGCGTAGAACAGCTGGTAGCCGGCGCCGCGCAGGACATCGACCAGGTCGTCGCCGCGTGACACCTGCGTCGCGTCGGTGTTGGAGTTCTGCCGGACGCGGTGGGTGCTGGGCCATCTGCCGGTCAGCAGGCTGGTGCGAGCCGGGACGCAGGCCGGAGCCGTGGTGTACGCGCGGCGGAAGCGGGTGCCCTGGGCGGCCAGGGAGTCGAGAAAGGGCATCGTGTCGAGTTCGAAGCCCACGCCTTTGGTGAAGTCGGCGCGGACCCGATCGGACATGCAGAAGACGATGTTCGGAGCGGTCGGGCAGGTCACAGTGTTCCCTTCCAGTGGGACAACGCGTTCGGGACAATGGAGCGGGGAGGCGGGTCAGCCCGACCGTGCGCGGCGTCCGTCGACGCCTCGCACGGGGGGATCGCGTCGTCCTGGGCCTTCACCTGCCGATGGCCTGGCCTCGGCTCTGCCGCTGGACGTAGAGGCGGTTGCCCCGCGGGCCGGTCCACTCCAGGCGGACGACGCCGGGCACCGCGGCGTCGCCGATGCGCGTCGGGTCGGCCCAGTAGCCGAAGCTCGGGTTGCGGAAGAAGGTCGCCCACAGGTGACCGCCCTCGTCCGCGAAGACGCTGTCGTGGCCGCCGCCCACAGCCGCGGTCCAGCGCCGGGAGTACGGGCCCTCCAGGCGGTCGGCGACGGCGACGACCGCGTCGTACTGGTACTGCGTCCCGCCGCCGCTGTAGGCATGGCGGATGCTGCCGTCGGCGGCCGTCGAGGTGCGGTCCCACGCGGCCTGCACCAGGAAGTACTTGCCGCCGTGCTTGAAGACGTAGGCGCCCTCCAGGTATGGCTCGGGGCTGTAGGGCTGCTGCTGGAACGCCTCACTGTCAGTCGTCGGGACGATGTCCTCCATGTCGTCCCGGAACGGGGCGTACACGTTGTTGTGCAGCACCAGCCAGGCGTTGTCGCCCTCGGTGAACATGCTGCCGTCGATGTGGTAGCGTGCTCCGTGATCGATGTACGGCGCGTCGGGCAGCGGATCGCCGAACGGCTTGTCGAGGTTGCCCTCGGCGAGCCGGTACGGACCCTCGACGCCCCGTCGCTCACCAGCAGGAACGAGCCGACCTTGTGAGCGCGGTCGCCCATACAGGCGACGATGTACCAGGTGTCGCGGAAGTAGTGCACCTCCGGCGCCCAGACGTTGCCGCGCTTGCCGAACAGGTCGTCGTACCAGTACTCCTGCCACGGGGCTACGACCGTGCGCCCGGGCCCGTTCTCGTCGACGAACTCGGGCGACCAGACCTTGCCCTTCTCGGCGCCCGGCCGGATGCCGGTGGTGTCGGCCAGACGCCAGGGGCCGCGCAGGGAGGTGGACGTCCACATGAAGATGCCGTCGTTCCAGGGGCCGGCGGTGTCGAGGCCGGGCACCCGGGTGGTGCCGGTGGCGACGTAGAGCGGGCGGCGACCGTCGACCCGGAAACAGTTGACGTAGAAGTCGCGTATCCAGACCCGCCCGAGTTCCTCGTCGCGCGGGCGCAACTCGAGCGGCAGGATGAAGGAGTTGTCGTCGCGCGGCCAGAGGTCCAGGCGGTCGTCGGCGAGGCCGTAGGGCACCGGGTCCGGCCAGTTCGCCGGGAAGTGCCGCGGCGCGGCGGCGCGGGCCGGGCCGGCGGTGACTGGCAGCGCGGCCGTGGCCGCGAGGCCGGCCGCTCCGGCCAGCAGCGACCTTCTCGGCAGGGCGTGCGAAGTCATCGTGCACGATCTCCTTTGTCGTCGTCCGTGCCATCGGCTCTGCCGGACTCGGCGGCGGGCGCGCTGCGCACCGCCGTCGTCGCCCTGGTGCTGACGGTCAACAGCTCCACGGGGCGGCCGCGCCTGCGCCAAGCCAGCGGGGCGCCGTCGATCACCACAGTGCCGTCGACCACGAGCTTGGCGACCGCGTCGTACACGGTCGTTCTGGACAGGCCGCTGAGGTTCTGGAGTCCGCCTCTGCTGAGCGGACCGTGTCGGTGCAGCAGTTCGAGCACGAGTGCCTCGTGCCGTCGGCCGGTTCGTATCGGGGAGCCGTCACTTTCAGGCATGCGGCACAGCATGGGAAGGTCCGCTCTTTTACGTCAACACTCCGGATGAATAATCCGGATGACATGAGCCACGCCACTGCGGTGCGGGCCGCGCCTGTACTGGATCTGCGGTCTACCGTCGGATAATTCTGTCGGATGGTTGACGGAATAATCGAGCCTCCTTACGTTGACCGGCATGCAGATGCCCACCGGAGTGCACGCCCTGGTCAGACGGACCCATGAGGACTGCGTCCTGCGCGCCCTGCAGGAGAACGGCGCCCTGAGCCGGGGAGAGATAGCCCGGATCGTGGGCCTGTCCCGCACCACGCTGTCCGACATCGCCGGAAGCCTGCTGCAGCGCGGCGCCATCGTCGTCGTCGACACCGACGCCGTTCGGCGCTCGGGCAGCGGCCGCCCGGCCGAACGCCTCGCACTCGACCCGGCGTCCGCGCAGTTCATGGGGGTCGACTTCGGGCACCGACGGGTCCATGTGGCGGTCGCCGACGCCTCCCACGAGATCATGGTCTCGGGCTCCGTACGCTACGAGGACTCGGCCTCCTGGCCCGTACGCCTGGAGCTCGCGCTCGCCCTGCTCGACCGGCTGAGCGCCGAGGCGGCCGTCCACTACGGTGCGCTGCAGGGCATCGGCATCGGCGTCCCCGGCCCTTACCCGGCGCCCCAGGGCGCGCCCTGGCCGCGTGCCTCGGCCGGCGCCACCGTGCTGCGCCCGGCACCCGAAGGCGTCGACGCCGCCTTCGCCGAACGGTTCGACGCACCCGTGATCGTCGACAACAACACCCGCCTCGCCGCACTCGCCGAGGCGATCAGCGGCGCGACGAGCGTCGCCGACCTGGTGTACGTACGCCTCTCGGACGGTGTCGGCGGCGGCCTGGTCGTCGGCGGTCAGCTGGTCACCGGATCCGGAGGACTGGCGGGCGAATTGGGGCATGTCACCGTCGAACCGGCAGGCCGACCTTGCCGGTGCGGCAAACGCGGCTGTCTGGAGACCGTCGTCTCGGTGCCCGGAATCCTTGCCAAATGCTGGGAGTTCGGCCTTCCCCTGGAAGACCTGGGCGCCCTTGCGGCCGCGGTGTCCCGCGCTCATCCCGTGGTGGACAGGGTGCTGCGCGAGGCCGCGGCGGCGCTCGGCCGGGTCGTCGGCGCCGCCACGATGGCGCTGAACCCGGCGAAGGTCGTCATCGGCGGGGAGATCACCAGGCTCGCCCCGGTGATCGTGGAACAGGTCGCCGCCACCCTCGCCGCCGAACTCTTTCCCACCGCGTCGGCCGGACCTGTGGTCGAGGCCGCCCATCTCTCGGACGAGGACGGAGCGCTCGGTGCGCTCGCGGCGGTCTTCCACAGCTCCCCGCTGCTCGCCAAGTACCCCGAAACCGCTGATGTGAAGGGCCGTACGGATGCACCCGACTCCATCACAGAAAGAACCGCCCATGCACGTGCTTGACCAGCAGGGTGCCAGTCCCATGGATGCCCTGCCCGACAAGACGCCCGAGGCACCGTCGGGCGCAGCAGCCAAGTCCGCCAGGACGCCGTCCGGTAAGCGCAATCAGAGGCGAGCACTTCTGCTCAACGCTCTGTCCGTGGTGCTCGGAATCGCCCTGTGGTGGGCCCTGGCCGCCACCGGATTCAAGCTCCCGACCCCACCGGAGGTCGTCTCCCGGGCCGGCGCGCTGATCAGCGACGGCACGCTTGCCGACGACGTACTCGCTTCTCTGACACGAGTGGTGATCGGCTTCGTGCTCGGTACCGCGGTGGCGATACCCGTCGGCTTCCTGATGGGCTGGTACGCCACTGCCCGTGCGCTCATCGAGCCCTGGATCCAGTTCTTCCGTACGATCCCGCCGCTCGCGATCATCCCGCTGGCCATCGTGGTCATGGGCATCGACGAGACACCCAAGATCTTCGTGATCTTCCTCGCCGCGTTCCTGGCCTGTGTGATCTCCACCTTCCAGGGTGTGGTGAACGTCGACCGCACGCTGATCGACGCGGCACGGGTGCTCGGCGCCAAGGACGGCAGGATCTTCGCCCGGGTCGTGGTGCCGGCCTCCACGCCGTTCATCCTCGTCGGCATGCGGGTCGGGCTCGGCTCCGCCTGGGCCACGCTCGTGGCCGCGGAGCTGATCGCCGCCCAGCAGGGGCTCGGCTACCGCATGCAGAACGCCCAGCTCTATTACGACCTCCCGACCATCTTCGTCGGGCTCATCTCGATCGGGATCCTCGGCCTGCTCATGGACCGGGTCCTGCTCCTCGCCGAACGCAAGCTCACCGGATGGCAGGAACGCCGATGACCAGCAAGCCGGCCGCGACCGCGAAGGCCGCCACAGAGTCCAAGCCCGCGAAGATCTCCGTCCGCGGAGTCACCAAGACCTTTGCCCTGGGCCGCGAGACCTTCACCGCGCTCGACGACGTCTCGCTCGACATCGCGGACAACGAGTTCGTCACCGTCGTCGGCCCCTCAGGCTGCGGCAAGAGCACCCTGATGAACATCCTCGCCGGCCTGGAGACCCCGACCGAGGGCCAGGCACTCGTGGATGGCGAAGAGGTCAGCGGACCCGGCCCCGAACGCGGGGTCATCTTCCAGCAGTACGCGCTCTTCCCCTGGCTCACCGTGCGCCAGAACGTCGAGTTCGGGCTGCGCACCATGGGCATGGCGAAGGACGAACGCCGAAGGCGCGCCGAGCACTTCATCAAGCTGGTGGGTCTTGAGCGTTTCGCCGACGCCCTGCCCAAGACGCTGTCCGGCGGCATGCGCCAGCGCTGCGCCATCGCCCGTGCCTACGCCGTAGGCCCCTCGATCCTGCTGATGGACGAACCCTTCGGAGCCCTGGACGCACTCACCCGCGTCAAGCTGCAGGAACAGCTCCTCGACACCTGGAGCCAGGACAAACGCACCGTCCTGTTCATCACCCACGACGTCGACGAGGCCGTCTTCCTGGCCAATCGCGTGATCGTCATGGCATCCCGCCCCGGACGGATCTACGACGTCATCGACGTCCCCGCGGTCGAACGCGACGAGGACTTCCGCCTCAGCGCCGAGTTCGCCCAACTGCGCAATCGCGTATGGCACTCGGTGTACCACCAGGACGGCGCGACCGCCGCCCTCACCGCCACCCGCTGAGCCACCACCTGATCTGAAAAGGAACGGATGTCATGGCACCCACCCTCACCCGCAGACACCTCTTCGCCACCGCCGCAGGCATTGCGACGATGGCCCTCCTCGCAGCCTGCGGCAGCGGTTCGGCCGGCGGCGGAGGCGGCGACACGGTGCGCTTCGGCTACATCGGCGACTTCAACGGCGCCAGCCTGATCGCCATCGCAGACGCCAAGGGACTGTGGAAGAAGCACGGCCTGGAGGCCGACAGCAAGGTCTTCACCAACGGCCCGCTCCAGATCCAGGCACTGGGCACCGACAACCTCGACTTCGGCTACATAGGCCCGGGCGCCATGTGGCTGCCAGCCTCCGGCAAGGCCAAGGTGATCGCCCTCAACACGCTCGGCGACTCCGACCGGGTCATCGCCCAGCCCGGCATCAACTCCGTGCAGGAGCTCAAGGGGAAGACCGTCGCCGTACCCGAGGGCACCTCCGGCGACATGATTCTCACGCTCGCCCTGAAGAAGGCGGGGATGACCAAGAGCGACATCAAGGTCGTCCCCATGGACCCGTCGACGATCGTGGCCGCGGTCTCCTCCAAGAAGGTCGACGCGGCGGGCTTCTGGTACCCGGCGGCGGCCACCATCAAGAAGCAGGTCCCCGGCCTCGTCGAGCTCGCCAAGAACAGCGACTTCAAGGACGAGGTCTCCTTCCCCACCGCCTTCGTGGCCGGCAACAAGCTGGTCAAGGAACAGCCTGACAAGGTCAAGAAGGTCCTCGCCGTGCTGCGCGAGGCCATCGACTTCCGCGCCGAGCACACCGACGAAGCCATCCAACTCACCGCCGCCAAGCTGAAGATCCCCGTGGACCAGGTGAAGGCCGACGCCGCCAACAACAAGCTGCTCAGCGTCGACGAGCTCGATGCCCTGACCAAGGCCGGCACCGTCGACAAGTGGCTCAAGGGCATGAACGACTACTTCGTCCAGGCGGGCAAACTCAAGCAGCCCGTCGACCCGAAGTCGTACTACACCGGCGACCTCTTCATGGAGGCCGGCAAGTGAGCGAGTCCCGCAGCGACCGGAAGAACATCCTCTTCCTGATGACCGATCAGCATCGCGTGGACACACTCGGCTCGTACGGAAACGCCTTGGCGCACACGCCGGTTCTCGATGAACTCGCCGCCACCGGAACCCGGTTCGACCGCTGGTACACCCCCACCGCCATCTGCACCCCCGCCCGCGCGAGCCTGCTCACCGGCCAGGCGCCGTTCCGCCACCGGGTCCTCGCGAACCACGAGCGCAACGTCGGTTATCTCGAGGACCTCCCCGAGGGCCAGTTCACCTTCGCGAGGGCCCTGCGCGCAGAGGGCTACAACACCGGCCTCATCGGCAAGTGGCACGCCGGCAACCGGCGCACCGCCGCCGACTACGGCTTCGACGGGCCCGAACTGCCCGGCTGGCACAACCCGGTGGACAACCCCGACTACCTCGCCTATCTCGATGAGCGAGGGCTCCCCCCGTACGAGATCAGCGACCGCATCCGAGGCACCCTGCCCAACGGCGGCCCCGGCAATCTGCTGGCCGCCCGGCTGCATCAGCCCGTCGAGGCCACCTTCGAGCACTACCTCGCCACACGGACCATCGAGCACCTCGAGAAGTACGCGGCGGACCACCGCGAGCGCGAGCAGCCCTTCTTCCTCGCCCTGCACTTCTACGGGCCGCATCTGCCGTACATCCTTCCCGACGAATACTTCGACCTCGTGGACCCGGCGGACGTCGAACTGCCCCGGTCCGTTTCCGAGACTTTCCAAGGCAAGCCACCGGTGCAGCGCAACTACAGCGCGCACTGGACCTTCGACACCATGCCGATCGAGACGACCCGCAAGCTCATCGCCGTCTACTGGGGCTATGTCGCGCTGATCGACCGGCAGATCGGCCGCGTCATGGACGCGGTGCAGCGGCTCGGCCTGGCCGATGACACGGCGGTGTTCTTCACCTGCGACCACGGCGAATTCACGGGCTCCCACCGGCTGCACGACAAGGGCCCCGCGATGTATGAGGACATCTACCGCACCCCCGGGCTGCTGCGGGTCCCGGGCGCGCCCGCCGGGATGGTGCGCTCGGAGTTCGTGAGCCTGCTCGACTGCACGGCGACCATCCTGGAGCTCGCGGGCATCGACCCGAAGCCGGCGGTCGACTCGCGCAGTCTGCTGCCGCTGGTGCGCGGCGAGGACCCGGAGTGGGACGAGGACATCGTCTGCGAGTTCCACGGCCACCACTTCCCGTATCCACAGCGGATGCTGCGCGAGGACCGCTACAAGCTGGTGGTCAACCCGGACTCGGTGAACGAGCTGTACGACCTGCACACCGATCCGGACGAACTGCAGAACGTCTACGAGCACCCGGAACGGGCCGAGGTCCGCAGCCGGATGATGCGCCGGCTCTACGACGTGCTGCGCGAGCGCGGCGACAACTTCTATCACTGGATGACGTCGATGTACGACATCGGTGAGGTGGGGCACGACCCGACGCTCAGCGGGCTCGACGAGTCCACCTACCAGCCGTAGCCGGCCGGCCCGTCGGACGGGAGCCGCAGAACGAGGACCGAGGATGACCAGCGACCACCGCCCCTGTTGTACGCCGAGCGCCACGACTGTCAGCGCCGTGCCGACCCGGGTCGAGCCATCGGCGCAGGCTGTCCGGCTGCGGTCCACCAAGGGACAAGTCCGCCTACCCGGCGGCGAATTCGCGATGGGGGACGCCTTCGGGGAGGGGTATCCCGCCGATGGGGAGGGTCCCGTCCACCAGGTGCGTCTGAAGCCCTTCCACATCGACGAGACAGCGGTCACCAACGCCCAGTTCGCCGCGTTCGTCAAGGCCACCGGGCACGTGACCGACGCCGAGCGCTACGGCTCTTCCGCCGTCTTCCACCTCGCCGTCGACGCGGCACCGGCCGATCTGCTCGGCAGAGCCGCCGGTACCCCGTGGTGGATCAACGTGCGAGGCGCGCACTGGCGCTGCCCGGACGGGCCGCGCTCCGGCATCGCGGACCGCCGCAACCACCCGGTCGTCCACGTCTCCTTCAACGATGCGACGGCATACGCCCAGTGGGCGGGTAAGCGGCTGCCCACGGAGGCCGAGTGGGAATTCGCCGCCCGCGGCGGTCTGGCGGGCCGACGCTACGCCTGGGGCGATGAGCTCGCCCCGGACGGCCGCTGGCGCTGCAACATCTGGCAGGGCCGGTTTCCCGACCACAACACCGCCGAGGACGGCTATCTGACCACCGCACCGGTCAGGTCCTACCGGCCCAACGGCTACGGGTTGTGGAACACCGCGGGCAATGTATGGGAGTGGTGCGCCGACTGGTTCTCGCCCACGTATTACGCACAGGCACCGGTCGACGACCCGCACGGCCCCGAGGCGGGCACGACGCGCGTGCTGCGCGGAGGCTCCTATCTCTGCCACGACTCGTACTGCAACCGCTACCGAGTGGCCGCCCGTTCCTCGAACACACCGGACTCATCTGCCGGGAACCTTGGCTTCCGGTGCGCCAACGACGCATAGAAGACTGATGAACGCTTCTGGCGTGCCGCTTCGGCCTCGTCCTGGCGTCTGCGTTCGGCGGCTTCGCCGCGGAGGGTGACCTCCTGTGCGGTCTCGGCGAGCTGCTCTTCGAGGGGGTGGCGGGGAGCGTCGGCCCATTCGCTTGCCCGGTGTGGCTGGCCGCCGCTGAGGATGATGCGGAGGCGTTCGGACGGGGTGTAGTCGAAGCGGGGGATCCTGACCCAGGAGTGCTTCTTGGCGTCGGCGAGTTCCTTCTCGGTGGCGACGTGCTCGGTCCGGTCCTGTTCCTGGAGGACGAGAAACCCTACGGTCTGGCCCTGTGCGGTGATGGTGAAGTGGGGATGTGCCCTGCGGCGGCGATGCGGTGGGGGTGCGAAGCCGGTTTGGCCGGCCGAGCAGGTGTGTCCGTCGGCCTCGGCGGCGGTGATCAGTGCCTGGATGAGTCGGAGAGCGCGTCCTTGGACGGCCTTGGTCAGGCCGAGCGGCTGGCGTTCGTTCTGCATGGCCCGGATAACGGTGTGCGGCCGGGTGAGGCGCGAGGGCACGGGGAAGGGGTCGAGGACGGCAAGACGCCAGGCGGGGATGTCGACGAGCTTGATCTCGTACCCGTCACGGCACCAGCTTCCGTACAGATCCTTCGTCTCCGGAATCCTTCCGGATCTGCGTGCGGCGGCGACGCGGGACGGCCACTTCTCCAAGTCGGGACCGCTGCCGATCTTGACGATCCTGCCGCCGGCCTCCGCGAGTTCTTGTATTAGCTGCTCCGTGAACGTTACGCGAGGCTGTGATGGAGAACTTGGCTTCCGCTGGGTGGCCGACTTTTCCTGCGCTCGGGTGGACCGGGGTTGTGGAGCGGTGGCTTGGGTCTCCCGCGGGCGTGATCCGCGGGAAGGGTACGTGCCGTGTGCCAGGTAGTGCCGGCCGGCGCTTGTCAGGGTGACGCTCCACTGCCCGTTTTTTGGCTCTTCTGCTTGATGTGTGGGTACCTGACCAGCCCTGATGCATAAAACTGGTGACGTCCAGGGCGGTGGCGGACGTCTGCAGCATGCTGGACGTCTGGGTCACTCGGCCCGTGGTGGCGTCGTACTGGGCGAAGGTCGCCAGTTCCTTGCCGGTCGGACCGTAGTTGGCCTGCAGGACGCGGCCGAAGGGGTCGTGGACGGCGGTGTCGAGGTAGTCGGGCGTGTTCGCCGCGGTGATGAAGCCGCCGATGCCGTCCAGATTGCCCTGCTGGGTGTAGCCGTAGCCGACATCCTCGGCGGGCAGGTTGCCGTCGGCCTGGTAGCGGAGCGTGGACAGCAGTCCGACCGTCGGAGTGTAAAAGGATGACTGGGTGTAGGTGACGGTACCGCTGGTGGGCGCAGTGGACTGCCCGGCTGCGGCGAAGCCGTCGCCTGCCGGGATGGTGAGCGTGCTGCCGGTCGGCTGGTAGGCGGTGTTGTAGCCGGTGACCGCCTCGGTGTACGCCGCCCCGGAGGCGCCGCCCACGTAGCGGGTGGACGAGGTCCGGTAGCCCTTGGCCAGGGTGTAACTACCGCTACAACCAGGCCGGCGAGATCACCGCGATCGACGACCTGCAGAACAACACCACCCACGACACCCAGTGCTTCACCTATGACTCCTTCCAGCGCCTGACCGCCGCCTGGACGGACACGGCAGGCATCACCGACTCCTCCAGCGCCCCGGTCGGAGCCGTCGGCGGCTGCAACAGTGCCTCCGTGCAGACCACCACCGCGGCACCGATCACGACCACGACCGTCGGCGGCCCGGCGCCGTACTGGCAGACCTACACCTACGACCTGCTCGGCGACCGCACCGGCATGGTCGACCACGACACCACGGGCAACGCCCTCAACGACACAGCCCAGGCCACCGCCTACACCGGCACAGACGCCACCACCATCGCCACGCTGCCCAACCAGGCCGGCACCACCACCAGCAGCAACCCGACCAACGGCACCGCGACCTGGACCCCCAGCTACACGGACACCGGCTACACGCCGAACAAGAACGCCGGCAACACCATGAGCCGGAAGGTCTCCACCACCAGTCCGCTCATCTCGGCGCTGACCACCAGCACCGGCAAGAAGCTGTGCGTCGATGACGCCACCTCGTCCACCACCGACGGCAACAAGATCCAGATCTACACCTGCAACGGCACCAGCGCCCAGAACTGGACGGTAGGCACGGACGGCACCGTCCGCGGTATCGGCGGCAAGTGCCTGGACGTCACCAGCAGCGGCACCGCCAACGGCACCAAGATCGACCTGTACACCTGCAACGGCACCGGTGCCCAGCAGTGGAAGGCCGCGGCAGGCGGCTCGCTGGTCAACCCCCAGTCCGGCAAGTGCCTGGACGACCCGTCCAGCTCCACCACGCTCGGCACCCAGTTGCAGATCTGGACCTGCAACGGAACCACGGCCCAGACCTGGAAGCCGGTCGACTCCGGCACCAAGATCCCCGCCGGCCAGACGCAGACGTTCAGCTACGACGCCGAAGGCCGCACCGCGACCGTCACCACCCCTTCGGGCACCACCAACAACACGAGCAAGTACCTCTACGACGCCGACGGCAACCTGCTGGAGCAGACCAGCAGCACCGGCGGCACCGACAAGACGCGCATCCTGTATCTGTTCGGCGGCACCGAACAGATCACGCTGAACGTCTCCGCCAAGACCTGGACGGGTCTGCGCTACTACTCCGGCCCCGACGGCACCACGGTCACTCGCTCCAGCACCGGCACGGTCAGCTACCAGGTCGCCAACCTCCAGGGCACCGCCACCACCGCGATCGACGCGAGCTCGCTCGCGGTCACCCGCCGCTACTACGACCCCTACGGCAACCCCCGCGGCACCGAACCCACCACCTGGGTGGCCGCTGACGAGAACCACGGCTTCCTGAGCAAACCCACTGACGCCACCACGGGGCTGGACCTCCTCGGCGCCCGCAACTACGACCCCACCCTCGGGCGCTTCCTCACCCCCGACCCGGTCTTCGAAGCGGTCGACCCCAACCAGATGGGCGGCTACGCCTACGCCAGCGACAACCCGGCATCGGGCAGCGACCCGACGGGCCTCAAGCCGGACAACTGCGCCTACTACCTGAACTGCACGGCCAACGGCGGCACCATCGACGAGACGAAGAACTCTGGCGGTAGCACCGACACCTCCAGCGGCGACGCAGAGAGCAACAGCGGCCAATCGAGCAGTGGTTCGACCTCCAGCTCCCCGGGAAACTCCTACGCCTGTGGCCGATTTGGAGAATGTGGACCGTCGGTCAACTACAAGCACGATCCCGCGAAGATCGTCGTCAAGGTCGTCGTCAAGGTCGTCCTCAAGCCCTTGTGGGATGTCGCCAAGTGCGAGTTCTGGATCGGCGGGGGCGGCGCGGGCCACGATCAGGCCTGCGACGTGGCCGGCGGCGTCATCTCGGGCGGAGGCCTAGAGGGAAGCGGCGCAGGAGCCGCCGAGGGCGCCGCGACAGGCGATGCAGAAGGTGCGCTCGACGGCGCGGCCGAGGGTGACGCGGCCGCCACAGCCAGCGCGGGTAGCGACGCTGTGAATGAAGCTGCCGCCGACGAGGCCGACATCGTCGCGGCGAAGCGCGCCAACGCGCAGGAACGGGCCAAGGAAGCGGACGCCGAGGCGGCCCGGCCCAGCGGGCCCGCCACCGGTGAAGCAGGTACCAAGACGTGCAGTTTCTCGCCCGATACCAAGGTCCTCATGAAGGGAGGTGGGACCAAGCCTATTGGCAAGATCAAGGATGGTGACAAGGTCGAGGCCGCCGACCCAGTGACGGGCAAGTACGACGGGCCGCACACTGTGACGGCGACGTTGGCACATCGCGACGACGATCTGGTCGACGTGATCGTGCGCGTCGACGGTCGCACGGCGACCCTGCACAGCACGTCGGCGCACCCTTTCTGGGACCAGACCGCTCATGCGTGGGTGCCCGCGGGAAAGCTTGCGGCGCACGACGCCCTCGTTACCAAGGACGGCCACACGGTCCGTATCGTCGCCGTCCGCGCGACCCGGGGCACGGCGACGCGCTACAACCTCACCGTCGCCGATGTCCATACGTACTACGTCATTGCCGGGCACACGCCAATTCTCGTCCATAACGTCTGCGGGTCGAAGATCGAAGATGGAGATCACCTCGTTCTCGGCGTGAATGGCGCGCATCGGATCTCAGACAATCTCGCTGAGTCACTCAATGCAGACGATGGCGGGAGCCGCTTCACGCTCAATGGCAAGAAGCCATGGGGAGATGTGAGCGACGTCAATGGAAGGCCGAATTGGATGAATGCGGTTCCCGACGCCGCGAACAATCCGCGGGTACGGATCACGTTCAATCTTGACGGCCTGCTCGATGAGAACGGCGATGAGTTCGGGTCCGCGCAGGAGGCGTTTGACGGGACCTTGCCGCGCGGTCGGGCACTTGCTGGCGCCGACTGGACGAAGGCGCAACAGTCGGGGAACCAAACGGCTTGGGAGCTCGGCGTAGTGGCTCGCGCGGTTATCCTGGGCAACCGGGATTGGTCTTCGATCGAGTGGTACTGGAGTGGAGAGCGTGTTGAGTTGGATGATCCCGGCTGGTAGGAGGGAGTGGGATGTCTGAATTTGCCCGATCGGGCCGAGTCTTTCAGGTGTGGAGCTATGACCCTTCACACCGTCAACTAATTATTCGAAGTGATCCGTCTCGACTGGACGACACGACGACTCGCGTGGAGGTGTACTTCGGGCATGTCGAATTTATGCTTATTCGACCGACGTACAACTCTCTCCGAGTTCGTCGAGCCTCTCCTTCTGAGTTCTGTCGTATCTCGGATTTTGCTGGAATCCAGGAGAGCGATAGCGAGTCGACGTATCTGATTGATCCCCAAGGGATGAGCTTCGTGGTGTCCGGGCGCCCGTCCTGGCGAGAGGCTGTACGGCGAAGGAGCGATCCCGCGCTGTTTGATTTTTCACAGGAATGGCCCCCAAGTTTTGAAGCGCAATGGGGACATGTCGACGGGTGAAGCGATGAAAGCGGGAGGTTCTTTCGTTCCGTGAGATGAATTAGGTCGCGCAGATGTGGCGCGCACAGGTGTGTTATGGGAAGGCCTCGCGCTTCGTTCCGACGGCCGCGCTGAGGCCCTTACCGCAAGCAGAAGGATTTCCACCATGACAAGCCCTGAGGCCAAGTCCCCCCGCCTCCAGGCCGGCTTTGCGCAAGCGGCGATAGCGGTGGCGGCCCTGGCGGACGTGTACCGAGCCATGGCCGTAAGGGATCACGTCGTGCATCCCACGGATGCGTCGCTGAAGGAGTCCGGGTTTGCGTCGATGGTCTTCGTCTACGTGATGGCAGTGGCAGCCGTGTTCTTCCTCGTGTGGTTGGGGCGTTGTCGGCGCAACGCGCAGATTCTCACCGGTGCAACGGTCGGGGCGTCCGGTGTCTGGGCTGTCGTGGCGTGGTTCATTCCCGTGCTCAACTGGTGGTTTCCACGCCAGTTCGTCCTGGACATCGAGCGCGCGAGTGCCGACGTGTCGCAAAAGGCGAGCAAGGCGGCTTTGGTGAACGGTTGGTGGGCGGTCTGGGTCGCGCATCTCGTGGTGGGCGCGGTGGCGCTCACGGCAGGACAGGCCACCGCGATCCCCTTCATCGTGGCGGCGGCGACACTCACCCTCGGCGCGGCGGTGCTCGCGATCTGCGTCATCGAACACCTCACCCGGCTACAAGGTGCTGTGCTGCGCGCTGCGGCACCTGTTGAACCGCTCGCTCACACCTGAAGGAGCGACGCCGGGCCGACCCAGGCAGGGCACGAGGCCGTTGCGGAATCAAGTTGAGTTCCGCAGGTCGAGCCGCCTTTGCGCTACCACGACCGTATCGTTGGTGGTCAACTCGCCCCTCGGACACAAACCAAAAGGCCTGGTCAGCATTCTGACCAGGCCTTTGTGCGAGGTGATGGCCGGTTCGCCGGGGCTGATGTCACGGGTGTCGGCGTTGACCTGCGCTTTTGCCTGTGTGGGGTTGTGTCGGCTGAATGTGAAGATCGTTTGGAGGATATCTGGACGTTGTGTCATGACTGGTCCGTCTGTGGGGCTGGGGATCGATGGCTTCCTCAGCCTGTGAGCGTTCGTAGACCTCGACGAGCAGGGTCGAGGTCGTCCACGGACCCGTGGGGCATCGTCACGACCTACGACTACAACGAGCTGGGCCAGCAGACCAAGCGGACCCTGACTTCGGCGGGCGGCTCCTCGGACCGCACGATGTCCTGGTCGTACTACCCCGACGGCGCGCTAAGGTCCCGGTCGGACGACGGCGCCCCGGCGGGCAAGTCGGTCGTCCTGGTCGACAACTTCGACACCCAGAACACGGCGAAGACCGGCACATGGACGAAGGGAGACATCACCGGCCAGCAGGGCTACAACCCGAGTCCCACGCGGCCGGCACCGGCACGGACGCCTCGTAGGGCTTCAAAATGGCTTCATCGGCTGTGATCTGCGAGTTTGTCGGGCGGTCAGCCTGCCTGCCGGTACTCGTTGATCAGGCCGGCGCCGGCTTGGCTGCGTTCGATCCGGGCAGCGGGCAGGGGATGATGTTCGGTCGTCGTGGGGCGCGAGCTGGTTGCGGCCCTGGTGAGGCCGGTGGCCGTTGAAGTGCCGGGCGTAGTCGTAGAGGTCTTCTCGGCGTGGCCTCGGTCGAAGATCAGCAGGCGGTCGGTGCACTCCTCGCGTACCGAGCGTATGAACCGTTCCGCGTACGGGTTGCAGTTGGGGCTGCGGGAGGAATTTCCGCCACGGCAACCGCCCTCGCTGGCGAAGACGGCATCGAAAGCATCGGTGAACTTCGCGTCCCGATCCCGGATGGGGTGCGTGAAGTCAGCGGCGCGGTTGCCAAGCTGCCACAGCAGCTGTCGGGCCTGCTGGGTCGCCCATGTGGCGGTGGGGTGGGCGGTGACGCCCAGGATGTGCACGGTGCGAGTGCGCACGTCCATCACGAACAGAACGTACAGCCGATGCAGCGCGATGGTGTCCACGTGGAAGAAGTCAGTGGCGAGCAATCCGCTGGAATGGGTCTTGAGGAAGGCGGCCCACTCGCGGCGCGCCGGGTGGCGGCGTGGCGCCGGGCTGATGCCGGCGGCACGCAGGACGCGGCGCACGGTGGCCGCGCCTGACCTTGTGCCCGAGTCGGCGCAGCTCGCCGTGCACGCGGCGGAACCCCCACTGAGGGTTCTCGGCGCCGAGCCGGACGATCAGGTCTCGAAGCTCGTCGGGCAGCAGCGGGCGACCTGGAAGGGGCGGCTGGGTCCACTTCTTCTTCACCAGGCGCTGGTTTGCCATCGAAGGTCGTCACCGGCGGGAATACTCGCCGCAGCGTCGGCGCTACGAGATGCATTGAAAGGCTCCCAGATGTAGTGAAATGAGCTATTTCAAGGAAGTGGGCATCATGGGACAGCTCGATGACAAGGTGACCCTGGTGACCGGTGGCTCGACCGGGATCGGTCTGGCCATCGCCCGCCGGTTCGCCGACGAAGGCGCCACCGTCTACCTCACCGGCCGGCGCAAGGCCGAACTGGACGCGGCCGTGGAAACCGTCGGCGAACGGGCCGTCGGCGTCCAGAGCGATGTCTCGCATCTCGACGATCTCGACCGGCTCTTCTCCACCATCGAGGAGCGCAGCGGACGGCTGGATGTCGTCGTGGCAAACGCCGGCGTCGCCGAACTCGCCAGACTAGGGGAGATCACCGAGGAGCAGTACGACAAAACCTTCGACGTCAATGTCAAGGGGACGCTCTTCACCGTCCAGAAGGCGCTTCCACTGCTTCCGGACGGCGCCTCGGTGATCGTGCTCTCCTCCATCAACGCGTCGAAGGGTTTCGAGGCGATGGGCGTCTACAGTGCCACCAAGGCAGCCGACCGCAACCTGGCCCGCACCTGGGCCGCCGAGCTCGCGGCCCGCGGCATCCGGGTCAACGCCATCAGCCCCGGCCCCATCGAGACCCCCGGCATCCGTGGCCTGGGGAGCCCGGCACAGGGCGAACAGCACCTCGCGGACGCCCTTGCGACGATGATTCCGCTCGGCCGGATGGGCCGCGCCGACGAAGTCTCTTCAGCGGCGGTCTTCCTTGCCTCGGACGAGAGCTCCTTCACCACCGGAGCCGAACTCTTTGTCGACGGCGGCCTCGCCCAGATCTGAAGCCCGACCGCGCGTCCGCCGGCAGAGTCATCGAAGATGGACCAGGACCCGGCCAGCGTTGGTCGCGTCGGTCTCCACCCGGACGTAGAGCTTCTTGATGTGCTTCTGCGCCAGCACGGCCAGCACCCGCTTCTTCAGCTGGCCCGTCCCCTTGCCTGTGATGATCTGCACGACGTCGACCCCAGTGGCGGCGGCCTTGAAGAGGGTCTGGCGCAGCGCGACATCGATGTCGCGGTTGTTGCGGAAGATCGGGTGCAGATCCAACGTGAGCAGGGCAATCGCCTCCGATGCGCTCGGTCACCGGCCGACGCCGGGTCCCCGTGGGCTCGTCGTGCAGTGGCAGCGTACGTCCTCCCCCCGCCCCCCGTCCCACCCCGCGGGTTCCGGACTTCCGGGGGTTCGGCCGGAATCGCGCCGGTGCTGCAGCTTGTTCAGCGGGAGATGGTGGAGCAGGCCGACGCGGACTGCTCAGTGTCGGTGAACGTGGGCTTGCCGACCTGGCGCTGAAGGGCGAGCAGTTGGTGTCGGAGGGCAAGGATCTCGATGTCTTTGTCCCGGTCGCTGATCGGCAGCAGACGCAGGAGCGCGAAGGTGTTGGTGGCCGCGAGATAGGCCAGTCGTAGCAACACGACAGATCATGATCCCCGGTGTAGGCGAAGCCTCTGCCGCGATCAGCGGACACGGTCGGAGTGTGGGGATCACGGACCCGACCGGGACGGATGATTTATCGGCACCCGCAGGGTTGAGTCCACTTGTCCTTGATCAGACGTTGGTGCCAGGCCAGGAGGGTGCGCGGGGAGACGATCCGATGCTGGCGTAGCGCCCGTGGGAGGAGTCGGGCGAAGGCGGTGAGCAGTGCCCGGTCGGGCCAGGTGGGCTTGGGGGCCGCGACCTGGCGGCGTAGTACCGCGACTTCGTGTCGCAAGATCAGTATCTCGGCCTCCTTCGCCGCGGAGGATCGGGACAGCAGGACCAGCCACGCGAAGATCCGCGTGGCGATCAGGTAGAGCATCCGTACGAGCACAAGGTCCGATGGTGCCCGATCGGTCCGCGGAGCGTCGCCCCAGGTCACGGACTGTGCAGCCATTCTGAAGCGGTACGGGGCCCGGCGCACGCCGTGGGGCCCGCCGGTCACCGCGCCGGCGTCGGTCATCGTGCCCGCGCACAACGAGAGCGCAGGCATCGAGGCAGCGGTGCGCTCCCTGGCCGCCTCCGACCACCCGGTGGAGATCATCGTGGTGGACGACGGCTCCACCGACGGCACCGCCGACCTCGTGGAAGCGCTCGGCCTGCCCGGCGTCCGGCTGATCCGCCAACGCAATGGCGGCAAGCCGTCCGCCCTCAACACCGGCATCACGGCCGCCTCCACGACCTGGTGGTGATGGTCGACGGCGACACGGTCTTCGAGCCCGACACCGTGCGCATGCTGATCCAGCCCTTCGCTGACCCGCGGGTGGGCGCGGTCTCGGGCAACGCCAAAGTCGTCAACCAGGGCGGGCTGCTGGGCCGCTGGCAGCACATCGAGTACGTCGTCGGCTTCAACCTGGACCGCCGCCTGTTCGACCTGGCCGAGTGCATGCCCACCGTGCCCGGCGCGGTGGGCGCCTTCCGCCGCGAGGCGCTACGGCGCGTGGGAGGGGTCAGGCACGACACGCTCGCCGAGGACACCGACCTGACCATGGCCCTGTGCCGGGACGGCTGGCGGGTCGTCTTCCAGGAGAGCGCCATCGCCTGGACCGAGGCCCCGGCCTCCAGTGCCTTGTGGAAACAGCGCTACCGCTGGTGCTGCGGCACCCTCCAGGCCATGTGGAAGCACCGCGGAGCCCTGGTGCGGCGCTGCCCGGCCGGCCGGCTCGGTCGCCGGGGGCTCGGCTGTCTGCTGCTCTTCCAGACGCTGTTGCCGCTGCTCGGCCCGGTGGTGGACGTCTTCGCCGTCTACGGGCTGGTCTTCCTCCAGCCGACGCGGGTCATCGCCGTGTGGCTGGGCTTCCTGCTGCTGCAGCTGACGATGGGCTGGTACGCCTTCCGGCGGGACGGCGAACGGACCGGACCGCTGTGGAGTCTGCCGTTGCAGCAGTTCGTCTACCGGCAGCTGATGTACCTGGTGGTGGTCCAGTCGGTGTTCACCGCCCTGGCCGGCTCGCGGCTGCGCTGGCAGCGAATGGAACGCTACGGCAGTCTCCAGGCCCCGCCCTCCCCGACCGTACTGGTCCCCACACCAGCCGTACCCACGGCGCTCGCCGACGCCTGGCTGCCCGAGGCCCACACCGCTCACGCGAACGGCGCAGCGAGGAGCGCCGACTCCTAGGAGCGTTGCACCACTGGTAGAGGGGGTTCTCGGGCAGGCCCGTGGTGCGTGCGTTCTCGCCCTCGTTCTGATCGAGGGCGAGGACGACTTTGCGGGCGGTGGCGAGTTCGGCCGGCTCGGCTCTCGCGCAGGCGTCCGGTGAGCTGCTCGATCTGGGTTCGCGCCGTCTCGGCCTCGGCTGCTACGGCCTGCTCGCGTTCGGTGATCTTCTCCAGGGTCGGCCCGGGGCTGGGGGCGAGGAGGCGGCGGAGAGTGGCGTAGGTGTCGCTGTTCTCGATGACGATGATGGTGTCGCCGTCGCCCAGTCGGCGGTAGGCGAGTGGGGGTGGTTCCCGGTACGTGGCGAGCAGGTCCAGGTCGAGCCGTTCGGGGGCGAACAGCGCACCGGAGATCAGGGTGTCGAGGCGTTTCCCGTCGTGAATATCTCGTGCGAGCGTTCCCGCAAGGACAGCGGCTTACGGGCTTCGGGGCGGTTGCTGGTATCGCGGAACCACCGGTTGACGGCGCGCAGGCTCTCGGTCTGGGCCGTGGTGAGGCGGTCCTCATAGGCCCACTGCTTGGGCTGCTTGCCGGTGGTCGTTGATGGGGCCGCCTAGTAGTTGGGTGCGGCGGATGGGCAGGCGGGGGCGACCCCGCCTGCCCGGTACGGCTTCAGTGCTTCCTAGCCGAGACCGTTGCTGAGGGCGGTCACGAGTTCGCCGTTGCTCGTATCGCCGCTGAACTCCCAGAAGAACGCGCCCCTGAGGCCCTGGTTCTTGGCGTAGGTCATCTTGCCGGCGATGGTGGACGGAGTGTCGTAGCTCCACCAGTCGCTGCCGCAATGGGCGTATGCGGTGCCGGCGACGGTGCCGGTGGCCGGGCACTTGGTCTTGAGGACCTTGTAGTCCTCGATGCCCTGCTCATAGGTGCCGGCCGCGGCTCCGGTCGCGGTGCCGCCCGGCGCGTCCTGGGTGACGCCTGTCCAGCCTCTGCCGTAGAAGCCGATGCCCAGGTTCATCTTGCTCCCCGGGACGCCCTTGGACTTGAGTTTCTGGATGGCGGCGTCGGAGTAGAAGCCCGCGGTCGGGATGCCGCTGTAGGAGTACAGCGGGGAGTGCGGGGCCGTCGGTCCCTGTGCGGCCCAGGCGCCGAAGTAGTCGTACGACATGACGTTGTACCAGTCGACGTACTGTGCGGCGCCCCCGTAGTCGGCGGCGTCCAGCTTGCCGCCGGAGGAGCCGTCGGCGGTGATGGCCGCGGTGACCAGGTCACTGCCGAACCGGCCGCGGAGCGCGGACATCAGGTTGGTGTACGCCGCCGGGCCGCTGGTGTCACAGGACAGGCCGCAGGAGTTCGGGTACTCCCAGTCGATGTCGATGCCGTCGAAGACATCGGCCCAGCGCGGGTCCTCGACCAGGTTGTAGCAGGAGGTGGCGAAGGCGCCCGGGTTCGCCGCGGCCTGGGCGAAGCCGCCGGACCATGACCAGCCGCCGAAGGACCAGATGATCTTGAGGCCCGGGTGCAGCTTCTTCAGTTCGCGGAGCTGGTTGATCGCGCCGGCCACCGGCTGGTCCCAGGTGTCGGCGGTGCCGTCGACGCTGTTCGCGGCGGTGTACGTCATCTGGTAGTCGGCGTAGGCGTCGCCGATGGCGCACTGGCCGTTGGTGACGTTGCCGAAGGCGTAGTTGATCGTGGTGAGCTTCGACGCGCTGCCGGAGGTCTCGATGTTCTTGGGGAAGTACTGGCGGCCGTAGACGCCCCAGTCGGCGAAGTAGCCCATTTTCACGGTGCTGCCACCGCCGCCACTGCTGGTTCCGCTGGTGGTCACGGTCAGGACGCCGCTGGAGGGGCCGACCTGGTTGGCGGTGTCGCGGGCTTTGACGCTGTAGGTGTAGGTGGTGGCGGCGGTCAGTCCGGTGTCGTTGTAGGTGGTGCCGGTGACCGTGGCGATCTTGGTGGTGCCGCGGTAGACGTCGTAGTTCTGGACGCCGTGGTCGTCGGTGGCGGCAGTCCAGTTCAAGGTCAGCGAGGTGCTGGTGACATTGCTCGCCGTGGGTGTGCCAGGCGCCGAGGGCGGACTGTCCGTGCCGCTGCCCGCGGTGGTCACGGTCAGGACGCCGCTGGAGGGGCCGACCTGGTTGGCGGTGTCGCGGGCTTTGACGCTGTAGGTGTAGGTGGTGGCGGCGGTCAGTCCGGTGTCGTTGTAGGTGGTGCCGGTGACCGTGGCGATCTTGGTGGTGCCGCGGTAGACGTCGTAGTTCTGGACGCCGTGGTCGTCGGTGGCGGCAGTCCAGTTCAAGGTCAGCGAGGTGCTGGTGACATTGCTCGCCGTGGGTGTGCCGGGCGCCGAGGGCGGATTGTCCGTCGTGCCGCCGCCCGACGGGCCGACGAGGGAGAAGTCGTCGGCGTAGTACGCCCCTTGGGAATACCAGCCGTGGACCCAGATCGTGACCGAGGTCGTGCTCGCGCCCGTGGTGAAGCTGGTGCTGAGCAGCTGGTACGAGGTGGTCGTGACCCAGTTCGACGGGTCGGTGCCGCCGGTGCCGGTGGCGCCGATGTAGACGTAGTTGCCCTGGACGTAGCCGCTCAGGGTGTACGCGGAGTTGGGCTGGACGGCCACCGTCTGCGAGCACTGGGCATTGTCGGAATCGGTCGGCACCGCCTTGAGGGCGGACGACCCGCCGTGCACGGGGCTGGACACGGTGCTGCCGCTGCCCGCCGTGCAGGTCCATCCGGTAAGGCCGGACTCGAAGCCGGGGTTGGTGAGGATGTTCGTGCCCGCGGCGTGCGCCTGGGCCGTGAGCCCGACGGCGGCGAGTGCGCCGATCGCGCAGACGGCGACGAGGCGCCGAAGAAGGGTCAGCCGATGCCGTGATCTGTGACTGTCAGGTTTCAAGGGAATTCCTCACGTCGGGTCCGGCCGGGATGGGGGCAGAAGAAGACCTGGGCATGACACGGTCACCGTGTGTCAGGGATCGTAATTGGTATGGACCAATGGGTCAATGGGTCCGGGCGCCGTGGGGCGTTCCCGGGCCGGTTCGCCTGAGATCGCGGCCTCCAGCCCTGGGCCTCTTTCCTGCTCGGCCAGGCCCACGCGATCCTGGCCTGTGTCTTCACCGCCGCGGCCCTGAACGGCGCGACTGTGTATCCTCCGCCGTCATCGAGCCCGCCAACCATCCGGCCCGCGTCCTGGGGGCGGCCGGGCGTTGGCGTTCAACTGCCGCGGGCCGAGGGCGTCCAGGTCGCCGGCGGCGGGCAGGGTGGCAGGGGCGAAGGTCCACCGGGCGGCGACCGCGGCGGCAGGGAGCTGGATGACGGCGATGTCGTGGGGGTCGGCGGACGGCCCGGGGTAAGCCGAGTCGGTGTGCGCCGTGCCCTCGACGCCCACGGCTGAGGCGACGGCAGACGGATCACCGGGGTGCGCGACCGCCGCGGTGTCGAGCGCGGACTGCACGTCCTGGTCCCGCGAGACGTAGAACCGCACCCCGGAAGGCCAGTCGGTGGTGCAGTGCCCCGCGGTGACGAAGGTGTCGCGGTCCACCATGGTGCCCGAGCACATCCAGTCCAGCCGGTCGGGCGTCGCCGGGTTCGCGTCGTCGTCCCACTGCGCGATCAGGGCCCCACCTCGGTCCGCTCGGGCGCGGGCGTGGCGTTGTACGAGTCGATCGCGAATGCCGGAAATACAGAGGTCATGACAACCCCTAGGACAAGGGCGGCCACACCGACGCCCGCGCCCTTCGACGACGATCCCGCGTTCCAGAACGACACGGTCAACTCCCTCGGCCGGGCCGCCGGAGCCCGGCGGCATCGCAGAGACCACACGTACCGAACCCGCTGGCCCCGACCGGCAACTGCCGTCCACCCGAAGAGAATTCGCCCTTCGGATGAACGGCTGCTGCAGTGTGATGACCTGAGGGCTTGAACGCAACCAGTCCCACAAAGCAGGGCATATGGTCCAGGTGCGTCCCAGTCGACCGCTGCGATGCACACCACCGGTGCAGCCTGCCGCCCGCATGGGCACCGCCGGCAGAGCGGTTTTCCCCGGAGTCGCGTGCGGTGGGCGAAATCGGCGCTCCGGCGGCCTCCGCGGCCTGGTGCGCCGACGGCACGAGCAGGACCCGGACGCACTCCGGGCTCGCCTGCCGGTGCGACGCCCGCGCCGGCCAAGTGCGCGGCGGCGGGCCTGATCAGCGGCGCGCTGGAGTGACCGTTACGGCGCCTGGCCGGAGCTCGACGCACATCTCATCGCAGCCGATGGCCTCGGTGCACATGCCGAGGCCGTTCCGGCTGTTGCGCGTCCGGCCACCGGAACGCCCTGTCCGCTTCCCGGGATCGCGAGTTGCCAGAAATCCTCGCCTTCTCACATGAAATCTTGCAGAAGACCATTCGATTTTTAACAGAGATGCATCTAGATATTGCGGGCTTATGTCGTAGGGGTTACGGTGCCTTCCGCTGGTGCCCTATGAACTCCCCATGTCCCGAAGCTCAGTTCCCCGCCCCCCCACCTGATCCCCCACCCAACAAGCCCCACCGCATGGCCATACCGCGGACACCTGTCGCGCCGCCCCAGGCGTCGTCGCCTGCCCGCACACCCGCCGGTGGGAGGTTCGGCGTGCCCGGCGTCACCGCACCGCAGTTGTGCGCCGCGTCACTCCTCACCCTCATCAACCGCGGGGCGCCGGAAACGCAGATCCGGCATCCCGTGCCGAAGGGAGCAAGAAGTGTTCCAATCCATGAGAAGGCTGAGACGAGCGGTCGCCGTGGGAGGTGCCGGGGCGTTGCTGGCCTCCGCCGGCGTACTCGCCCTGACGGCAACGCCCGCTGCTGCCGCCTCCACCGCCACCGGCGGCAGCGGCGCGAGCCTGCCGTACGCCGAGGTGCAGGCGGAGAACTCCGCCACCAACGGCGCTGCCATCGGTCCGAGTTATACCCAGGGCCAGCTCGCCGACGAGGCGTCGCGCCGC
Source organism: Streptomyces sp. NPDC051104 (assembly GCF_040682835.1). Taxonomy (NCBI): domain Bacteria; kingdom Bacillati; phylum Actinomycetota; class Actinomycetes; order Kitasatosporales; family Streptomycetaceae; genus Streptomyces; species Streptomyces sp. NPDC051104. The sequence goes on along the minus strand of NZ_JBFBBS010000029.1, from coordinate 35,878 downwards.
CAGGCGGTGACTCTGCAGGGCGCCGGCAAGTACGTCACTTTCACCACGCCGGTGGCGACGAACTCGATCGACTTCCGGTACAGCATCCCGGACACCGCGGACGGCTCGGTCTACAGCGCCCCGCTGTCGCTGTACGTCAACGGCACCAAGCAGACGAACTTCAGCCTCACCAACGCTTACAGCTGGTACTACGGCAGCTACCCGTTCACCAACTCCCCGGGCAGCAACCCGCACCACTTCTACGACGAGGTGCACCGGCTGTTCAGCACGACCTATCCGGCCGGCACCACCTTCAAGCTGCAGGTCGACTCCGAGGACACCGCGTCCTCCTACACCATCGACTTCGCGGACTTCGAGAACGTCGGCGCGGCGCTGCCGCAGCCCTCGGGTTCGGTGTCGGTGACCAGCAAGGGCGCGGACCCCAGCGGTGTGGCCGACTCGACCAGCGCTTTCAACGCGGCGATCAGCGCGGCCGGCCCCGGTGGCACGGTGTGGATCCCGCCGGGCTCGTTCAACATCCCCGGCCACATCGCCGTCAACAATGTGACGGTGGCAGGCGCCGGCATGTGGTACTCGACGGTCACCGGTACGGCACCGGGCTTCTACGGCAACTCCGCGCCGACGCCGAGCCAGAACGTGCACCTGCAGAACTTCGCGATCTCCGGCAACGTCCAGGAACGCAACGACGGCGCGCAGGTCAACGGCATCGGCGGCGCGATGAGCAACTCCAGCGTGTCGAGCGTCTGGATCGAGCACATGAAGGTCGGCGCCTGGATGGACGGGCCGATGGACAAACTGACCTTCAGCGGCGTGCGCATCCGGGACACCACCGCGGACGGCATCAACTTCCACGGCGGCGTCACCAACTCCACCGTCACCAACAGCGATCTCCGCAACACCGGTGACGACGGCATCGCGACCTGGGCGGACTCCAGCCTCGGCGCAGACGCCTTCGACACGATCTCCAACAACACCGTGCAACTGCAGATACTGGCCAACGGCATCGCGATCTACGGCGGCCACGACAACACCGTCAGCGGCAACCTGGTACGGGACACCGGTATCGCCCAGGGCGGCGGCATCCACGTCGGGCAGCGCTTCAACTCCACCCCGGTCGGCACCACGAACATCACTGGCAACACGCTGATCCGCAACGGCAGCCTCGACCCGAACTGGCAGTTCGGCGTGGGCTCGCTGTGGTTCGACGCCAGCCAGGGCGCGATCACCGGCCCGATCAACGTGACCAACATGGTGATCCAGCAGAGCCCGTACGAGGCCGTGCAGTGGGTCGAGGGCACGATCAGCGGCGTCAACCTCAGCAACGTCACCATCTCCGGCACCGGCACCTTCGCCCTGCAGGAGCAGACCGGCGGCGCGGCGACGTTCAACAACGTCACGGCGACCGGCGTCGCCACATCGTCGGAGTCGGCGACATCGTCGTCCGCGGCCTACAACTGCGAAGGATCGAACTTCGTGGTGACCGACGGCGGCGGCAACTCCGGCCTCACCGGCTCGTTCTGCGGCCCATGGCCGGCCCCGATCTACCCGCCCTACCAGGACTCGGTCAACGTCAGCCCCTCCGCGCTGGACTTCGGTGCCGTCGCCACGGGTTCGACCAGCGCCGCGCAGAACGTGCTGGTCAACAACCCGACCGGCTCGGCCGTACCCGTCTCCTCCATCACCGTCAGCGGTGACTACGCCCAGACCAGCAACTGCGGATCGTCCATCCCGGCTAACGGCTCCTGCACCGTAAGTGTCACCTTCAGTCCGACCGCGAGCGGTACCCGTACCGGCACCCTGACCGTCAACGCGGGCGGATCGAACAACCCCGTCAGCCTCACCGGCACCGGCACGGCGCCCGGTCCGGTACTGAACGCCAACCCGGCGAGCCTGTCCTTCGCCGGTACGGTCGTCGGCTCGTCGGCCGCCGCGCAGGCGGTGACCATCAGCAACACCGGCACCACCTCGGCGACCGTCTCGGGCGTCTCGGTGACCGGTGACTTCAGCCAGACCAACAACTGCTCCACCATCGCGGTGGGCGCGTCCTGCACGGTCAACGTCACCTTCACCCCGACCTCGGGCGGGACCCGTACCGGCTCCCTGAGCGTCGCCAGCAACGCCAACAACGGCCCCACCACCGTTGCCCTCACCGGCGCGGGCATCGACAGCACCACCAACCTCGCGGCCGGCACGCCGACGTCGGCCAGCTCCAGCAACGGCACGTACGTGCCCGCGAACCTCACCGACGCGGACCCCTCGACCTACTGGGAGAGCGCCAACGGCTCCTTCCCGCAGTGGGCGCAGGTCGACCTCCGCAAGAGCTACAGCGTGGGCAAGGTCGTCCTCAGGCTCCCGCCGTCGACGTCCTGGTCGGCCCGTACCGAGACCCTGTCCCTGCTGGGTTCCACGGACGGTACCAACTTCACCACCATAGTGGGCTCGGCCGGGTACACCTTCGACCCGAACGCCAACAACAACACCGTCACCATCACCTTCAACGCGACCGCCGCGCGGTACGTCCGGGCCAACATCACCGCCAACTCAGGCTGGAACGCGGGCCAGTTGTCGGACTTCGCGGTGTACCCCGCCGCCAGCGGCGGCACGTCATCGGCGACCCTGTCAACCAGCCCGAGCTCGCTGACCTTCGCCAGCCAGACGGTCAACACCAAGAGCACCGCGCAGACCATCACGGTGAGCAACACCGGTACGGCGTCCGCGTCGGTCTCCGGTATTGCCACCACGGGTGACTTCGCGCAGTCCAACAACTGCGGGACGTCGATCGCGGCGGGCGCCTCCTGCGCCGTCAACGTCACCTTCACCCCGACCGCGTCCGGCACCCGGACCGGCAACCTCACCATCACCAGCAACGCGTCGAACAGCCCGACCACGGTCGCGCTGACCGGCACCGGCGCCCCGACGAACACCAACCTGGCGGCGGGCAAGGCCACCAGCGCGTCCAGCTACACCCAGACGTACGTCTCGTCGAACGTGACGGACGGCAACCAGAGCACCTACTGGGAGAGCGCCAACAACGCCCTTCCGCAGTGGGTGCAGGTGGACCTCGGCTCCTCGAACAGCGTCAGCCGGATCGTCCTGCAGCTCCCCGCCAGCTGGGGCGCTCGCAGCCAGACGCTGTCCGTCCTGGGCAGCACCGACAACAGCACCTTCACCACCCTCGTGGCGTCGGCGAGCTACACCTTCGACCCGACCACCAGCAACACCGTCACCATCACCTTCCCGGCCACCACCCAGCGCTACTTGCGGGTGAACGTCACCGCCAACACGGGCTGGCCGGCCGGCCAGCTCTCGGAGTTCCAGGTCTGGCACTCATGATCTGACATCGTACGATCACCGACGGCGCCGCCGGGCGCGCAATATGCGCCCGGCGGCGCCGCCGCGTCCCGGTCGTGGGCGCCGGGCGAGGACGGCCGGCTCCGTGACTCTGCGATCTTCTCGTTCACCACAGCGGAGCGGCCGGACTGTCGGGCGAGGCTCGAACAGCGAATCACCCGTGGCCTCGAACGCAGGCAACCGGAGGCAGATCTCCCCGCCCCGGCCTAAGCCCGGTCATCCTCGCCCGAGAACTTGTCGGGCTCGGAAAGTCATCGCTGCTGCTGGCAGGAGTAGGACATTCTCGGCCGGGACCATGTCCGCGTGATCGTCTCACTGGTGTACAAGGTGGCCCGCAAGCTGTTGTCCGTCCCCGGGGCTATGGTGCGCTGCGACACCGCCAAGGACGCGGAGTCACTCGTGCTCCGGCATGAGAACGCAGTGCCGCGCCGTCAGATCGCCGGCCCGGTCCGCTACGAGTCCGCAGACCGGTTCTGGCAGGCGGCACTGTCCAGCCTGATACCCCGTCACCGCTGTCGGGCAGTCTTCCCGGTCAACTCCCAACACCCTGTCGGCCTGGCATCGCCGACTCATCGCAGCGAAGTGGGACTACACACGCGGCGCGCCCGCACCGGACGACCAACGGCCAGGGCGGCGCTCAGGAAGCTGGTCTTGCGGCTCGCTCGAGAGAACGCACAGTGGGGACACAGGCGGATCCAGGGCGAGCTTCATCTCGCGCCTCCACCTGCCACGCCGACGCGCCTCGGTGGGCCGTGGCGTTACCGGGGCGGCGTGGCAGAAGGAGGCGCGAGGCTTCGGTCAGGGGATGTTCCAGTGCTGGTTGGCGTTGCCGGAGCAGTCCCAGATCTGCAACTGGGTGCCGGGCGTGGTCGACCAGTTCGTGTCGTCCAGGCACTTACCCGAATTCGGATTCAGCAGCGACCCGTTGGCCTGTGGCACCCACACCTGCGCACCGGTGCCGTTGCAGTCGTACAGGTCGACCTTGGTCCCATTCGCCGTGCCCGCGGCATAGACGTCCATGCACTTGCCCAGCACGTGCAACGTGTTGCCGCTGGACACCACCGTCCACTGTTGGGCAGCGGTCCCGTTGCATGTGTACACCTGGATCGGATTGTAGTTCGCGGTGCTCGCGGACTGATCGTCCACGCACAAACCGGCGTATCCGGTGATCGCACCCGTTGCCGTGCCACTACTGCCACCGGTGAACTTGTTGAACGCTACGGTGAAGTCGCCGGTGTTCTGGCTGATGCCGCTGCAACTGGAGGAGGCTGTGGTCTGGCCGGGGCAGCCGCCGTTGTCGCGGCCCTCGGACCAGAAAGAGACCTCGGCGATGCCCTGGGCCGCGGCGTGGGACTCGACGGTGGAGGCGTCGGCGAGCGTGAAGATTTCCCCGGCGCTGTCGTTCTGCCCGATCATGGGGGTCACTCCGAGCATGGCGTACGCCTGGGCGGTGGACTTGCCGTAGACGGAGGCGACCTGGCCGGCCGTCGCGTCCAGGGCCTGGTTGGCGGCGGTGCCCATCTCGGTGCCCGAGGTGCCGTAGTCCATGGCCATGATGTTCACGACATCTGGGGTGAAGCCGTTGCTGCGACCGCTGCTGAGCACGTACTGGCCGTCGGAGGTCAGACCGGAGGGCAGGACCGGGACGGTGTACGAGACCGACAGCGCGCGCCCGTTGCTGCTCGCCCACGAGCGCACCTGGGCGAGGGCCTGGTTGGTGCGGTCGACATCGGTGTGGTTGCTGAGCCCGTTGGATTCGATGTCGAAGTCGAGGTGGGTGACATTGAACGTGGTGACCACGCTCTCGATCTGGGTTGCCGCAGCCGAGGCCGAGGAGCAGGTGTTGCCCAGGTCGGTTCCTCCGCTGTCGCTGCCCCATCCGCCGAAGGAGATCGACACGTCGCCGCCCGCCGCACGCAGGTTCGCGATCTGCGTCTGCCAGCTGGACGTGTTGTACATCGACCACTGACAGTTCGCACCGTCCACGAACGCGAGGGTGAAGAACTTGTTGCCGTAGTTGCTTGCGACGGTGGTCAATGTGGTGTTGCCCATGCCGGCGTCCACATACGGGGCCGATACGTGGGCTGGCCAACTGGTGGCGGCCGAAGCTGACGGCGCCACGGCAATGCCGGCTGCGCCGGCCAGAACGGCCGCGATACCGACGGAGGCCAGGCGTGTTCTTCGGAACATGCCATCGTTCCTTTCGCGTAAAAAGGGCAGGCTGAACACGCAGTCCCCGCGTGCGGTGGCGCTGTTGCCAATCCCGGGAACGGCGCAGGCCTCCAAGAGTGGGCCAACAGCCCGCCGTAGAACAATGGTATAGACCAAAACTTTTACGTTTCTGCCCGCACCCGGCCGTCCCTCGCCGCGAGCTGTTCGCAGCGGTCGATGCGTTGCTGGCGGGTGAACCCAACCTGCCGTCGCCCGATGTCGGTCCCGGCTGCGGAAGGCGGCGGGGGTGCCACAATCCAGGCTGGCGACCGCCGGGTGGCGCGACGTCGACGTACTCCTGGCGGCCACCGCCCGACGCTCCGTCGCGGGCGCTGCCGGCGCTTCGGCAGCCGGAGCCGGCGCGGGTGGGGCCGGTGAACGTCCCCCGGGGCCGCCGGCGGCGCGTCCTGCGCGCCTCCCAGTTCTTCACCGTCTGCACCTTCGTCTGCAGGGCTGCGAAGAAGTGCCTCCGCGCCATGAGCCGACCGCACAAGGCCAGCGTCCTGGCGGGCGTCGTCGACGGCTCGGTTCCGAGGACCCGCCGTCGGCCGCCGGCTCGCGGCCCCCATGGGTACTGGGGACCGCGAGCCGGCGGATAATCTTGGTTCGGTCTGAGGCGCAGGAGCAGACTACGGAACGCTCCAGAGCTGATTGCTGGAGCCGTAGCAGTCCCAGATCTGCAAGCGCGTACCGTTGGCGGAGCTGTTGCCCGTGGCGTCCAGACACCTGCCGGACTGCGGGTTCACCAGCTGGCCGTTGGACTCCTGCTGCCACTTCTGCGCGCCGCTACCGTTGCAGTCGTACAGCTGGACCTGAGTGCCGTTGGCGGTGCCGCCGCTGGTGAGGTCCATGCACTTGCCCAACGCCCGGATGGAGCCGTCGGTCTGGAGCGTCCAGCTCTGCGCGGCGGTACCGTTGCAGTTGTACAGCTGCACGGCGGTGCCGTTCGCGGTGTTGGCGCCGTTCACGTCGACGCACTGGCCGCCGATTCCGGTGATTTGGCCGGTCGCGGCGGAGGACGGGTAGGCGGGGCGGTAGACGTGCACGTAGTCCACGGTCATCTTCGCGGGGAACGGGGTGCTACTGTCCGGGTTGCCGGGCCAGTTGCCGCCGACGGCCAGGTTGAGCAGCAGGAAGAACGGGTGGTCGAAGACCCAGCCGGAGCCCGCGTTGGCCTTGTACTGGGTGTCGTAGATCTGCCCGTCGACTGAGAACGAAACGTGGTCCGGATACCAGTCCGCGGCGAAGATGTGGAAGCCGTCGCAGAATCGTGCGTTGTTGGCCAGGCTGTATGTGCTTGTGGTGTTGTAGTTGTTTGGACCGTGCAGACTGCCGTGGACACTGCCCGGCTGGCTGCCGATGTTCTCCATCGTGTCGATCTCCCCGGAGGTCGGCCAACCGACACTGCCGATGTTGTCGCCGAGCGCCCAGAACGCCGGCCACATGCCCTGTCCGCACGGGATCTGGACGCGCGACTCGAACCTGCCGTAGCTCTGGGCGAAATGCCCTGAGGTCTGCAGACGCGCGGAGGTGTAGCCGCAGGTGCCGTACCAGCACTGGTAACCCGAGGCGTCGTCATTGCGCCCCGTGATGACCAGGTTGCCGGCGCCGTCCAGGTAGGAGTTGCGGCGGCTGTTGGTGTAGTACTCCAGTTCCTGGTTGCCCCAGCCTCCGCCCCCTGTGTCGTAGTTCCACTTCGACCCGTCCGGAGCGCCGCCCGCGGCACCGTTGAAGTCGTCGGCCCAGGCGAGTTGCCAGTTGACGCCGGCGTTTCCAGCAGCCGCTGAGGGTTGCGCGGGCAGGGCGAGGAACTGGGCCGCCGCCAGCGCGAGCGCGGCGAGCGCGACCAGTAGCCCGCGTCTGCGAATTCGCACACGAGCGCCGATGGTCGACTCTCCCATGTCGGACCGTCCCTTCAAATCGCCAAGGCTTCTGCCGCTGTTGCGAGTGCGTCCCAAGGTGGCGCCGCACAGGGTGGCTGTCAAGGTCTAGACCAGAAGCTCCTCTTCGTCCATAAGCCTGGTTTGTGGGGCTGGTTACGTTGAGGTGCTCGGGTCATCACACTGCACTCGTTCACCTGAAGGGCGAGTTCTCTATGGGGGGTTGCAGTCGAGGGGGGTCGCCGCAGAGGCTGGTGCTTGCAGCCGATCCCACCACGACCTGCTGTCAGCCTGAGCAGCGGGTCTTCCTGCGGTAGCTGGCGGCCGCAGGCCGATGCTGGTGTTGGACGCGGTGGTGCGGTTGCCGTCGGCGTTATAGCCGTAGGTGTATGTCGTGCTGGGCGTGGTCGGCGACGTGAGGTGGTTGGCGGCGGCGGGGCGGCGCGTGTGCACGACGGTCGGCTGGGCATCCGGTCGATGTGCGTCAGCGGATCGTGGACCAGACCTTGACAGGACGATCGGCTCACTTTTCATCCGCCGTACGTGGCCCTCGTTTCAGGTTCTGGCGCACTTTCCGTGCAATGAGCCCTCCTCGCGGCACAGAGCGCGGCTCTTGGCGGCGTTGCCGCAGGTCAGCGGAAGGGGCTCGGCCCTGTAGGTGCCGAGAATCACGTCCGTGCTGGTCACGCGGCATGTTGGTATTCGTGCAGGACACCGCCGAGGCGGTCGCGTCTCCGGACGTTCAGGTGGGTCAGTCGGGTGGGTTCGGTGATCGGTTCAGGCAGTGGGCGCAGAGGTGCGGCGCCTGCGAGGGTGCGGTGGGGTCGGTGCTGGTTGAAGAACGTCTCGTACTCGCGCAGGGCGTGCAGCAGGTGGGTCCGGTTCCAGATCAGGGTGCGGTCGAGGAGTTCAGTTCTGCACGAGCGGATCCATCGCTCCATGATCGCGTTCATGCGGGGCATCCTTACCCCGGTCCGCACGACCTCGATGCCTTCGTCTGCCAGGACAGCGTCGAAGTCCGCTGGGTAGCGGACGTCGCGGTCCCGGAACAGGTACTTGATCTTCGCCCCGCTGTCCTGGACGTCCACGGCGAGATTCCTTGCGACCTGGGTGACCCATGCCGCGGTCGGATGTGCCGTGGCGCCGAGGATCCTTACGCGGCGGGTGGCGTGCTCGATCACCGCCAGCAGGGTGTGTCAACTTAAGTTGACACCCTCGTCTTCGCCCGTGGGACTCCTGTCCATCCGGATACACGGGCCGACTACCACGCTCCTGAGCGACGTTGTCTACCCACGGATCTTCACCGTCACGCTGTATCGGCCCTCATCGCCGACGCAGCGGCGGGCCTCGCCGCAACTGGTGCGGCGGGCCGTGATGTCTGCTGAGCCGGGCCGGACGGCGCGCAGGGCGACTTCGACAGTGCCGCAGCCTCTGCCCGGGGCACAGGTGTGGGCCGATGTGACCCGCGAGGCGCCGGCGGCGGCCAGGACATCCGGTGTTCTGCTGGTGAGGTCGGACCAGTATGTGCTGTGCAGCGTGACCACCACCGAGGTGCCCACCGTGGCCGAGACGGTGGTGTGGTTCGCGCGCTCATCCAGCCGGAGAGGTGCGGGCGTGGTCCGCGCGGCAGACTGCGCGGCGTCGGCCCCGCAGGCCGAGATGGCGGTGAGAGCCAGGCATACGGCGAAGCAAGGTGCGAAGTGGGCGCGAGGGAGCGCCATGAACGAGACTCCTTCCCGGCAATGTGTGCCGGTGAGACGGTTCCGCCCCAGCAGCGGTTCCCTGCTGGGGCGGAACGTGTCCTGCTGGGCCCGGGCCTGGTGGGGTCAGGAGGCGTTGAGGGCGGTGTCGTCGACCACGAAGCTCGTCTGCAGGCTTGAGTCCTCGGTGCCGGTGAACTTCAGCGTGACCGTCTGACCGGCGTAGCTGGAGAGGTTGAAGGACTTGAGTACATAGCCGCCGGCCGCGTTCAGGTTGGAGTAGGTGGCCAGGGTGGTGGTGCCGACCTGGACGGTCAGCTTGTCGTAGGCCGTGGTCGTGGTGGTCTCGGCGGTGTCGATGTGCAGATAGAAGGAGAAGGTGGCGCTGCACCCGGCGGGGATGGTCACCGACTGGGACAGGGTGTCGGTGTGGGTGCTGCCGTAGCCGTCCAGCCAGGCCTTCCAGCTGCCGGAGTGGGCGGGCTCACTGCCGGAGTTGTCGATCACGCCGCTGCTGGCTGTCCAGGGGGAAGCGGTGCCCGTCTCGAAGCCGGGGTTGCCGAGCTTCTGGCCGGGGCTGGCGCAGCCGCCGCCCGTGCTGCTGACGGTCCAGGTGAACGAGGTGCTGCCGGAGGCGCCCGTGGTGTCGTGGGCGGTGACCGTGACGGAGGAGGTGCCGGCCGTGGTGGCGGTGCCGCTGATCAGGCCGCTGGAGGAGATGCTCAGTCCGGCCGGCAGCCCGGTCGCGGTGTATGTGAGGGTCTGGCCGGAGGCGGAGTCGGAGCCCGTCATCTGCAGGGACACGGCCGTGCCCACGGTGCTGCTCTGGTTCCCGGGGTTGTTGACGGTGACCGTGTTCCCGGTGCTGCCGCCGACGATCGCGTGGCTGATGGCGCACGAGTTGGTGTCGTTGGACCAGCTGGCCTGCTCGGCGAAGGTGCCGGTACCCATCGTGACGTTCGCCGCTCCACCCGTGCTGCCCGGCGATATCCAGGCGCATTCGTCGGCGTTCTCCTGGCCGTTGTAGGAGCTGCCGGTGTGGTTGGTCCAGCCGCCGGCCGGGTTCTGGTCCGACATCATCTCCTGCCACTCGTGGCCGAGCGTCATGGTCCAGCCGTCGAGTGTGCCGGGGGAGTTGACGAACCCGACGCCGCAGCCCGCGCCGGAGTCGATGTTGTACGGCTGGTTGCTGAAGGCGATGTCGCCGTAGCTCGAGGAGACCGCACCGCCGGTCAGCGTGGTGTCACCGTTCCAGTCGTGCCAGGCGCAGTACTGGCCCTGGTAGCTGTCCGGGTTGGTGCCGTGGGGCGACAGGACGACGTAGTACGCGTCGCGGTTGGCGGTGGCCGTGGTGTTGCCGAAGTGGCCGGCCGCCTTCACGGCCTCGGCGCCGAGCTGGTGCCCGGTGGCGGCACTGGGCGAGGCGGCCGAGTTGTCGTACCACGTGCCGGCGAGCACGCCGCCGCTCTGGTAGGGGATGAAGTTGGCATTGGCGGGACAACTGGTGGCGCCCGACGCCACGTTGGGACCGTCGCACCACTGGGTCAGGTCGGCCGACCACAGCTCGTTGCCGGTGCCGATGCCCTTGAACATCTCCTGGGCGACGGGGGCGGCGCCCGCCGAGTCGCCGGAGAAGGTCATGTCTCCGTTGCTGTTGGTGCTCTGAGTGCCCCACTGGGTGCCGTAGAACACCAGGTAGACCTTCGAGTGGCCGCTTTGGACACCGATGCCGTCGACGCCGCCGCCGTAGGACAGCGTCTGCGGTCCGGTCGCTGCGGTGGCGGCCGGATGAGTGGCCGCCCAGGACTTCATCTTGGCGTGCTGCTGCAGGGTCGGCAACACGCCGTGCCGGTAAGGGTGCTGGTAGGCGGGGCTGTAGGGGTTGGCGATGGAGCTGCTCGACGTGTGTGATGCCGTCGGTGCGGCAACCGCCTGGGGCGCGGCGGCCAGCATGCCGCCGGTGATCAGGGCCGCGGCCGACAGCAGGGCGGTGGCCCCGCGGCGGGTGAGCCGTCGGAGCCGGTTGGGTCTCGCGTGGTCGGTGTTCTGCGATCGCAAGAGACTGCCCTCCATGGGGGATCGATGCCGCCAGGTATATGTCAGGAACATGTCAAATGACATGATTCGAGGCGGCGCGTAACCACTGGTACCTGTGGGCTGCGAGTAGCATGTGCTTTGCTGCGAGCTGCCACCCCTGGCAGTGGTGGCTTCGGCGAAACGTAGTGAGCGCCCACTCCAAGGCGCTACCCGCCAATGGCAAAGGCTTGTCCTTGAAGCATGAACTTCTGCAGAATCAACGACCTTGAACGGGAAGGGAGTTGATATACGGGTGCTTCAGGGGGAGTCCGCAGCCGATCAGCTCTAACGTGTGGAGCCACGGATGCGGACGGCGGACCGGTCAACGACCTCACGGCACTGGGCCTGGCGCGCTACGAGGCGCGGGTCCACCTCGCGCTGGTCAGACGCGAGTCGTACACGGCGGCGGAGGTGGCGCGTGAGGCCGATGTGCCGCGCCAACGCGTCTACGACGTACTGGAGGCGCTGGTGCGGCGCCGGCTCTGCGGGTGCCGATTAATCATCCGTCCAGCTCAGGCCGTATGCTGGTACTCGTGCAGAGTCCCGCCGAGTCGATCTCGTCGACGGACCTCGAGGTGTCTGATCTGCCCTGGTTCGGCGATCGGTTCGGGCAGCGAGCGGAGTGGAGCGGGTTGTCCCAGGGACCGGTGGGGCCGGTGCCCGTTGTAATACGACTCGAACTCGCGCAGGGCATGGAGCAGATGGCGCTGGTCCCATATAAGGGTGCGGTCCAGGAGCTCGCGCCGGCAGGTCTGTATCCAGCGCTCCATCACGGAGTTCATCCGCGGCATCTGGATGCCGCTGGTGACGACCTTCAGCCCAGCGTCGGTCAGCACGGCGTCGAAGGCTGCCGTGAACTTGGAATCCCGGTCGCGTATCAGGAATCTGGCTCTGCTGCTCGCGTCCTCCAGGTCCATGACGAGGTTGCGCCCGAGCTTCACCATCGAGTCCGCGGTGGGGTGTGCGGTGGCACCGAGGATCCGGACGCGCCTCGTGGAGTGCTCGATGACGGCGAAGACGTACATCCGTGCTCCGGTCAGGGTGCGGGTCTCGAAGAGGTCGCAGGCGAGCAGCGCTTCGGCCTGGCTGCGCAGGAAGTCGGCCCAGGTGGTGCTCTGCCGTTCGGGCGAGGGTGGGATGCCGTGCGCGCGGAGGATCTCCCAGACCGTGGAGGCGGCGACCTTGATGCCGAGGGCCGCGAGCTCACCGTGGATCCGGCGATACCCCCACGAGCTGTTCTCGCGGGACAGGCGCAGCACCAGGGCGCGAATCGATCGGACGGTGGGCGGGCGCCCGCGGCGCTTTGGCACGCAGGTCGCAGCGTGGCGTCGCTTGAGCAGATTGCGGTGCCAGCGCAGAAGCGTGTCCGGACGTACCAGCAGCAGGAGGTGCCGCAGCTTGTCCATCGGGACGTGGTGGAGCAGGCCGGCGAGGAGAGCCCGGTCGGTGTCGGTGAATACGGGCTTGCCGACCTGGCGCCGCAGGACCAGCAGTTGGTGCCGCAGCGCCAGGATCTCGATGTCCTTATCTCGGTCACTCATCGGCAGCAGGCGTAGGAGCGCGAAGGTGTTGGTCGCGGCGAGATAGGCCAGGCGCAGCAGCACGACAGATCATGATGCCGCCCGTCCCTGGTCAAGGTGAAGAGAGCGGGGCGATCGGTGGGCACAGCCAGAGATCGGTGATCAAGGCCGTCACCTGGGCGGATGATTTATCGGCACCCGCACAGTCCCTGACCCTACTCGGGCAGGGGCCAAGCCCGTGCCACACCCGTCAGTCCGGGCGGATCGCCGGAGTCCGCTTCTGCCGCGCGGTCGCCCGGCGCTCCCTGCCGGTGGCGGACTCCTCGGGCTGGGCCGCTGGCAGGTGTGGCAGCCCTGACGGACCGGCCGGTGCCGACCTCGGCTCGGCCGCCGGTGGGTGCCGCGGCAGCACCATCCGGAGCAACGAGCCGCTCGGCCGCTCGGACACCACGGTGAGGCCACCGCCATGACCCTCGACGATGGCGCGCACGATCGCCAGGCCGAGCCCGGTGCCGGAGCGCCTCGACGACTGCGGCCCGCCGCTCCCGTCGTCCGCCTGCGACCGGGCGAAACCGATACCCCCGTCCTCCACGTCGATCACGGCACCGTCGCGGGTCGCGTGACAGCGCAGCGCGATGGCGTCACCGTCCACGGTGAACTTCACGGCGTTCTCCACCAGGGCGTCGAGGGCGGCCTCGAGCCGTGACTCGTCACCTTCGATCAGGGCGGAGGGCGTGTCCAGGTGCCAGTGACGGTCCGAGGCCGGCCGCCACCGCTGGACCGTTCGCCGCAGGAGAGAGCCCAGGTCGACGGGCCCCCACTCGAACTCGGTGGGCTCATAGGCGTCGGCCAGGACGAGGAGACGCCCGGCGAGGCCGCCGAGTTTGTCCAGCTCGTCCACGACGACGTCGAGGTCCTCCTTGCTCTCCGGGGTCGGCAGCTCGTTGCGGACCATCTCGGCGTAGCAGCGGGCCACCGTGATCGGCGTTCGCATCTCGTGCGAGCAGTTGCGGACGAACAGCTCCTTGACCTCCTGCGCGCGACGCTCCCGCTCGACGAGGCTCTGCATCTTCGCGAGGGCAGCCGCCCGCCGGCGTACGTGCCAGACCATGGTGAGGAACACCAGCGCCATCAGCGGCACTTCGGCGAGTTCGTCCCGGGATGCGTAGCCCTCCGCCACGACCCCGCCCAGCGTCATACCCGTGACCAGGGTGACCACGGTCAGCACGACGGACGTGCGGCGGGCCGACCAGTTCTGGACGCCGTAGACGAGGGACATGCTGATCCACACCAAGTGGAACGCCACGGTCTCGAGGTCGGGCACGACGAAGATCAGCAGCTGGCTGCACGCGGCGAACAGCGCCCAGCCGGCGAAGACGAGCCGCCGGCGCTCAGCCGGCACGGAACGCGTACCCGACATTGCGCACCGTCTCGATGACCGGCTGGGGCACCTTGCCGCGGATCCGGCGGACCGTCACATCGACCACGTTGCTCCCGAGGTCGTCGGCATATCCCCAGACACTCGTGAGGATTTCACGTCGGCTGCACACTTCCCCGGCTCGCCGCATGAGGTGGCCGAGCAGCATGAACTCCCGGTGCGACAGGGGCACGTCCCTCCCGTCCAGGCTGAGCGTCTGCCGCTCGAGATCGAGGGTGACCTCCCCGACGTGCAGCCACCGCTGGGACATGCCGGTGGAGGGCGTACGGAGCCTGGTGCGAACACGCTCCACGAGCTCCGCAGTCGCGAAGGGCTTGCCAAGGAAGTCGACGGCCCCGATCCGCAGGCAACGGACCCGTGTGGCGACGTCCATCACGGCGGACAGGACGAGGACCCGCTGGTCGGGTCGCAGTTCGAAGGCGCGCCGCATCACCTCGAAACCGTCGAACCCCGGCAGCATGAGGTCGAGCACGACCAGGTCGAACTCGCCGTCTTGCAGGCGCCGTACGGCGGCCGGGCCGGACCCCGTGCCGTCGACGACGTGACCGTCCGCCTCCAGCGTGCGCGTGAGGTAGGCACGCAGCCGTGCCTCATCCTCGACGACCAACAGTTGTGCCATGGTGGCTACTACCTCCCCTGCACCGCACTCGACAGTCCCCCCTGGGCTGTCATCTGCGGCTGTCCCCGGACCTTTGTAAATGCCGCACCCGGGGTTGCGCAGCCGATCTCGGATAGTGTCGTGATTCGACCCGGTTTGATGCCTACCGAAGGCGATTGATATCACGTTGAGTAGGTTGACATGCGCACACTGTAATGGTGGGTCCAGTGCACCGGCGTCCCCCACGGGCCGGCCTCTCGACATCCCGTCATGACAGCTGGATGAGAGGCGCGTCATCTTCGCCCCGCGCGCGGCGTCCCGCCGCACAGTTGTCGGGCAGACCCGCGGGGCGCGGCACTGGGGAGGCCGCGGCGGGTCACCAAGGGGAGGGGGAAAGGCGTGTTCATCCAACGCGCGAAGAGATCCACGCTTGGGGCGTGGGCACGGCTCGCCGTCGCGCTGATCATCACCGGGGCGGCGGTGGCGATGTTGATGTGTCTGCCACCGTCGCAGGTCCAGCAGGCGCAGGCGGCGGCTGCCGCCGATGGGCCGAGCAGCCCGACGGACGAGACGAAGGTCCCGCACTACTTCGGCCCGTCGCCGAACTGGGCCAACAGCCCGCTGACCGTGTCGAAGGCCCGTGTGAACATCACGTCCACCACGGGCGCCGGGACCGGTGCCGAGGCGACGGCTACCGTGGACCCGCAGACCGGCGGCATCGCGAGCATCGACGTGACCGCCCCGGGCCACGACTACGTCGCCAGCTCGACGACGGTCACCATCGACGGTGGCACCACACCGGCGACCGCGGAGGCCACCGTCCAGTCGAGCGGGGGTGTGGTCGGCCTCAAGGTCGGCGTGGGCGGCAGTGGCTACGGCGGCTTCGCGGTGGACATCAGCGGCGGCGGCGGGAGCGGTGCCGCCGCAACGGCCTCAGGTGGGGTGGACGCCGTGACGATCACCGAGGGCGGGTCGGGCTACACCATGCCGACGGTGGACTTCGACCTTCCCGACGACCCGAACGGCACCGTGGCCGAGGGCCACGTCGAGCCGGCCGATCTGGCTGCCGACGGCAGCATCACCAAGGTGACCGTCGACGATCCCGGCAGCGGCTACAGCAGCGCACCCGGCGTCGCGATCCACAACGGCACGCTGGCCGACCCGATCCTCGGCGCGACGGAGGCGAAGGCCTCCAGCAGCCTGAAGCTGGTGGCGCTGACCGTGGACAAGGTCGGCTCCGGCTACACCGCAACGCCCGACGTCACGATCACCGACCCGACGGGCAAGCAGGGCGCCGGGGCAACGGCGAACGCGGTGACGGACGTCGGTGCCATCCTTGCCATCAAGGTTACTGACCCGGGGGCCGGTTACCTCACGGCCGGGATGAAGAAGTTCCAGGACGAGCTGCCGGTCACCTGCGACCCCGGTGCGGATGGCACGGGTTGTCCCGACGTCCCCCAGCTGCAGGCGCCGTCGACGAAGCCGTCGGAGAAGTTCATCCCCATGGGTGTGCCGGAGCCCGTCACCACCAGCGCCAAGCCGGCCGACGAATACGTCATCGGTCTCGTGCAGTACCTCACCCGGTTCTCCTCGGACCTGCCGCCGACCCTGGTGCGCGGCTACGTCCAGCTGTCGACGGACGCGGTGCCCGGACGGAAGGTCCCGCTCTACAACGAGCTGATGGACGGCACCAGGCAACCGCTGCCGTACACGGGTGTGACCTCGCCGCAATGGATGGGTCCCCTCATCGCCGCGACCAAGGACCGGCCGGTGCGGATCGTGTTCCGCAACCTGCTGCCGAAGGGCGCCGACGGTGACCTGTTCCTGCCGGTCGACAGCACCGGCATGGGCTCCGGCATGGGCCCGATGGCGATGCCCACACCGAAGAACGACGGCACCGTCATGGACGAGGTGCGCAATCCGACGTGCACGAACGCCAGGACCGGCTGCTTCACGCAGAACCGGGCCACGCTGCACCTGCACGGGGGCATCACGCCGTGGATCAGCGACGGCACCCCCCACCAGTGGATCACCCCGGCCGGCGAGACCACGGACTGGCCGGAGGGGGTCGCCGTGCAGAACGTGCCGGACATGGTGGACAGCAACGGGGCGACGCTCTGCGCCGCGAAGGACGACGGCTGCTCGACGTTCTACTACACCAACCAGCAGAGCGCGCGGCTGATGTTCTACCACGACCACTCCTACGGCATCACCCGGCTGAACGTGTACGCCGGCGAGGCCGCGGGCTACACCATCACCGACGACACCGAGAAGGCGCTCGTCAAGAGCGGTACCATCCCCGACGCGGCCGACACCCTCCCGCTGCTCGTCCAGGACCGCACGTTCGTCCCGGACGACGCACAGCTCAAGGGGCAGAAGGACGCCGACGGCAAGGTCGTCTCCTACGGTCAGGACCCGACCTGGGACACCAAGCGCTGGGGCACCAAGGGCAGCTTCTGGTACCACCACGTCTACATGCCCGCGCAGAACCCGGGCGACCCGTCGGGCATGAGCGCGTACGGGCGCTGGATGTACGGGCCGTGGTTCTGGCCGCCGGCCGGCGACGCCAAGTACGGGCCCATAGCTAACCCTTACTACGACCCGAAGTGCAAGCTGGACGACCCGTCGACCTGGCAGTACCAGACCGACCCGTACTGCGAGCCGGAGCAGATCCCCGGCACGCCGAACATCTCGATGGGCATGGAGCAGTTCAATGACACGCCCATCGTCAACGGGGTCGCCTACCCGAAGGCGACGCTTCAGCCGAAGACCTACCGGATGCGGCTGCTCAACGCCGCGAACGACCGGTTCTTCAACTTCCAGTGGTACACCGCCGACCCGAAACAGGGCGACGGCACGACCGAGGTGGCGCTGAAGCCGAACGAGCTGGAGGCCGCGCAGACCGACCCGAACGTGTCGCCCACCCCGGTGGACGCGAACAACGACGCCGCCGGGCCGGACTGGATCCAGATCGCCAACGAAGGTGGTTTCCTGCCGGCTCCGGCCGTGATCGACGGTCAGCAGCCGACGACCTGGATTACCGACCCGACGCGCTTCGACGTCGGAAACGTGGACAAGCACTCGCTGGCTCTCGCGCCGGCCGAACGGGCGGACGTACTGGTGGACTTCTCGAAGTTCGCCGGAAAGACCCTCATCCTGTACAACGACGCACCCGCGGCCTACCCGGCACGCGTCTCGTCGTACGACTACTACACAGGCGCACCCGACCTCAGCCCGGTCGGCGCACCGAAGATCCTGCCGGGGTACGGGCCTAACACCCGCACCGTGATGCAGGTGACCATCGCGGACACGACGCCGGCTCCGGCGTTCGACCTGGCGAAACTGCGGGCCGCCTTCAAGCACCACGCGGACGGCTCGGGCGTCTTCGAGTCCGGGCAGAACCCGACGATCGTCGGGCAGGCAGCCTACAACTCGGCGTATGGCACGAGCTTTGCCGCCAGCAGCAACTGCAACGTCAAGAACACGTCCGTGAACACCTGTGACGGCCTGGTCCGCGTGAACGACACGTCGACGTTCGGCTTCAACACGCTCAGGTCACCGACCAGCAAGATGGCGATGCCGTTGCAGCCGAAGGCCATCCACGACGAGATGAACGCAACCGCGTTCGACGACTTCGGCCGGATGGAAGCCAACCTCGGCATCGAGGCGCAGCCACCGTCACCGGGTGCCCAGAACGTGACGTTGTACCCGTACGTCAACCCGCAGACCGAACTGATCGACGGCACCGACCTGCCCAAGGGCGACACGAAGGTGACGCCGATAAGAACCAACGCGGACGGGACGCAGATCTGGCGGTTCACCCACAACGGGGTGGACACGCATCCGATCCACTTCCATCTGTACGACGTCCAAGTCCTCAACCGGGTGACCTGGGACAACATCATCATCCCGCCGGACGCCAACGAGCTGGGGTGGAAGGACACGGTGCGGATGAGCCCATTGGAGGACACGATCGTCGCGCTGCGGCCGGTCGTGCCGACGGTACCGTTCGAGGTGCCGAACTCCATCAGGCCACTCAACCCGGCGATGCCACTCGGCGACACGTCGATGTTCAACAGCGTCGATCCGCAGGGCAACCCGACAGCGGCCATCACCAACAAGCTGGTGAACTTCGGCTGGGAGTACGTCATCCACTGCCACATCCTCAGCCACGAGGAGATGGACATGATGCGCCCCGAATCGCTGGTGCTGCCGCCTGCGAAGGCGACCGGCCTTTCTTCCTCCGTCGTGGGCACGGGCAAGAACGCCCGGATCCGGCTGGCGTGGCAGGACAACTCGATCAACGAGACCTCCTTCGTCGTCCAGCGGTCGAGTGACGGAACCACATGGGCCGACGTCGGCACGGTCGCCTCGCCACTGAACAAGCCGAACGTCCATGAGGCCCGCTCCTTCGACGACCCGACGGCATCGGTGACGACGCCGTACCTCTACCGGGTGGTCGCGCTCAACACGGTCGGATACGGCAGCGAGTTCCCGAGCATGACGGTGAAGTCGGTGTCGGACCCGTTCGGCGTCAACGCCCCGCAGTCCCCGACCGGCCTGACCGCCGCGTTGCAGACCGGGACGAAGGTCGGCCTCACCTGGCGCGACAACGCGACCAACGAGTCCGGGTTCGTCGTCGAGCGGTCCACGGACAACGGCGCGACGTTCAGCCAGGTCGGCACGGCCCCGGCCCGCAACAAGACCGGACCGGTCACGTTCGTGGACAGCACCGTCGCACTGGGATCCACCTACCAGTACCGCGTCTCGGCGCTGAACATCGCCGGCCGCGGCACGACGCCTCCCGTCACGGTCATGGTGTCGGCCCCGCCGGTGCCGGCAGGCCCGGGTCGGCGGCAAGGAAAGTATCCAAGTGATCTGGGGTGATGTCTCGGGCGAGTCCGGCTATGCCGTCAGGT
This sequence comes from Streptomyces sp. NPDC051104, assembly GCF_040682835.1. NCBI lineage: Bacteria > Bacillati > Actinomycetota > Actinomycetes > Kitasatosporales > Streptomycetaceae > Streptomyces > Streptomyces sp. NPDC051104. The sequence goes on along the minus strand of NZ_JBFBBS010000029.1, from coordinate 16,185 downwards.
GGAGTGACACCAGCACGTTCACCACGTTGGCCGGGACGTCGCCGGGGATTCCCGTCGGGCCCCGGCTCTACAGGACGGGCAAACTAGCTCGCCAGGTCTGGTACGTGCAGGTCCGAGCGACAAACGCACTCGGAAGCTCGGCGTGGTCGTCCCCGGTCCGGGTGTCCGCGGCACCGTGACGCCGGGAAGGGCGGAGCCGGTCCCGGCCGAGTGACCACGCAGGCCAGGAGGGCGGGACCCCGCCCGCCCTCCTGGCTCTGCACGAGTGGACTAGGAGCGTGGGTCGGTAACGAGTGAGCGGCCAGTTGGCCGTGGTCGATGGGATCGGTCGTGGTCGTCCTGTTGACACCTGCGTGGCTGTGATTACGGTCCTGGCCGTCGGGTGTGGGGCCTGGCGGGGCCGTGAGGGGGGCGGGTGGCCCGGCTGGTCAGCCTGCCACGGTAGCCAGTCCGGCGGTTCCGGCGTGTCGGAAGCTCTTGCGGAGGTTGTGGCAGGCGGCCAGCAGTCGCCACTCGCCCCGGGCGCCGTCCTCGCCGCGCAGGAGGAGCTGGCGGCCGTTGTGGCAGGTCATGATCTGTCCGAAGACGGGTTCGACGATGGTTCTTCGGCGGCTGTAGGCGGCCTTGCCGGGCTTGGTCCGCAGTTTGCGGGCCATCCGTTCCTTCAGCGTGGCGTCCTTGGGGATTGCAGGTGCCGATAAATCATCCGGCCTGGTCACGCGGCATGTTGGTACTCGTGAAGGGTTCCGCCGAGTCGGTCTCGTCGACGGTTTTCAGACGTCTGATCTGTGCTGGTTCGTTGATCGGTTGGGGGAGTGGTGGGAGCGGAGCGGCTTGAGCGAGGGCTCGGCGTGGTCGATGCCTGTTGTAGAAGGTCTCGAACTCACGGAGCGCGTGGAGGAGGTGGCTATAGTTCCAGATCAAGGTGCGGTCCAGGAGCTCACGCCTACAGGTCTGTATCCAGCGCTCCATGAGGGAGTTCATCCGCGGTATCTGGATGCCGGTGGTGACGACCTTCAGGCCGGCGTCGGCCAGTAGGGCGTCGAAGGCGGCGGTGAACTCCGCGTCGCGGGCGCGGATCAAGAACCTGGCCTTGCTGCCCGCGTCCTCCAGGTCCATGAGGAGATTGCGTCCGAGAAGCACGATCCAGTCTGCGGTGGGGTGTGCGGTAGCGCCGAGGACCCGGATGCGCCGGGTGGAGTGCTTGATGACGGCGAAGACGTAGAGGCGCGCCCCGGTCAGGGTGCGCGTCTCGAAGAGATCTCAGGCGAGTAGTGCTTTGGCCTGACTGCGCAGGAAGTCAGCCCAGGTCGTGCCCTCACGTTCCGGGGCGGGTGGGATGCCGTGCTCCTTGAGGATTTCCCAGACGGTGGAGGCGGCGACCTTGACGCCGAGCGCCGCGAGTTCACCGTGGATGCGTCGATACCCCCAAGAACTGTTCTCTCGGGCGAGGCGGAGGACCAGGGCGCGGATCGAGCGGACGGTGGGCGGGCGTCCGCGACGCTTCGGCACGCAGGTGGCAGCGTGGCGTTGCTTGAGCAGGTTGCGGTGCCACCGCAGGATCGTGTCCGGGTGTACCAGCAGCGGGAGCTGGCGCAGCTTGTCCATCGGGAGGTGATGGAGCAGGCCGGCGAGGATCGCGCGGTCGGTGTCCGTGAAGGCGGGCTTGCCGACCTGACGCTGCAGGACCAGCAGTTGGTGCCGGAGCGTGAGGACCTCGATGTCCCTGTCTCTATCGCTCATCGGCAACAGGCGCAGGAACGCGAAGGTGTTGGTCGCGGCAAGGTAGGCCAGGCGCAGTAGCACGATAGATCATGATGCCGCCGGTTACCTATGCAGGCGGGGACCGGGAGCAGCCCCGGTGTACTGTCGGCGGCGGGCATACTCAGCCGGGTGCGCAGGCGCAGGTTCTCGGTGCGTATCTCGGCGAGTGCGGCGCGTGCAGTTCGGCGTTCTCCTCGAGCGCCACATCGAGCCGGATGCGCAGTTCGGCGGGGTCGTTGCACGCGTGCCAGTCCTCCACGCTTCCGTGATCCGGATTTGCGGCCGTGGCCGGACCGTTCTCGCTCAAGTCCTCCTGAACCGCGGCACGACTGCCACGGCCAACGGCGCCGGAGGAAGGCCCCGGGATCATGCCGCGTCGAGCAGGGGCAGGTCCATCGGTTCGGTGGCGGTCGACTCCATCAGTGTGCGGATCAGTAGTCGTCGAGCGTGTTGCCGACCCGGTTTGCCGACTTCCTCGCGGGTCAGCCACGGCACCCTGTCGCGCGACAGGCGTATGCGTACCGCGGCGACCCTGTGCTCGACGCGCTTGGCCGTCCAGCCGGCCTCCGGCTGCAGTTCGGCGAGTTGGGCGGCCGTCTGCTGAAACGTGATGGATCGCGGGCGGCTCGTGCAGCAGGTTTCCCCGGCCGAGCGTGACGAGAGCGAGCTTCTCCTGCTCGGTGAGCGTCCACAACAGGGCAGCACCTGCTGCGCCGACCCGGCCGTGTGTGCGACATCCCGTGAGTTCTCCGGAACCCGGTTGAGTATCTGCTGTTGTGGCCAGGGGGTTCTTCCTCCTACAGGTGTCTTGCCGCCGGGTGACGTAGGTTCGGGATTCTTGAAGCTTTCTCATGCTGTCCGACCGATGCGCAGTCGTGGTGAAGGTGAGGGGGTCCGGGTTGGCTCCCGGGGACGGGAGGTTTGCCGTGCCGGTCGACCCTGTGGGTGCCGATAAGCACGTCCGCGCAGGTCAGCGACCTTATGACCTTCCGCTGAGCGGATGGGATCTGAACATGTTCAACACATAACGACTGCACGCTTGAACGCGTTCGATTTGGCCTCGATGCGGCGCCCGATTGAGCTGTCCGTCAGTGCGCCGACCTGTGCGGATGAATTATCGGCACCCGCAGAGCTTCGGCTTGTCGATCTGCCGCTGTAGCACGGCCAGTTGGTGGCGCAGCGCCAGGATCTCGGCATCCTTGTCACGGTCGCCGAAGAGGGCGGCCCGACAGCAACCGTTGTCCCATGGGAAGGCCGCGTCCGCCGCACCCGACTACTCGGTGGCCTCATCGACGAGTACCGGCAAGCAGCCCGACTTGTCCGGACAAACGGCCTGGTCAACGTCTCGAACAGAGATTTTCGCGCGGGACAGGGGTCGGCCGACGTGAAACGCCTCTGGGTCGGCCGGCCCCGCTCCTGCGTGCGGTCGTGTTTGCGCCGGACTACGGGTAGCTGACCAGGTAGGCCACGTTGCTACTGGCGGTGACCTGGTTGCCGGCGTTGTCGATGATGTGGTTGATGGTTCCGGCGCCGCCCAGGACCGTGGTGACCATGCTGTGGAACTTCACCGTGGACGTGGTGGGCACCTCGATGGCATGGCCAAGTACGACGGAGGGGTTGTCGCGGAGGTAGGCGTAGACACCCACACCCCATGCCTCGTGGGAGGTGACCGAGTTGGCGACCTTGTACGAGGCGTAGCCGAGGTCACCTCCACTGGTGGTCCAACTGGACTGGTCGGGCACGTCGTAGGGGGTCTCGCTCTGATAGAAGTACGTGCGGCCGCCGTTGCCGTTCCAGGTGGTCTGGTACTTCTGGTAGTGCTCGACCGCCAGACCGTACATGGTGACGTTGTTGCCGTTGACGATCAGTCCGTTGACGGCCGGGTTGGTCGTCCAGCCGACGCCGTTGGTGTGGTCCGCCCGCCACAGCCACAGGTCGTCGCCGATGACGTCGTTGCTGTTGATCACCAGTGTCTGGATGGCCTTGCCCGCGATGTCGCCGCCGATGCGGAAGAACACGTCGTGCAGCACGATCGGGTCAGCGGTGTGACTGGCGGTCGAGCCGGCCGGGCCAACCTGGACCAGGATGTTGGAGTTGGTGGTGTTCGCGCTGATCAGCAGCCCGGCGATGTCGATGCCGTCCACGTCGGCGGTGGTGATCGCGGTGACACCGTTGTCTGGCACGAGGGTGGCCAGACCCAGTCCTAGGACCACCGTGTCGGGGCGGGTGATGTTCAGCGGGGCGGACAGGTGGTACACGCCCGGGGTGACGATCAGGTTCCGGCCCCCGGCGAGCGCATTGTTGATCGTCGTGGCGGTGTCACCGGGCTTGACGATGTAGAACTGGCTGATCGGCAGCGAGGTGCCCGGAGCGGCGCCGTTGACCCAGTCAGGGCCTTGCACATTGGTGCGCACCGACGGAACGAACACCTGCCAATTGCCCGAGCCGTCGACGTAGATGAACGGCTTCTCGCGCATCACCGGGCTCTGAGCGACAGTGGTGTACTGCGGATTGGGGAAGCTGGTCGCCGGGGCGCCGGTGTCGCCGACGAAGACCATGTTCCAGTTGTGCCCGGTCCATCCGCCGTCCATGGCGGTGTCCTGGGTGAGGAACTGCTGTTGGGTCCCGGAGTTGATCTGACCGGAGATCCGGGAGTTTCCGATGTAGCCGCCGCTGGACCAGTTGGTGCTGGTGCCGTGGGTGTCGTCCCACAGCTTCATGCTGCCGTGCACGTCCATCCGCCGGAACGGGTCGGCCTGCGAGACGGCCCACATGGTGCTGCCCGAACCGGGGCTCACCGACATGTTCTCGACGTCGCGCCAGAAGTTCTGGGTGGCGTTGCCGTCGCTGGTGTGACCCTCGACGTGTACGCCGCCGCCGGTGATCGACACCTGGTCCGGTGACAGGCCCAGCCCGGAGACCTGGGTGTAGTAGCCGACGGGGATGTCGACGTTGTACGTGCCCGGGGTGAACAGCAGGGCGTTGCGCTGGGTGCCGAACTCGTTGGTCTGCTGGGTGCTGTAGACCGAGTTGATTGTCGACTGGATGGTGGACATCGGCATCGACGGATCGAATACCGTCACGTTGGGGCCGAAGTCCGGAGTGTTGGGCGGCGGGGTGATGCCGCTGGAGAGGGTGAAGGACTGGGCGCCGGTGCCGTTGCAGGTGTACTGCTGCAACTGGACGCTGTCGGCGGTGGATGCCGACGGCACATCGAGGCACTTGCCGCTGTTGCGGTTGACGAAGTGGTACGTGCCGGAGGCCTCGGCGACCGGCAGCCACTGCTGGTTGGCGCCGCCGCCGTAGAGCCACAGCTGGGTCAGCGCGCCGTCGGCGGTGGAGACGTCGGTCTCGTCCCAGACCTGATTCGGCGCGGAGGCCACGCCGATCCGGTAGTAGCCGCTGTCGGTCGCGGTGAACTGCCAGGACTGGGCGCCAGTGCCGTTGCAGGTGTACTGCTGCACGGCGGTGCCGTTGCCGGTGGCCGCGCCACGCGCGTCAACGCACTTGCCGCTGCCTGCGTTGACGACGGTGGTGGGGGTGGTGGGGATGGTCGCGGCGGTGGCACTCGGCGCGGAGGCCAGCGCGATGCCGGCGGCGGCCGGCAGCAGGAGGGCGGTCGTGAGGGCGGCTGTGCGTCTGCGGTGACGGCGGGCTCGGACGAGCACGGCGAGAACGTTGGTCACGCGTGTCTCCTCGGTCGCGTGCGGGGCGCGATGTCGATCGGACGGTAGGCGCCGCCCGCCGGGCCGTCAATACACACCAAAAGTTAAGCCGTGAATTTTTGCCTGCACAAGGGAGACACCGGGGGAATGACCCCAACTGCCCGTATTGCTACGAGAGTTACTGGGATTTCCGGCTGGTGTACTGGCTGGCCGGTCGCGGCCACAATGGAAGATCACCGAACCCGCGGGGCTGGTCGGCGGCATCCGCAGCGCATTGGCGGCCAGGTCGCGCAGGCCTGGGTCGGGGAGCCTGGCGTGTGCGGATCAGGGATCGTGGTGTGGTGTCGTTGTCGGCGGTACCGGTCGGCGAGCCCGGCGGCCCGCATCGGACGGGCGGCGCTCTTGGGCCGTAGGCTAGCCTTCGCGCTCGAGGGCGGCGTGGTTGCGCGGGGCGCCGTAGGCGCCGCGGAAGTGCTCGTGGACGGCGGTGAGGTGCTCGGTCAGCTCCGCGTCGCGAGCGGCCCGGGGATAAAGAGCCACCTGTTGCGGCCCTTCCCGGTCGGGTCCAGGCTCATCAAGCCTGTTCTCCGCGGCCGTCCAACTCGTCGCTGACTGGCGAGTGCGTCAGGTCCAGGTCTCACAAGATGGGAGCGGGGCCTTTCAGCAGACCTTGTAGCCAGAGCCGCCCTCGCGCGACCAGGACCGTATCGTTAGTGGTCGAATCCTCCCTCGGACACTCATAGCGATACGGAAGCGAGGGCCTCGACCTAACGGTCGCGGTCCTCGTTGCGTTGTCGTGCGTGATCGTGATGCCCAGGGCTTCGTAGAGGGGCTCTTTCTTCTCGACGTCGGCGACTTGGATACGGTGTGTGATGTCTCCTTGTCTCTCAGTGATCCCACGGATCTGGTCGGCGGTGAGTCGAGCTTCTTGTGTGCCGCTTCCCTGTCACGTTGGACGTCGTTGATCCACTGGGTGACGACGGCCGGCTCGGCTCCGGAGTCGAGGGCGGCCTGGTAGCGAGCGAGGCGCCGCTCGCATTCCTTGATCGCCTGCCGGGCTTGGGCCTGCTCGGGGGTTTGGGGCTGCGCGGTGCTTGCCGCGATGCCGGCCTGGCTGAATGCGGTGATGGTGGCGGTGAGCCGCTCGGGGGTGAAGGCGCGGGCGATCCATGCATCCAGTGGTTCTTCCTCGTGCTGTTTGTTCCAGACTTTGTGGCCGGTGTAGCGGGGGTTGCGAGGATCGCTCTGACCGCACCGGCCTGCCATGCCCTCTTCGTTCGGTGTGGATTGCGGGTGGCGTCGTGGGCGGAGGGGAAGGGGGTGCCGTCGTGGTTGAGCCGGAGGGCGATGGCCTCGTCGCTCATACGGTTCACTCCGGCTGAGGCTTCTGCGGCGCTGCCCCCGGCGCCCCCACGCGCAACCCGTCCATGACCAGGTCGAGCAGCCGTGTGGCGCGTGGCTGCCAGTCGTCGTACGCGGCGAGCTGCCACAGGCCGGCGATCGCGAGCAGGAAGTCCTCGGGGGTGACCCCCGGGCGTATCGTGCCGGCCTCCTCGTTCGCCTTCAGCAGGAGCGCGACGGCCGAGGTCATGGGGCCGCGGCTCAGGTTCATCAGGGTGCCGCCCGCGGTGGTGGCCTTGCTCAGCGCCTCGGCGAGGCCCGCCTTGGCCATGGCGTACCGGGGGAGCCGGTCCATCCACTCGCGCAGGGCCTGGTCCGGAGCTCGGGTCTCCAGCAGGTGGGCCGCGGTGTCGGCCACCTGCTGCACCTCGTAGCGGTAGACCTCCAGCACGAGCGCCTCGCGGCTGGGGAAGTTGCGGTAAAAGGTCCCCTGCCCGACACACGCCTTCTTCGCGATCGCGCTGAGCGGGGCGTCCGCCGAACGGGTCAGTTCCTCCAGCGCCACGGCCAGGATGCGCTCGCGATTCCGTTGCGCGTCCGAGCGCAGGGGGCCGTCCTTCTTCTGCTGCACCCGTCCTCCTTCCGCAATCGCGGCCGGTTTCCGCCGTGGGAGTCGCGGCCGGACCACCCTTGCTAAGCGGACAACTGTCCGCTAGGTTCATCCGTAACGGACAGCTGTCCGCTTGGACTCACGATAGCGGCAGTCGCGGCCTTTGTGGATGGCCGGAACCATTCGGCGACCGGTATTCCCCCGCCCGCCCCACGTCCGAGGATCGTCCGTACGACTTCGACGCGCACCACGAACGTGAAAGAAGGCTGACCATGGGCCCATTGACGTCCAGCGCCATCACGCTCAACGTCAACGGTGAGAAGTACACGCTGCCCGTCGACCACCGCACCACCCTGCTCGACGCCCTGCGCGAGCGTCTTGATCTGACCGGTACGAAGAAGGGCTGCGACCAAGGTCAGTGCGGCGCCTGCACAGTGCTGGTGGACGGCCGACGGGCCCTGGCCTGCCTGCAGTTGGCGGTGGCCACCGAGGGCCGTGAGGTCACCACCATCGAAGGTGTGGCCGACGGTGACGGCCTGCACCCGGTGCAGCAGGCGTTCCTCGACCTCGACGGTTTCCAGTGCGGCTACTGCACTCCGGGGCAGATCTGCTCGGCCATCGCGGTGATCGAGGAACACGCCGCCGGCTGGCCGAGCGCGGCGACCGCCGACGTGCGCCCCGAGGCGGGAACGTCCCCGCTCACCCCCGAGGAGATCCGTGAGCGGATGAGCGGCAACCTGTGCCGCTGCGGCGCCTACGTGTCCATCGTCCAGGCGGTCGCGCGGGCGGCGCAGGCCGATGCTGCCGGAACCACTGAGACCACCGAGACCGAGGAGGCCGCGGCGTGAGGGAGTTCGGCTATCAGCGGGTCTTCGACGTCCACGGAGCGGTCGCCCTGCTCGGCGCCGACCCGGACGCACGCTTCCTCGGCGGCGGCACCAATCTCGTCGACCTGATGAAGGCAGGCGTGGAGCGGCCCGCCCGCCTCGTCGACGTGCGTGAACTGCCCCTGGACGGGGTCGAGTCGACGCCGGACGGCGGACTGCGCATCGGTGCGACCGTCACCAACAGCGATCTCGCCGCCCACCCCGAAGTGCGACGACGCTACCCGGCGCTGACGCAGGCCGTCCTGGCCGGCGCCTCGGGCCAGCTGCGCAACATGGCGACCGTGGGCGGAAACCTGCTCCAGCGCACCCGCTGCGGTTACTTCACCGACCTGACGAAACCGTGCAACAAGCGTGTCCCGGGCAGCGGTTGTCCCGCCGTCGAGGGCGAACACCACAACCACGCGATCCTCGGCGCCTCCGAGCACTGCGTGGCCACGCATCCCTCGGACATGGCGGTGGCGCTCACCGCGTTCGACGCAGTCGTCTCGTACGAAACGGCGGACGGGCCGGGGGAATCGGCGCTCGCGGAGTTCTATCTGCCCGTGGGCGACACCCCGCATCTGGAGACCGCCCTGCCGCCGGGCGCGCTGATCACCGCCGTCACACTCCCGCCGAACCCGGTCGCGGCCAACTCCCGCTACCGCAAGGTGCGCGAGCGCGCCTCGTACGCCTTCGCGATCGGCTCCCTCGCCGCCGCGCTGGACGTCCAGGACGGCGTCGTACGAGACGTGCGTCTCGCCCTCGGAGCGGTGGCGTCCCGGCCGTGGCGGGCCCGGGAGGCCGAGCGGCTGCTGACCGGAGGCCCGGCGACGGCCGAGGCGTTCGCCGCCGCCGCGGACGCCGAACTGGAAGCCGCCGAAACGCTGCCGAAGAACGGATACAAGGTGCCGCTGACGCGCAATCTCGTCGTGGCCGTGCTGACCGAACTCGCCGAGGAGGCCGCCCGATGACCACGACCACCCCGGCCGCCGCGGTCACGAAGGCCGTCGGCACCGCGCACACCCGCGTGGAGGGCGTCGCCAAGGTCACCGGCGCGGCCCGCTACGCGGGAGAGGTCCCGTACCCGGAACTCGCCCACGGCTGGATGGCGTTGTCCACCGTCGCCCGCGGCCGGATCCGTTCGGTGCAGGACGCCCGGGTTCTGGAGATGCCCGGCGTCGTCGCCGTCCTGCACCACGGCAACGCCCCCAGGGTCGACGGGAACTACGCGGGCCCGTTCGGACCGCCCGACCCGATCCTCCAGCCCCTCCAGCACGACCGGGTGCCGTATGTCGGCTGGCCGGTGGCGCTGGTCGTGGCCGAGACCTCCGAGCAGGCCAGGGAGGCGGCCGAGGCCCTGGTCGTCGAGTACGACGTGGAGCCGCACGACGTCGAGTTCCACGCCGGGCACCCCGACGCGTACCTGCCGGAGGGCCCCACGACGGAGATGTCGAAGGGAGACCTGGAGGCCGAACTCGCCGCGTCCGCCGTCGTCGTGGACGCCGAGTACAGCACGCCGGAGGAGCACCACAGCCCGATGGAGCCGCATGCGGCGACCGCGCGCTGGGAGGACGGCCGGCTCGAGGTGGTCGACTCCAACCAGGGCAGCAGGTTCGTGGCGGACGAGCTCGCCCATATCTTCTCCCTCGACCCCGGCTCGGTACGCTTACTGTCCGAACACGTCGGCGGCGCCTTCGGAGCCAAGGGCACCCGCCCGCACCTGGTCCTCGCCGCGATGGCGGCGACCGTTCTGCACCGGCCGGTCCGGGTCGTCACCACCCGTCGCCAGATGTTCTCCCTGACCGGCTACCGCAGCCCCACCGCACAGCGCGTCCGGCTCGGCGCCGACGCCGACGGACGGCTGCGCGCGCTCGACCACCAGGGCGAGTGCCTCACCTCCACCAACCACGAGTTCGTCGAGCGCAGCGCCGACTACGGGCGTTCGATGTACGACGCCGACGCGCACCACACCGTCAACCGTGTCGTACGGCTCGACGTGCCGACCCCCACCTATATGCGTGCGCCGGGCGAGGCGCCGGGCTCGTTCGCGATGGAGTCCGCGCTGGACGAACTCGCTGAGAAGTGCGGCCTCGACCCGATCGTGCTGCGCACCCGCAACGAACCGGACGCCGGCCCCCTCTCCGGCCTGCCGTTCAGCAGCCGCAACGTCCTCGCCTGCTTCGAGGAGGGCGCCCGCAGGTTCGGTTGGGCGGACCGCGACCCGCGCCCCGGCGTGCGCCGCGAGGGCCGCTGGCTGCTGGGCACCGGCACGGCCGCGGCCACGTTCCCCGTACTGGTCGCCCCGTCGACGGCGGCCGTGACGGCGGAGGCGGACGGCACCTTCACCGTACGGATCACCGCGGCGGACGTCGGGACCGGGGCGCGCACCGCGCTGACCCTGGTCGCCGCGGACGCGCTGGAGGTGGCGCCCGAGCGCATCCGGGTGCGGATCGCGGACAGCGACTTCGGCCAGGCGATCCTGGCCGGCGGCTCGATGGGCACCCGTTCCTGGTCCTGGGCGATCGTGGCCGCGGCAGCCGACCTGCGGGAGCGGCTGGCACTCGCGGACGGCATTCCGCCGGAGGGCATCACGGCGCGCTCGAACACCGCCGAGGCCATCGGCAGGCTGACGAGCAAGGAACGGTACTCCTTCGGCGCGCAGTTCGCCGAGGTCGCCGTCGACGTCACCACCGGCGAGGTCCGGGTACGGCGGATGCTCGGGATGTTCGCGGCGGGCCGGATCGTCAACCCGCTGACCGCGCGCAGCCAGTTCGTCGGCGGCATGGTCTGGGGCCTGTCCATGGCGCTCCACGAGGAGGCGGTCCGGGACCGGGCCACGGGTGGACACGTCGGCGCGGACTTCGCGAGCTACCACTTCGCCGCGAACGCGGACGTCCCCGTCATCGAGGCGGACTGGGTGGACGACCCCGACCCGGACGACCCGGTCGGCATCAAGGGCATCGGTGAGATCGGGATCGTGGGAGCCGCGGCGGCGATCGCCAACGCGGTCTGGCACGCGACCGGCGTACGCCACCGGCACCTGCCCATCCGGCCCGACCGGGTCCTGATGGCCGGCCGAGATGCTTGACATCGCAATCGAACTGCACCGGTGGGCGGCGGAGGGCCGTGACTTCGCCGTGGCCACGGTGGTGGCCGTCGGCGGCAGCGCTCCCCGCCCGCCGGGCGCGGCGCTCGCCGTCGACGCCGACGGCACGGCCGTCGGCTCGGTCTCCGGCGGTTGTGTGGAGGGCGCGGTGTACGACCTGTGCGTCCAGGCGCTCCAGGACGGCCGCGCGGTACGGGAACAGTTCGGCTACAGCGACGAGGACGCCTTCGCGGTGGGCCTGACCTGCGGCGGGGTGATCGACGTCCTGGTCACCCCGGTCCGTGGGGACGCGCCGTACCGGCGGGTGTTCGAGGCGGCGCTCTCGGCCGCCGCCGGTGGGGAGACGGTTGCGGTCGCCCGCGTGGTCCGGGGCCCGGACGAACTGCTCGGCCGCGCACTGCTGGTCCGCGCCGACGGGGCGTACGAGGGCGGTCTCGGCGCCGATCCGCGGCTGGACCGGACGGCGGCCGCCGAGACCCTCGCGGTGCTGGACGCCGGTCGCACCGGCACGGTCGACGTCTCGGAGGACGGCTCGCACTGCCCGGGCGGTGTGACGCTGTTCGTCGAGTCCAGTGTTGAACCGCCCCGCATGATCGTCTTCGGGGCGATCGACTTCGCGGCGGCGCTCGTGCGGACGGGCAAGTTCCTCGGCTACCACGTGACCGTCTGCGACGCCCGCCCCGTCTTCGCCACCCGGGCCCGCTTCCCCGAGGCCGACGAGATCGTGGTCGACTGGCCGGACCGCTATCTGCGCAGCACCGGGACCGACGCCCGCACGGTCCTGTGCGTGCTCACCCATGACGCCAAGTTCGACGTCCCGCTGCTGGAGGAGGCGCTGCGGCTGCCGGTCGCGTTCGTCGGCGCCATGGGCTCGCGCCGCACCCACGAGGACCGCAACCGGCGGCTGCGCGAGGCGGGTGTCACCGAGGAGGAGCTGGCCCGTCTGCACTCCCCGATCGGCCTCGACCTGGGTGCCCGTACGCCGGAGGAGACCGCCCTGTCCATCGCGGCCGAGATCGTCGCGGCGCGCCGGGGCGGGTCGGGCATACCGCTGACCGGCGCACCGACCCCGATCCACCACGACCGCCCCGAAGGCCCCGGTCGGGTGACCGCACTGGACGAAGACCGCCGACGAGATCCTCGACAAAGTCGCCGCCTACTGTCAGAGAATCTCCGACTCAGGTCACTGGGGCGCAACCGCTGATGATCGTCCGGTGGCGTTTGGTCGATCAAGCGCGGTCGTGGAGCGTGACCTGGTAGCCGTCGAGCGTGCATAGCTCGTTCCCCGGCGCACGTCTCGTCGCGCTCGGACAGGAGTGCAGCCGAGCCTGAAATTGGTGCCGGCGACCTCGAAAACCGACAGACCCCGACTACACCCTCTACTGCGAGCCCCTTTACAGCCACGAGGGTGGCGGTGCGGCCGCGCTCGGAGGGATTCAGCCGCATTCGTTGCCGCACCGGGAGGACGGGTCGCTCGACCTCGCGGACATCGCGGCGGCGGTCACGCCCGATGATCCGCATTTCGCGCGCACTCAAAACAGCCCCAAGCCAGCAGGATCACCTTGCGTCCCAAACCCCACCACACCCGCAAGGAACTCGCTCATACCCTCCGCAGCCCCAGCAGTGCCGTGACCGCCCCGACCCCCTCCGCCACCGCGGATGCTGTCTTCTCTCCGTACCACATCGGCTCGTACATATTCGGAAACGGCCCCAGTTGCCCGACGTTGACGTATCTATACAAAAGGACCGCGGCCAATCCGGCCAGCGCCGTGACGAATGCGTACGCCCATACCGCACGCCGGGTGCCGGTGGCCACGAGGAGCACCACGGCCAGGGCCGCCGCCGCCGCCTCGATCCTGAAGAGCTGCCCCTGACTGACCGTTGCCCGCACCGCGTCGTAACTCGGGGCGAGGTCGGCGTGGACGTACGCGTCAATCACCAACGCGGCGACGGTCACCACCCGGAGTAGCCACAATGGTGGTAGGTGAAGCCGCACTTCGCCCCGGTTGCTTTTGCCGCTTCTGCGTGTCATCATTTCCGACCGTCCTATTACTTCCGGGAGTCGCGCGTGACCGGCCTGGCACGGGTCATGCACGATCAGGTTGCATTCAGCCTACGTGGGAAAGGCGTTCTGACTCACTCGAGCGCGAACTCTTATTTGCGTCAGTCGACGCCGAGTTGAATTGATTCGGACGTGGATGTGCTGCCGAGATGCCCAGGCAGCGACCCCGCGTTAAATTCACCTGCGGCAAGCCGACACACGCATGGGGTGGGCATCGTGACTGAGAGGTCGTCCACGAACACCGACGGCAATGGCCACGCGCGGAATCGGATCGCGAGGCCCCTGGTGGCCGCCGGCGCCGCGGTGGGAATCGCCACACTCGGCGCCTGGACCCCGGCAGGCGCGCCCTCGCACGGCGCTGCCGCTTCCATGGTGTCGCAGGTGGTCCTGAAGGCCACGCCCAAGTCTCCGGCCGCCGCAGCACAGCACGTCACCATGGCGAACTTCGCGTACTCGCCCGCGACGCTCACCGTCGGCGAGGGCACCACGGTCTCCTGGACCAACAATGACGCCACTCCGCACACGGTGACGAGCAGCGGCTCCGGTCCGCTCAACTCCGGGACACTCAACAAGGGCGGCTCGTACAACTACACCTTCAATACGCCGGGCACATATGCGTACTACTGCACGATCCACCCGTTCATGCACGGCACGGTCGTAGTGATGAAGTAGGTCGTGGCGAAGGCGAGAAGCAGAAGGCATGCCTGGGTGGCCGAACTCGCCGGGGGCGTCCTGGATGGCCGGCCCAAGGGGATACGGCTGATGGTCCGCAAGGAACGGCCGTGTCCTGGCGCGCAGTTGCGTTTCACCGACGCCGACGGAGTGCCGCTGACCTGCTTCGCCACCAACACCGCAGGCACGCCGATAGCGCACCCGGAGCTGCGGCACCGCCAGCGGGCTCGGACCGAGGACCGCATCCGCGCCGCCCGCGACATCGGCCTGCGCAACCTGCCTCTCCACCACACCGCGCAGAACCAGGTCTGGCTGCGGATCCTCCGGATCCCGCTCGACCTGCTGGCCCGGATGCCCATGCTCGCCCTGACCGGGCCCGCCCGGCGACGGGAACCCAAGCGCCTGCGGCTGCGGTTGTTCTCCGCCGCCGCCCAGCTCGTCACCACCGGCCGCCGCCGCTTCCTCCGCCTCGCCCGCCACCGGCCCTGGACCGACGTGACCACCAGCGCATTCGAGCGACTACGAGCCCTCCCGAACGCCGGCTGACCAGCGACAACGACCTCGACGAGCACCCACCGCCCCATGAGCCGTGGAACCCGGCGCCCACCCGACGCGACAGCCGGGCCGCCAGCATGCTCACCCGCACAAATCTCCGCCCCGAACAAGTCGAAAGGGTCCGTCAGCAAGCTGACGGACCCTCATGCAAGATTGAGGCCACCCTCCTCGCCCGCGACCCGAGGGACCCCGGACAACCCGACCACCGCGCCGGGACGCCGGCATGCCCAAGCAGCGTCTCATCACCCCAACCGAAACGGCGAGGCTAAGACGTGGGATAGAACTGGCGGGCCCAGTGCCGAAACTGCCCGATCGCCTGCTCGTCGGAGGCGAGTCTGGGGTGGGGCAGGTACCGCTTGTGAGCCCAGATCCTGATGTCTTCGTATGCGTACTTGACGGCGGTGCCCAGCAGGATGCGTGCTGCAGCCCTGGACGCGGCAGTCCGCAGAAACGGGCTTGTCCCACCGGGCAGCCTCGCGCTGTCGGTCACGGCGGCCGTGGTCGCGAAGCGCAGGACGGTCCGGGTGGGGCTGATGGGGGTGGGCAGGGTCCACAGGTATGTGGTCAGGCCGAGGCGGTCCACGATGACCTCGGTGGTGTGCATTCCCAGCCCGGCCATCGTGATCGTCTGGTGGGCCAGGACACCGTCCAGCCTGGGCAGAAGACGTCCCTTCGCGGGATGGATGCGCACGCGGGTACGCATCAACGGGCCGTCCGCCTCGGGTGGTGCCACCGGCCGCATGCGCAGCCCGTGCAGTTCGGAGGCGTGGCGGCAGTCGAAGGAGTTCTCCATGACGTCCTGGGGGTGCGCGACCACCTCGCGTTTCCACAGCGCCGTCGGTCTGGCCCAGCCCGGCAGGGCAGGCGGCTCCCATGAGGGCTGCGGGTCGGCAGGCCCGTGCCAGACCAGCAGGAGCCCGTTGACCTCCCGTAGCGGCAGGTGGCCGAGCCGGGCGTGCGGCGGCGACCCGCTGGGGGACGAGACGCAAGCTCCATCAGGGGCGAAGCCGAGCCGGTGGAAGGGGCACACGAGTAGTTGCCCGACGACTTTGCCGCCGTGACCGAGGTGGGCGCCCAGATGCGGGCAGTGGGCCTCCACCGCCCGTGCGACGCCGTCGCGGGTGCGATACAGCACGCAGTCCTGGTCCATGAGCCGGCGCGTCACAACGCCGCCGCTGGGCAGTTCACGGGAAAGGCCCAGGCAGAACCAGCCGAACGGGAAAGGCAGTGTAGGGCCGAGAACTCTCTCATCGCCGGACACGGCCTTCAAGGGGCGACGGGCACTGTCGCGCACAGAAGGTGCGATATCGGTCACAGACTGTACGTAATCAGATGTGAAGGGTCGCTGCAAGCTGCCGTGTCTGCGCGTTGAGCAATCGGACGACTCCTCCAGAGCGCGGGAATGTCGCTGAGTTCGAACTGCGGCGTGGCGTCGGGTTAGGAGCCTTGACCTCATGTATTCAGCTGCGGCCGTGACCTGATGCCCTGACAGGAGAAGGGTGCCTCCCACCTGCGATGATCTGGATTTCCTAGATCAAAACCGT
>NZ_JBFBBS010000028.1:0-91276 GCF_040682835.1 Streptomyces sp. NPDC051104 | reverse complement strand
CATTCGTGCTGGCCACCCGGGCACTACTCCTTCTCCGCCCTCGACTCAATGAATCATCCAGTATGCCTGACTCGATCTACTTTGACAGAGAGGGAACCGCACACACCTGTACTGCGTTCGGGTGAACCGTGCGGGACGGTCACCACGCCAGGCACTCGGCAACCGGCTGGGAGAATTGGCTGCCGTTGATCCCGTCAAGCGCGGTTCCCGATTGCCGGGGTGGCGAGCACATCTGCGATGTCCACGCTGCTCCCTGCGCTCTCCGGCAGTCGGCAGGGAGCAGAGTCTCAACGTGCGCCCGGGTGGTCCGAAGCTTTGGCGATGATCCCGGTGACGGTGACGGTGACGGTGACGGCATCCGTCGCGTGGTGTTCTCTGAGGTGAGCCTGGGCGGCGCTCTGGACTCGGGAGCGGACTTCGCGGGCCACGTCAAGTGCTCGGTGGCCTTCGGACAGGACGCAGCGAACGTCTACGCGCCAGCCGGAGCTGTCGGACGTGCGGGCCGCTCGGACGCCGGCCTCGGGCGGGGTGGTCCTGGCCGCTGTCTGTGGCCAGGCGAGAGTGGCGGCTCGTGCGAGCCGGTGGGCCAGTCCCGGGTGGAGGCCGACCACGCCCGGGACCGCGAGAGCTGCTTGAGCTGCGGCACTGCGGAGGGTGGGGGTAGCGGGGAAGGTCATCGTGTACCGCCGGGCTCCGGAAGCAGTACGTCGACCGCAGCGAGGTCAACGTCTGTCACGGCCAGCCCCAGGACCCGGTCGGCCGCGTCGATGACCGATCGGCGGACCTCCTGGGCTCGGGTGGGCAATGGTTGGTCGAGGGCCACGACAAGGGTCATGGCCACGCGCACGCCGGTGCCGTCTTGCTCAGGAGACAGGCGGCAGCTTGCAGCCTTCGTCCCGGGCACTGTATCGGCGGCCCACCGAAGCACTTTGGCCGCGGCGTGCTCGCCGATGCACAGATCCAGCGCCGGGTCGTCCAGCGGCAAGAGGTGCCCGAGCCGGACCTCGGACCGGACGATGTCCATGACACGGTTCACGAGCACGCCGAATCGAGTGGATTCCTGAGCGCGCAGTACCTGCGTGGCTTCGTCCAGCGCGGCCAGCCCGTCCGCGGCTTCGCGGCAGTACGGGCAGGCGGCGCTGTGCCGATCCGGCCCGGACACAGTGTCCCGCGCCTGTTCCCAGGCGTAGCTGAGCGGGCGGCCGCAGGGCAGCCGCTCGTCCCCGGCCAGCAGTGCCAGCTCGGGTAGGAGGCTGTCGTGACTTTGCGGGTGCTGGTCCTCTATCGCCACGGGGCCATCGCCTCCTTCAGGGACCGGCGTGCACGGAACAGTCTGCCGCGCACGGTCTCCTCACTGGTACCTGTCACGTAGGCGATTTCTGCATAAGGCAGTCCGTGCACCTCCCTGAGGATCCAACACGCCCGCTGATCGGCGTTGAGATCGCCGAGCGCAGTGGCGAGGGCAGCCACAGCAGCGTTCTGTTCAACGGCCCGGCTCGGTGAACTGCGCGGTTCCTCCGTGGCCGGCTCGGGCACCACGTCCAGCGGAAGCGGAGGCAGCTGGTGGCGCCGGGCGTTGCGGCAGCGGTTGACGGTGATCCGGTACATCCAGGTGCTGTATGCCGCCCTGTGGCGGAATTCCGGAAGTCGTCGCCATGCGCTGACGAAAGCGTCTTGGACGGCTTCTTCGGCGTCTCGTGTGTCGCCGAGCATGTGGGTGGCGAGCATGAGCAGATTGGGGCTGTGGCGGCGCACGAGTTCCGCGAAGGCATCCTCGTCGCCTTCGCCGGCTCGCACCGCCAGGAGTGCGTCGGGGAGCCCACGCTCCCGTGTTGCCGGTCTGCACTGTGGTGTCATCGTCGGCTCCCGGCCTGAGTGCCGGTTGGGAGGTGTCTCCGCGCACTGGGACGCCGCGTCCGCTCCCGCCCATATCCTGCCCATATCCGGCACATGTGATGCAGATCACACAAAAGGGATGTGAGGGGACTGCTCGCTGACGTGTCCAACTGTCGACGGGCATCACCCTGATGTCCCCAGGACGATCGAGGCGACTGTCATGACGGACACCACCAACCGAAGCAGCAGTGCTGGCCAGGACAGGTTGTCCGCAGGGACCGGTACGACATTGCAGGGCCGCAGCGGCGTCGACGTTCCTGCTGAGAGCCGGGGGAAGACCACTATCTCGGACACCGTGGTGGCGAAGATCGTGGGCATGGCTGCCCGTGAGGTACCCGGCGTCCACAACCTCGGCGCAGGCGTAGCGCGGGCGCTGGGGGCCGTACGGGAGCGCGTCCCGGGCGGCGGTACCGGAGTGACCCGCGGGGTCAAGGTCGAGGTCGGGGAGCGTCAGGCCGCTGCGGACCTGGACGTCGTCGTTGAGTACGGCGTCCCAATCGTCGACGTCGCCGGCGATGTACGCAGCAACGTCATCGCCGCCGTCGAACGGATGACGGGGCTCGAGGTCGTCGAGGTGAACCTCACGATCGACGACGTCCACCTGCCCGAGGAAGAGTCCGAGGCCGAAGAGGGCCGCGTCACATGAGCGCCGACGGTTGCCGCCGCGCCCAGTGCGGCGGCGCGGAGTGCAGAACAGATCAGGCGCGAGACGGGTGAATGAGCGATGGACACAGCGATTGCGGGACTGGCAGCCGGGATAGCGCTTGGCTTCGCCGGCTATTTCGGCGGCTTCTGGGCGTTTCTCCTGGTCGCCGTCCTGGGCGGAGTCGGGCTGGTGGTCGGCCTCGTCCTGCGGGGCGACATCGACCTGCGACGGCAGCGGTGAACGCACATCCCACCGGCGCCGCTGTGCGCTCTCCGGGACAAGCCGAGCGTCTTCCGCCGCCGGCGGAACGAGGCGCGACCGTCATCCCCGACCGGGTGGTGGCCCGCATAGCCACCCGGGTGGCCAGTACGGCCCTGGCGCGGCGGGCCGCCCCGCCACGAAGAGGCCACCCGGAGGCCGTCGCTCCGCCCGACGCGTCAGCGGCCACGCGCGGCGGCACGACGCGTCTGCACCTGACTTTGGATCTGCCCTATCCCACCGACATCCCGGGCCTGTCACTGGACATCCAGCATGCTGTCGCCGACCGGGTGACCGAACTGACCGGCCTGCCGGTCACCGAGGTCACTGTAACCATCCGGCGTCTGGTGCCCAAGGCCGGCTTTGAGCGAGGCAGGGTCCACTGACCTGGCTCGGGCTCATACCGGAAGGGAGACCGCAATGACATCCGACCCGGGACGCGCCGCTGGTGCCGACCCGGCGGCGCACACCCAGGACGACGCGGTGGCCCTCACCAAGCAGACCGATGCCGGCACCAAGCAGACCGATGCCGGTCCGCCCACCCCCGGCATGTCGACGGAGCCCGCGCCGGGGGCCCGCCGTAGGACACACCGCCCCTGGGCTGTGCGGCGCATTCCTGCCGCGCTGACCGCCCTGGTCATAGCGGCCGCCACGGGCACCGCTCTGGTCGACGCCATCGCAGTACGTGCGGGACACCACGCGGCAGTCTGGCGCAGCACGCTGGCACACGAACTCGCCTCCCGCCCCGTCGGCGACGTGTGGATGCTCACCGGAGCCGCCGTAGCCGCCGCCCTCGGGCTGGGGCTGGCCATCCTGGCACTCACCCCCGGTCTGCGCCACGCGCTGCCCATACGACCGCCCGCAAACTGTCCCCCTGGGCAACTGTCGGCCACCTTGGACCGGGATGGCGCCGCTGTCCTCCTGCGCGACGCAGCGATGCGGGTCCCCGGAGTCAGCAGGGCGTGGGTGCGGGTGCGCCGCCACCGCATCACGGCCCTGGCCGACGTCCGCTTCCGGGATCCACACCAGGTCCACGACGACCTCGTCACCCTCCTCCGGGAGGAACGCGACCGGCTCGCCCTGGTCCCTTCCCCGCGACTTGCCGTACGCGTGCGGCAACGCACCACCTGACCCTCCCGGCGTCGGGAGCACAAGCCCATGAAACCGCAATCCGCGCTCACTCGTCTCAACCGAACCCTGCTGGCTGTGGTGGGCCTGGCCTTGTTGGGCGGAGGGCTGCTGGTTCTCTTCGCCGGTCTCGATCTCTACCGGCGCTGGCACCTCACCCCACCCGTCGGCTGGCCCCTGACATCGCCCGGCAACGTGCTGCTCAGTGCCGCCGACCGGACCCGCTGGAGCAGCCAAGGCTGGTGGTGGCCCACGGCCATCGCCGCCCTGACGATCGCCACCGCACTCGCCCTGTCGTGGCTCATCGCCCAGCTGCGCCGTCCACGCCCCCGCGCCATACCCGTCGGAGGCACACCTCCAGCGGAGGGAGTGGAGCTACGCAACCGTGCCCTCAGCGACGTGATCACCGCTGAGATGCACAGCCTGCCCGGCGTCAAGAAGGCACAAGCCCGAATGACCGGCAGACCACAACACCCCCACAACCGCATCGACCTCACCCTCACCCCGCACGGTGCGCCCAGCCGGGTACTCCACGAGTTCTGCGACGGACCGCTGCCCAACGCCCGCCGCTCCATCGGCACGGACCAATTCCCGACGGAAGTGCGCCTGCGCGTCGCCCGCCACAAGCCCCATCGCGCGGAGTGATCCGATCACGACGACCGAGGCAGGGGCGGCGAGCCGGCCCGAAAGGGCCCGTGCAGGCTACTGCCACACCAGCGCGGCGATACGGCGGAAGTTGCCGCCCAGGACGACATCTCGGTCAGCAACGGACCGAGACTTCCGTGCCAGCCGCCATCTCATGCCGGACCAGCGGAAATCACAGCACGTGAGGCTGGGAAAGAGAACGACCTCTTCAGTCGTTGTAATAGTCGGCCGGTACCCACTGACGCACACCGTCGCCGTTCGTGCCGTACCAGTAGCGGGGCAGGCCCTTGATACCACTGGTGCGGAACGGGCGGCCGTGGTCGTCGATGCGGACCGTGCCGGTGCGGCCCTGGGAGGCCCAGTCGAGTTCCAGGTACCAGTTGCAGTCGTAGGCCTTTGTCGTCGCGGTGACCAGCAGCACCTCGGGGTCCTCGGCGGAGACGCGGTAGGGGAACTGCACCGCGGGGAGCGGCTTTCCGCTGTCGTTGCCGGGGCGCGCGTGAGCGATCGGGCGGTTGACGTCCAGGTTCACGGAGAAGTCACGGGGCGTCAGGTCTCCGCCGCAGCCTTGGTCCATGGCGTACGCGTTGCCGGTGACGGGGGTGCCGCGGCTGACGATACGGACCCTGAGGGCCTCCAGGACCACGGCCGTGGACGACTTCCCCTGCACCGAGATCTGCACCATCGTCTGTCCCCCGTGCACCGCCCCCTGCGTCGCCGCCCACACCCCGGCGTCCTGCTGCTCCGGCGGCGGGGGTACCTGGGTCGGCTTCTTCTCGATGACGTAGTCGTGCCCGCAACCGCCCTGCCAGATCTGCGAGTCGGCGGTCCAGGCGAGCGGCACACCGGTCGGTACCGGGGCGTCGCTCTTCGGGTCCGCCGACGGTCCGCCCTTCGACTCGGGGCTCCCCGAAGCCCGTACTCCTGCGGAGGGCGAGGCCGACGAACGGCTGGGAGAGGGACTGGTCGCACTGTCCGAGCGGTGGTGTGACGTACCGGCTCCTGTCGTACGGGACTGACTGGGAGCCTTGGCGGAGTTGGCGTCAGACCGATCGGCCGACAGCGCCGACAGACTGCCCAGCGTCACCAGCAGCACGGTCGCCGCGGCGGCTCCGACGACGGTGCGGCGACGGCGGTACCAGGGCCGCCCGGTCGAGCGGGCCGCATCCCACTGGGCCGTCGGCTCGGGACTGCCCGGTCCGGGAGCTTCAGGAGCGGGCAGCCCGGCGTCGGGTGCTGCTCCCGCTTCGAGTCGCGGCGGTGCACCGCTCGTGCCGCCGCCGCCACCACCGACGCCGTCCGCGCCGCCACCCACGCCCCGCGCCGGCCGGCTGTCCGGACCCTGAGCGCGCTCGCCCCCTATCGGCTCCAGCGCCCCCTTGGCCTTTGTCGGCTCCGCTGCCTCCTCGGCCCTTGCCGGCTCCGCCGCGCCCTCCTCACCCGCTCTCGGCCGCTGTCGTGCCGTCACCGCGAGCAGCCACCGGCGGTGCAGTTCGAGGCGTTCCTCCGGTGTCGCCCCGCAGAAGGCGGCCAGGCGCTCAACCGGGGCGTAGTCCTGCGGGACCGCCTCGCCGGCGCAGTAGCGGTGCAGCGTGGAGGTGTTCATGTTGAGGCGCCGGGCCAGGGAGCCGTAGCTCCGGTCCGTGCGGTCCTTCAGCCGGCGCAGCAGCGCCGCGAACTGCTCGACGTCGTCCCCGGTCGACACCGTTCCCCCGTCCTCCCACGTGCCCCCGTATCCCAGGCGGTCCATACACCTGCACGTCAGATGGGCTGGGATGGTTCCACCGTCGCCGGACGGGCGTCCGGCATTGCATCGGGCCGCCGTGACGGCCGATGCTCTTGGTGTCGCACCGACCAGGGCCGGACCGACCAGCCGGCGGCGGGCGACAGACGACGCCCATGCACTCATCCACGGGGGACACCCATGCCCAAGCGCACCGGAGCGGGCGCGCTCCTCGCACTCGCCGTCACGAGCCTCGCTCTCGGCGCGACGCTCGCCACACCGGCGAACGCCGCGGCCAGGGCGCCCCACTTCCTCGCGGCGGCCGATCTCCCGCCGCACCCGAGCTCGTCCTGGACGGCCGGCAAGGTCACCGCCGGCGTACCGGAGGCGGTGGAACAGGACCGCTGCCTGAGCATGGCGCTGGGCGGCGACGGCTCGGAGACCTGGTACCGGGAGTTCCGTACCGACCGCGACACGAGCGCCCGTCAGGTCAGCGTGCGGTTGTCCACGACGGCTGCGGCGAAGGGGCGCTTCTCGCGGCTGAACAAGGACATCAAGTCCTGTGCGGCACGCATCGAGAAGGCCGACCGGGAAACCGAGGCGACGCTGAAGGACTACGGCACGCTGCCTGTCGAGGAGGGCGCCCACGTCCACGGCTTGCACACGGTGACCTCCTGGGGCGCCTCCGACATCCGTCTGCTCTCCGTCGGCCGGGACGGCAGGACCGTCACGGTCGTCGACTGGGGGCAGCTGGGCGACTTCGCGGACGCGCCGGTGAGGGCCTTCAAGAAGACGACCGTCACGGCCGTGAACAAGCTCCACTGACCGCACGACCAGGGCCGCCCTCCGCCACGGGGGTGGGGAGGGCGGCTGGTCGACCACCGACAGCGCCATTCGGCGCGATTCGTCACGACTCGCAGAACGGGGAACACACATGAGCAGCAAGACCCGCACCGTCCTGACCGCCGGCGTCCTCGCCGTCGCCCTCGGCGTCGGCGCCACCGCCCAGGCCTCCGCCGGCGCCCCGCGCAGCGTCAGCGGCAAACCGTCCGACAACATCACTCGCATCGCCGACTTCTACGGCGCCTACATCGACGCGGTGATCGACGAGGGCAGGGGCAACCTCGGACAGGCCCTGCGCAACCACTACCTCACCCCCGCCTTCGAGAAGGAGCTGGCGGCCTGGGAGGACCGGGAGCACGCCGACGGCGTCCTGCGCGCCCAGAACGTCCCGCTCGCCTGGAAGGTCACCGACAACGGCACCGCCCACAACTACACGGAGGCCGTCGTCATCCTCACCTGGAGCCGCGACACCACCACCAAGCTGGTCGTCGACATGACCCGCGACAGCCAAAGGATCTTCCACATCGGCGAGAAGGGCGTGGGTCGCAAGTAGCCACTCTGGTCGCAGCCGCAGCGTGAGCATCTGGAACGGTCACAGCTCGAAGGCCAAGTCGCTTTCGGGCAGCGGCCGTTCCAGCAGGTCCGTCGCCTCGGCCCGACCCACCGGGAACCCGGGCGTGAGGGTGGCCCGCGCCCGGCCGCCCCGGGACTCGTACGGCCGCACCACCACACCCCCGCTGCGTCCTCCGCCGGCTTCACCGACTCGACGGTCACGGCCGGGTGGTCGACCCGGACCAGCGGCTCCACGACCTGCGCCCCGGCTCCCCCAACGGCAGCTTCAGAGCGAGCAAACCATTACATGTAACTCAGGTCATCCGAACGTGGCGTCCGTCTTGGCTGGGCTGTCGTGCTGCGGCGCGGGAGCTGCGTCACTGCAGACCACCACGTCATGGCACCGATCGCCCGGCACAGCAGCATGTGCCTGGAACGCACCAGAGCCGACGGCACCGGCGTCCAGTGGTCCTGCGGCGGCCGTCGCATCCTGGCGGGCGGCGGCCCTCGGCAAGGTGAGCACGGCCCCACCGGCCGCGGCATTCCGTCACTGTCCGCGTTCACCGCGCGATCCGCTGGTGTGGGCGAAGCGACCACCGGTGTTATTCAATGAGGTGTGCGGTCAGGGATCTCGGGGCCCCGTCGCATGGGTTCGAGTACGGCCCCGGCGCTGCGCCGGGGATTGCTGAGAGAGCCGCATGGACTCCACACCGTCCCCCTCGTCCTCTTCGCCGTTCAGCCTGGTCAGCAGCGCCTTGGGGCGCTACATCCCGCCCGGCGGAGCGGCAGCGGCTGCCGGTCCCGCCGACGCGCAGGGCGACCGCACCACCCGCCAAGGCGTCCCCGACAACCCGGCAGCCGGCCGTCAGGATCAGATTCTCGGCGTGGTCATCCTGGACAGGGATCTGAGAATCACCCGCTGCAGGCTGGACGCCCCTGTATTCGCGGGTCTGGACGCGGTGGCCGGGAGTCCCTTCGTCGATCTCCTGCCCCCCGGGGACGTACCGACGGTCACACGGCGGTTGCGGCAGGTCCTGGCGACCGGTGAGGCGCATGTCGCCCGGATCCAGCGCCTGCGGCGCGCCGACGGGTCGGAGCTGGTGGTCTCGCTGAGCATCCTGCCCGCCGCGGTGCCTCAGGAGGGCCTGACCGTCTCCCTGATCGCCATGGCCACGAGGCTGCATCTGTACGCCGCCGAGACCGCGATCGGCACCTCGCTGGACATCGGCGAGACCGCGCAGTCGCTGGCGGAGTCCCTGCTGGCTTGGGGAGACGTGGCCGCCGTCGACCTCGACTTCGCCGTGTGGACGGGCGAGGGAGTCACCGGGCAGGCGCAGGGGCGCATCCGGCTACGGCGGGCGGCCCTGGTACCGGACCGGGCGTGGCCCGACGGCTACGTGACTCCGGGCGACGATCTTCCCAGCGACGCGAGTCGCCTGCTTGCGCAGGCGGTACGGCGGGACGACGCCCCGCAGGCCATCGTCATACCCGACCGGGAGGCGGTCGAGCGGGTACTCGGCAGTCCGCGAGTGATGCGTGCCCTGGTGCCCGGCGACCGGTCGGCAGGTGTGGCGTGCATTCCGCTGGTTCTGGACGGCGCGCCGCCCGTCTTGCTGGGCGTGGCGGAGGTCTGGCGGCGGGCGGACTGCCCCTTCCGCGACAGTGAGCTGTTCGACCTGCAGGAACTGGTGGCCAGGACCGCCCATCACGTCGACCTGGCCCGTCGGCACCAGCGCGAGCACACGCAGGTGCTGGCGTTGCAGCGCCGGCTGCTGCCCCGGACCGGCGGCGACACCATCGAGATCGCCAGTGTCTACCAGCCCGCCACCCCCGACAGCGCGGGCGTCGGCGGCGACTGGGTGAACAGCTTTCCGCTGCCGGACGGCCGGACCGCGCTGGTGGTCGGTGACGTCGTCGGGCACGGCCTGGGAGCCGCGGCGACCATGGGCCAGCTGAGCATGGAGGCCCGCGCGCTGCTGTCCGCGGGGCTGGCACCCGACGAAGTGCTGGAGCATCTGGACGACACCGTGACGCTGCTGGACGACGCGGAGTCCGGGCTGACGGCCGGCTACAGCGCCCTAGGGTCGACCTGCTGCATCGCCCTCTACGACCCGGTCAGCCACCGCGTGGCGCTGTCCAGCGCCGGCCACCTCCCCCCGGTCCTGGTGTCCCCAGACGGGCACGCAGGCCCGCTCGCGGTCCGCCCCCATCCCGGCCTGGGCGCCGAGTTCGCGCTGCGGGAGCCGTTCGACGTGCACACGTTCGGCGCACCCCCAGGCTCCCTGCTCGCCCTCTACACCGATGGCTTGGTGGAAGATCCGACCGTGTCGATCGACGAGGGCATCGGCAGGCTGGCGGAGGCCGTGTCCACGGTGCACCCCTGGGACGCCCTGCAGCAGGCCGCACGGCACGTCGTCTCCGCGCTGGCACCCGGGCACCAGCGCGACGACGTGACCCTGCTGCTCGCGCCCATGATCGGCTACCGCAAGGGGGACACCGCGACCTGGCGGCTGCCCGCCCGCGACGACGCCCCCGCCCGTGCCCGCGCGCAGGTCTCCGCGCTGATGCGGAAATGGCGCATTAAGGACGACACCCGGGACAACGTGCTGCTGCTGGTCAGCGAGTTGGTCACGAACGCGGTGCGCTTCGCCACCGGTCCCATCACGGTACGGCTGATCAGGGCCGGTCACGGCCTGCTGTGCGAGGTGGGCGACACCGGCGACGGCAGGCCACGTCTACGCCGGGGCGGCCTCCTCGACGACGGCGGTCGTGGCCTGCACATCGTGCACAAGCTCACCACCCGGTGGGGGGTGCGGTGGACGGACACCGGCAAGGTGGTCTGGGCCGAAGCGGCGAGGTGACGCGGCTGCGGGGCGGAGGCGCGCGGCAGACATATGGGCGAGCGGCGAGGGTACGGGCGGCGTGCGCGTCACCCGGCGCCACCGACGGTACGGACAGGGCCCTCAGCAGTGCCGGTGGCGTGACCGGTGACGCGGACGGCCCGTTTGCCGGTACGGGTGGCGCGGGCTCGCACTACAGCCACTCCCCTTCCAGTGCGGTGGCGCTGAGGCCCGGTGCCGCCGCGTACAGGACGGCGCGGTCGCCCGGCTTCTGCCCGGCGTCGTGGGCCCGCCGCATGATGTCGAACACGGCGGCGCCTCCACGGTTGCCGCTGGTGTAGCTGTCCCGGCTGTAGTCCAGCAGCCCCGACGGCCACGCGTCGGGCATCGTCTGCTCCATGTACTCCAGCACCCGGGTCCCGCCGGGGTGCGCCAGCAGCACGTCGGGGTGCCAGGCGTCGGGATCGTCCTGGTAACGGACGCGCAGCCACTCCCACATCGCGGTGACCGTCTCCTGTAGGGCGCGGGGCCCGCGCCGATCCATCACGAAGTGGGTTCCGTCCGCGCGCGTCTCCAGGCGGTGCAGGTCCTGGGCGCCGGGCAGGGTGTGGTGCCAGGCGGCGTCGAGCCGCAGCACCGACTCGCGCCTCGGGCGGCCCGTGACCACCGCGGCGACCGCGGTGTCCGCGAACAGCAACCGGACGATCAGGGACTCGAGAGTGTCGTCCGCGGGCTGGTAGGTCGTGCTCAGCGCCTCCGCGATCACGACATACGTTCCTGAGACACCAAAGGCTCCGGATGATCCGGGGCTCGGTATCAGCGGGCTCGTCAGCCGGCGCGGCACGGCACGCGCAGCAGCCTCGGCTGCGCTCACGCCGTGGCACCGTCGAACTCACCGACCCCGACGCCCTGATCCGCGACCTGGACGCGCGCATCACCGCGAGCACCCTGCCGACGACCGAGGCCCACCCAGAAGCCTGCAACTGCCTGTGCTCGATCATCGTCTGCAACACTGTGGTCATCTGCTGACGTTGAGTCAGGTCCGCTGCGTCAGCCTGCCGGGCCTCCCGATGTCACGGCCCCACGAGAGGTCACCGGAGACCCCACGGGAGGCCGGGACGGGGGTGCCGTGCTTGCGGTCGTAGGCGTGATGAGGGCAGGTGCAGCGCCGTACGGGGACACAAGCTCAAGCTCCGGCGACGCGAGGTCGGCCCGCAGGGACGGTAAGACGATCCCGGCCTCGTCCAGGGCTGCTCTCGCACGACTCGTCCGGCACCAGCCGCTCGACCGGACTCTCCACAGCCTGCCCAACGACCGCAGACCGCCAAAGGAAACGGCCTTGTAAGTCGTCACAGAATAGTGCGGGCCTGACTTCTCCTGCTGTGCGCGGATGCCACTGCCCGGACTCGCGCCACCTACCTCTCAGACACCATCTGACCTATAAGCGGGCACCGCCAGAGGCATCCCGGAGTTCTGATCCACCCCCGATTTCGATGCCTACGGCATTGTTTTCGACTCGTGCCCTTTCACCTGAGGACACAATGCGACATTCATCACAGATAGGAATTATTAAGCAAGGCGACACGAGTCCTTTATTGTGGTCGGACATCAGGCGCAAACCGGATACTGGCCATCTCCGTCGAGAGCGGGGGATCCGCGGCCGGGCGATGGAGCCCGCCGCCTGACCGACCCCCGGAGCGCTCGGAGCGACCGGTAGCCCCTGCGCACTGATGCGCAGGGACGCAGATCTCCAGCGGACCCTGACTATGGACGCCGCCGTGCCGTCGGCCCGGCGGCGCGCCCGCGTTCAGCCCTGCGCGCGTCGGCGTGACCAGTACCAGCAGCGATTCGGGCACCGATTGTGGCGACGGAGGTAGATCTGTGGCATTGGCCAGACTCAAAGGGGCGACGGCAGCCGCCCTCACGGCGGCGATCGCGGGAGCCGTGCTCACGGCGTGCGGGCCGCACGCAGGCGGGCACACACCTCAGGGCTCTCCCAGCAGGGTGACTCCCTCGACGAAGCCCTCCTCTCCCAGACCGCCCTCGTCGTCCCAGGCGCCGTCGCCCTCCTCCGCTTCCCCGTCCGCGTCGACATCCGGCCGCGCTGCAGGAGGAACGCAGTCCGGATCCGGCCGCGCTGCAGGAGGAACGCAGTCCGGCCGCAACGGAGGCTCCACTGCGAATCCGTCCGGGCCCGCTTCGCAGTCCGGCTCGGCGAATTCCTTTGGGCAACTGCCGAGCGCCCCGACGGGCTCCGCCGTGGTGGTCAGCCACGGGGTGGAGGGCATCGGCAAGTCCGTGGCGCTCACCTTCGACGACGGCCCGGACCCGCGGTGGACCCCGCAGGTGCTGGCACTCCTCGCCCAGCACCACGCGAAGGCCACCTTCTGCGAGCTCGGGCCGCTCGCCCAGAGCTACCCGTACCTGACCAAGGCGATCGTCGCGGGCGGGGACCGGCTGTGCGACCACTCCGTCCATCATGACGAGCAGCAGAGCCGCAAGTCGGTCGAGTACAACTTCCACGAGATCGTCGACGCCAAGCGCGAGATAACCAACGCCGCGGGAAACGGCGCGAACCTGCTGTACTACCGGGCACCCGGCGGCGACTGGAGCCCGACGATCCGGGCAATAGCCGGCGCCAACCACCTCCAGCCCCTTGGCTGGAGCGACGACGCCAACGATTGGCGGCGCCCGGGTGTGGACGGCATCCTGCGCAACATCAACCGGGACTTGCGCCCCGGCGCGATCATCCTGATGCACGACGGCGGCGGTGACCGTTCGCAGACGGTGCAGGCGCTCGCCCGTCTCCTCAACCAGCTGGACGCTCAGGGCTACAGCTACGGCTTCCCGGCCTGAGATCGTCGTTCCACCGTTGCTCAGGTCCTCCTCGTTGCCGACACCACCCGTGACGGGCAGCATGGCGGTCGCTCGGTGGGCCGGCCGGTGCGGTCAGTCCAGGTCGGTGGTGCCGGCAGCAGCGGGGGGCCGGTTGCAATGCCCAGCGCTTGAGGTCGCCGACGCGGTAGAGGAGTTCGGCGCCGCGCTTGCCGACCGAGCCGGGGAAGGTCGGTTCGTTGGCGCCGACGTAGCGCCGCGCGGCGAGGATGATCTCCAGCACGTGGTGTTCGTGGACCTGGCGCAGCGCCACCACTTCTGACCGGCCCGCTCGAACTGCCCAAGCGGGGCCGCCCATTCGCCATGAACTTCCCATCCGCCCATCCGCCGCCGTGAACCACCTCGACGCGGTGCGGGGACGGTTCGGACATCCCGCACGGCGGTTGTAGTTCAGCCGGTGACCACCTTCTCCGGGCCATGGTCGGGGTCAGCCACGCCGGGTCCCTCTGCGCCGATGCTCTGGTCCGTCGTGATCACACGCAGTCGATGAGTCGTCCGGGTCGGCGTGGTGAGCACGGCCAGGCAGCCGACGACCAAGGCGATGCCGGCCCACCCCAGAAGGGGCAGACGTTCACCGACGACGAGTACGGCCAGGACGGCCGCGACAGCGGGTTCGAGCAG
This sequence comes from Streptomyces sp. NPDC051104, assembly GCF_040682835.1. Classification (NCBI taxonomy): domain Bacteria; kingdom Bacillati; phylum Actinomycetota; class Actinomycetes; order Kitasatosporales; family Streptomycetaceae; genus Streptomyces; species Streptomyces sp. NPDC051104. The sequence goes on along the minus strand of NZ_JBFBBS010000028.1, from coordinate 77,229 downwards.
GGAGAGGGTGGTCGCGGTGCTCGCCGGAACGTGCGCCAGGCCCCAGCCGAACAGGACGTACCCGAGGAACATGGGCACCAGGGCCATGTAGGCGCCGACGGCCGCGTTCGACCAGGAGGCAAGGAGCGGGGCGCCGGTGGCCAGCAGCACCGGCATCAGCAGCAGCCCGCCCAGCCCGAAGACGGTCCCCATCGCTGCGCCGGAGGTGACACCGCGGCTGATCAGGCGGTGTGCCGCCCAGGAGTACAGGGCGTAGGTGAGCCCGGCGACCAGGCCGAGTCCCACCCCGAGCACGGTCTCCCCTGCGGAGCGGGCGCCGGGGCCGGAGTGCGCGCCAGCGGCTTCGGCCGTGCACAGCAGCACGGTCCCAGACAGGCCCAGAGCGGCGCCGGTCATCCAGCGGTGCGTGAGGCGGCGCCCGTCGACGACGCGCTCGATCAGGGCCGAGGCGAGCGGGGCCGAGCCGATCGACACCACGGTGCCGGCGGCGACCCCGGCCAGGTGCATGGAGGTGTAGAACGCCAGAGGGTAGGCCCCCACCGACAGTGCACCGAGCAGCACCACACCTTTGTGCGCACGCAGCCGAGGCGCCTCCCGGCGGATGCGGGAGGCGGCGATGAGGGCCTGGAGCAGTCCGCCCAGCCCCATGGCGACAGCCCCGATCGCGAGCGGTCCCATCGCGGGGGCGAAGGTCGCAGCGGTGCCCGTGGTCCCCCACAACACCGACGCCATCAGCACGCATGTCGCGCCCACGCCGACCGAGTCGGCCGCGTGTCCGGCGGGCCGCGTCACAGCCGGTCCAGCAGGTCGGCCGCCATCGCCCGGGCGTGCTCCAGACGCGTACCCGCGCCCTCCAGGCCGGCGCGTGCCATCGCGCCTTCCAGCAGGAACGACAGATGCTCCGCCACCGCGCGTGCCTCCTGCGGCCGTCCGGGCAGCAGCTCTTCAAGATGTCCGGCGAGCAGATCCTCGACTTCCTCCTTGTGCCGGCGCACCACGTCCCGGCCCTCATCCCCGGCGGGCAGCTCGGCGGCCGCGTTCAGCAGGCCGCAGCCCCGGAAACCGCGCTCGTAGGCGAAGGCCGCGTGATCGGCGTACGCGTCGAAGACGGCCAGCACGCCGCCGCGACCGTCCTGGGCCTCCTCCAGCCGCCGCCGGTACAGACCCAGCCACTCCTCATGCCGTGCATCGAGGTAGGCCATCACCAGATCGGCCTTGGAGGAGAAGTTGTTGTACAGGCTCATCTTCGCCACACCCGCCTCGGCGGTGATCGTGTCGATCCCTGTAGCCGCCACACCGTCCGCGTAGAAGCGGCGCGCCGCGGCGGCGAGCAGCTTTTCGCGCGCGACCCCCCGCCGCCTGCCGGGGCGCTCTGCCGCGGTTCCGGTCTCGCTCATCACACTCCCTCTCCAACTAGGTAGGTCAGTCTACCCAAGAAGTAGAGGATAGCCGTCCGCGGCGCTCGCAGCTACGCGGGCAGGGGGCGGTCGTCGACACGTTTTTCATGACCAGGTGGTCAGGCGCTGGACGCCGGGCAGGCGGGCGAGCTGCTGGTAGGCGGCGAGGTCGGTGGTGGCGACCCGCAGGAGGTAGTCGGGTTCGCCGAACAGGCGCTGGGCTTGGAGCACGTGCGGGATAGCCGCGACGGCCTCTTCGAAGGCGATGACGGTGTCGGCGTCTTCCCAGCGCAGGGTGGCGAAGACGAGGGTTTCGAAGTGGAGGCCGACGACGGCGGGGTCAACGACGGCGCGGTAGCCGCGGATCGCGCCTTCGCGTTCGAGATCGCGCACGCGGCGGTGGCAGGGCGAGACGCTCAGCTGCACTCGGGCGGCGAGTTCGGTGATCGTGAGACGGAGCATCCTCCTGCAGCTCGGCAAGAATCTACTGGACATGACGGCCTGCGCGGCGGTCCACCTCACCGTCGGCGTCCTCGCCCGCACGCATCTGAAGCAGAAGTCGTTGTCCGCAGTGATCACGTTCGCCCTGATCGCGGTGCCCGGCCCTGACTGGGCGTATGTCCTGGCGGCGCGCGCCCGCGATCATGTCCTGCCCATGGTCGCATGGCATAGCAATCGCGACGCCCTGATCACCACGATCGTGGTCGTCGGCGTCGCCCCCCTCGTCGCCACTCAGTCTCTCGGCCTGACGCCTTCACCGTGGGTCGTGCCGCCTACCCGGTGTACGTCGACGCCCGCGTCCTGCGGGCCGCTGTCGAGCCCGTGCCCGCTGAAACCAGCAGTACGATTGCCGCCTCCCCGCGGCACTTCCTCGTGCGAGGGATCGGGGTCAGTGCCCTGAACCCCAAAGGCCCTGCTGATCTTCCTGTCGTCCCGCCGCAGTTCACCAAGCCCTACGCCGGCTGCCCCTGCCTTACAACTGGCCGCGCCGGGCGGCGTCCACATCATGACCTGCGCCCTGGTCCACGTCCCCCTCGGCCATGCCGCCGACCGGGTACCGGGCGCGCGACCGGGGGCAGCCCGGGCCACGACGAAGGTCGCGGGAGCCGCGATGATCCTCGTCGGCCTCGCGCTCCTTGCCGAACGCGTCCTCCAGGGTTTCTGATACCCGAGGGTGGCGGACCCGTTTCAGCCCTGCCGCCGGTGGCAGTCGCAGGCCGTTCGAGAGAGAGGCAGTACCAGGTGAGTTCCCCCCGCACGGTCGTGAGCGAGGAGGCAGGTGAGGTCCGTCGCTTCTGGAGCGGGCTCGGTCTGCCCGGGCTGGTCGACGTCCACACCCACTTCATGCCCGAGCGTGTCCTGCACAAGGTCTGGGACTACTTCGACGCCAACGGGCCGCTGATCGGCGGCCTGGAGTGGCCGATCACCTACCGGAAGGAGGAGTCGGAGCGCACGTCCCTGCTGCGGGAGTTCGGCGTGCGGGCCTTCACCTCCATGCTCTACCCCCACAAGCCGGGCATGGCCCGGTGGCTGAACGGCTGGGCGGCCGACTTCGCCCGCCGCACTCCCGACTGCCTGCATACCGCCACCCTCTACCCCGAACCCGACGTCGAGACCTACGTCCGCGAGGCCCTCGAAGCCGGTGCCAGGGTGTTCAAGGCGCACGTGCAGGTGGGGGCGTACGATCCGGCCGACGAGCGACTCCAGCAGGCGTGGGGACTGCTGGCCGAGGCCCACGTCCCCGTGGTGATGCACTGCGGCTCAGGGCCCGCGCCCGGAAAGCACACCGGCCCCGAACCCATCGCGCGAGTGCTGGCCCGCCACCCGAAGCTGCGGTTGATCGTCGCGCACATGGGCATGCCCGAGTACCAGGAGTTCCTCGACCTCGCCGAGCGGTACGACCAGGTACGGCTGGACACGACGATGACGTTCACCGACTTCGCCGAGGAACTCGCGCCCTTTCCCCGCCAGGCCCTGCCCCGGCTCGCCGACCTCGGCGACCGCATCCTGCTCGGCTCCGACTTCCCCAACATCCCCTACCCCTACCTGCACCAGCTCCAGGCACTGGAACGGCTGGAACTCGGGCAGGAGTGGCTGCGGGCCGTGTGCCACGACAACGCAGCAGACCTGTTCGGGCTCTAAGGGGCCCGGGGGCTCCGGGTATGGCTGCCAAGGGTGAGCCGCTGGACGGCTTACGGGTTGGCCGCCCGCAGCCCCGCCCTCGTCCGCACCGGAGCCCGCTGTGAACGGGGTCAACCCGTCCAACGCCGCAGAGCTGACGCCGCGTGACCCGAGACGGTTGGAGCCCCGTCTCGCCCATTGCGGACGGCTGGGGATGTGGGCCGCCGCCGTCCGTCATGCCGAGTCGGACGCCTGGCCATCTCTCGGCGGGGCACCGACAACGGACTGCAGGGCACGGACCAAGCACGTGGCGTCTGTTCTGGAGAGTGGGGCGAGGAACCGGCGTTCCATCTCCTGGCGGGCGAATTCAGCGTCGCGAAGGCGCTCCCGTCCGGCCGGCGTCAGCTGCACGATGTTCTTGCGTCGGTCCTGCGGACTGCGACGCCGCTCGACGAGCTCCTTGCCCTCCAAAGCGTCGACGAGGGCCACCATCGTCGTGCGGTCGATGCCCAGCTTGCCCGACGCCTCCAGTTGGGACAGCCCGTCATGTGCGTCCAGGACGGCGAGAACCGCCAGTTCACGGCCGTCGATCCCGTGCGGCGCCAAGGCCCGCGCGGACTCTTCGGTCAACCGCAGGTACGCGTGCTTGAGCAGATAGCCGAGGCGGGAGGAGAGGACCTCGGGCGGTGCGTCGCGAGTCATGACCGCAGGGTATCCAGAGACTGATAGTCAGCGACACTGACGATCCGCTATGGTGATGATGGTGTCGCCGTCAATGGCGGCGCGTCGACTCGAAGGGCGCGTGGCAACCATGTCCGACCAGCAGGTCCCCTCCCTGACATTCGGAATCAAGACCACCCCGATGCGGGTTCCCTACGAGGACATCCTCCGCGTGTGGCAGGAGGCCGACGACCTGCCCGAAATCGCGGACGCCTGGCTGTGGGACCACCTCATGCCGATCGCCGGCCCGAAGGACGGACAGATCCTCGAAGGATGGACGCTGCTGAGCGCCCTGGCCGCCAGAACCCAACGGCTGCGCCTGGGCCTGCTCGTGACGAGCAACCGGATCCGGCCACCCGCCGTCCTCGGCAAAATCGCCACAACGGTCGACGTGATCTCCGGCGGCCGCCTGATCATGGGCCTCGGCGTGGGCGGCACCGTGCAGCCACCCGACGCGGGCGGCATCGCCGGCGAGAATCCGGCCGTCGCGGAGTACGCGGCCTACGGCCTCACGCTCGTCCCGCCCGCCGAAGGGATCGCCCGCTTGGAGGAAACCATCACCATCCTCCGCAGCATGTGGACGCGGGACGTGTTCGACTTCCACGGGCGCTACTACGCCCTGACCGGCAACCGCAACGAGCCGAAACCTGTTCAGCAGTCAGGACCGCCCCTGCTGATCGGCGGCTGGGGAAGCAGGACGCTCCGCCTGGTCGCGGAGCAGGCCGACATCTGGAACATCCCCGGACCGCCGCACAACACGCTGGACTACATCACCGAGCGCAGTGCCGTTCTGGACGACCACTGCGCCGCCATCGGCCGTGATCCGCGGACGATCACCCGCTCCGTGCAGTACATCGTCTCCTACGACGACCCGGCCACCGACCGCAAGGTCATAACGGAGCTCATCGCCGCAGGCGTGACGCACATCGTGCTGAGCCTGCGGAGCCCCTATCCCTCACAGGCCGCGCGGTGGCTCGTCGACGAGATCATCACGCCAGTGCGCAGCGCAGCCGGAGGATTCTGATGACCGGGCTGTCTGCCACCCGGTAGGACACTCCCCTCCCTGCCAGGCCGCCTGTGATGACTCACCTCAACTGATCCACAGGTCTTGACTCTTCCCCCTCGCCCGGCGCCGCGGGCAAGCCGCGCTCTGCAGCAGAACAGCCGACGCCGCCTCCGCGTTGCAGTGATCGAGCAGAATCGCGCGCGCTCTTCAGCATGGTTCATGCTCTGGTGGCCCTGGGCCCTGGCGCTGGCGCTGGCGCTGAGTCGAGCAGCACGGCGGCGAGGACAACGGCCACGAAGAGTGAGTACTTTCCAATTTCGGTGAGAGAACGCACTCGCGGTACGCGGCCATCGACGAGAAGACCCACCAACCGCACCACCAGCCTTCCCGTTCACCGTGCACGATGATGAGCTGACATCTCCCTGGTCGGCACCCTGGTCCCGGTCGTCGCGCGGCTGTTTCACCTGACCGGCGTGGGCAAGCCGTTCGACCTTCGCTTACCTGCCCGTGCAGTCCTGGTCCTACAAGGCCCGGCGTCCGGCGATGCCGCCGCCCGGGTCGTCCATCAGAGCGATGCGGGCGGTGATGCGTTTGCCCACCCGGTCCCGCTCCGCCTCGAAGGCCTCCACGAGGGCCATCACGATCTCCAGGCCGTGCTGGCCCACCCGGCCGGGATCTGCCGCCCGGGCCACCGGCAGCACCGGATCCGAATCCCACACCGTCACCTCGACCATTTCATCGACGATCCGCAGATCCATCAGCATCGGGCCCGGCGCGTACTTGCGGGCATTGGTGACCAGCTCACTCACCACCAGCTGCGCCACCTCGATCGCACGGGCCGACACTGACAGCCCGTGCTCCGCCTGCACATCGGCCAGGAACTGGACAGTCAGGTGGCGGGCCTCGGCGATACAGGTACCGTCCCCGTCCAAGGCCATCGTCGTCTGCATCGGCTCAGCCTCCGGCGTGATGCTCTCCTCCCCCACAGGCACTGCTTCCATACAGTCCGTCCTCACCCTTCACGCCCTGCCGCGTACCCACCGCTGGCAGCACCACGCCCTGGCTGATTCGCCTGGCTCAGCCCCTCACAGGGCCGGGCCGTACGATGGTCGGCCTGCCGGGAGAACCGACCTGTAATTATCCGACAGCGTGGAGGGAAGCGTGGCGGACACCGGAAAAGCGCACCAGCCCGACCATCTGTCGGTCGTGGCCACCTCCACCGATGGCATCGACGTGCTCACCGTGGCAGGCGAAATCGACCACGACACAGCCCCGCCCCTCCAGCAGGCCCTCGATCTCTCCCGCCTGGGTTCTCCTCCCCGAGTGGTAGTCGACATGCGGCAGGTCACCTTCATGGACTCCGCCGGCATCAACCTGCTCGTCGCCGCCCACCAGGCCACCACACAAGCCGGCGGCTGGCTGCGCCTCGCGAGCGCCCAGGACCCCGTCATGCGCACCCTGCAGATCGTCGAACTCGACACGATCATCAACTGCTACCCCACCCTCCGCGACGCCCTCCACCGCTGACCGGCTCGGCCAGGCCCGGTGCAGGCGCCACGCCTGGGCACGAGAAGCGGGAGCCCCCTTTGCATCTGCGGGCCAACGGGGTCGATGGACCGCGCTGGACGACCAGCCCAAGAGCACATGACCCCCTGGCTGGTCAGCCGCGTGCGAATGCGAGCAGGTCGGCGTTGAACCGATCCGCGAACTCGGGAACCATCGACAAGCCGTGCGGAGCACCCGGGTAGACCTTGAAGCTCACGTCTTTCACAAGCTTCGACGATTTGTTAGCGGATGCCACGACGGGAACGATCTGGTCATCGTCGCCGTGAATGATCAGCGTGGGGACGTCGAACTTCTTGAGATCCTCGGTGAGGTCGGTCTCGGAGAACGCCTTGACGCAGTCGTGGGCGCCCTTGATGCCCACCGTCATGCTCCACAGCCAGAACTCGTCGCGAGTCCCCTGAGAAACGGTCGATCCCCCGCGGTTGGCGCCGTAGAAGGGAGCACTGAGGTCCTTGTAGAACTGGGAACGGTCCGTCAGCACGCCTTTTCGGATCTCGTCGAAGACGTCGATCGGCAGCCCCTCCGGGTTCGCTTCCGTCTTGAGCATCAACGGGGGGATCGCGCCGAGCAGAACCGCCTTGGTGACACGCCTCGAGCCGTGTCGGCCGATATAGCGCGTGACCTCTCCCCCACCGGTCGAGTGACCGACCAGGATGACATCACGAAGGTCGAGGGCCTCGATGACCGAGGCCAGATCCTCAGCGTACGTGTCGAGGTCGTTCCCCTGCCAGGGCTGGCCCGAGCGTCCACCCCCACGCCGGTCGTGGGCCACGACCCGGAAGCCATTGTCCGCCATCAGCTTCAGCTGCGGATCCCACGCGTCCGCGATCAGTGGCCAGCCGTGGGAGAAAACGACCGGCGGGCCCGATCCCCAGTCCTTGAAGTAGATCTGTGTGCCGTCCTTGGCAGTGGCAAAGGCCATGATTGCCTCTCTAGCACTTGCCCGGAACTCCGCACTGCATGGGAATTCAGTGTCCGAGCCGCACTTGGAATGTCACGCCACGACCAGCAGCGGACGCGCATCGCGGGCGACGGAGAGGCCGGCAGCGGAAGGCGGCCGATGAGCACGTCGTGCTTCGTACGCTACTCGGAAAGCCCCCCTTGAGCGCGTCGGGCAGGCCACAGCGCCCCCGTGCGGTCCGCGCGGCCAACGGCCGGCTCGGCAAGGATCCGGCAGGTCTTGGCGAAGCGGACGTCGGCACCGCCCACGACCGAGTGCGCCAACGCAGTCACGCGCGCGGGCCTCAGCAGTCCCGGCGAATACTGGGTACTCCCACAGTCTCCCCTTCGGATCGGACGATCGCGTCGAGGCGTGATCAGCGTGGCCCGCTGCCGCGGAGGGCCCGACACATGCGCGGCATAGTTGCAGTATGTCCACTGATGGTTCTACGAGATCCTCAGCTGAAGAGTGGGCTGTGGAACCGGGTGACGTCCTGGCAGTGCTCGGTGCCGACATGATGGTCTCCGTGTGGACCGGGGCCGCCGAACGCCTATGGGGCAGGCTATTCGGCGGACCAAGTGCTCCATAGTCCCGCCAAGGGGCTGCTGGTTTCGGGCGCCCCGGAATTTCCCCGTGTCTTTGCGGGCAGCCCCTGGTCAGGGCGGGTGCGGATCCGCCGCCGCGACGGCCATGAGGCAACCGCGGAATTGCGGGTTACTCCTGCATCTGTCGGCCGAGGATCTTGCGGCGCTACGCCAGAACCCGCGTGAGCAGCGCCTGCTCCGCCAGGAGCAACTGCAGCAGCTCGCCCGCCCGGTCGCCTCCCGCGTCGAGGACCGGCTCCAGCAGCGCCGCCGGGCAGGTCGAGGTTCACGTCAAGCTCGCCGCCTCCGCCCGCATGGCCTCGCCGATATCCCCCTGCCAGCAGAGAGCCACTGCTGGTAGCGGACATCGGCACCCACCTCAGCGAGGCGACGCTGCTGCCCGAGCACCGACGCGGGCGTGGGTCGATGTACGGCGGTCTCAATCAGGGCCGGATCAAAGCCGACCGGCTTCGGCAGGTGCCGGCCGGGTGGACCAGCCGGGCGCATGAACACAGAGAGACTTGGGAGGAGCAGTCCACGAGCCGGTCCCTGACGCACCATCACATATTCACAGGCCAGTTCGCTGCGCTGTTCGGGGGAACAGACCGATCATCTCTGATGCTGCACTGCCCGGCTGGGCACCCTCATATGCGATCAAGGGTGCCGATGCCGTTGAGACATTTGAGGAGATGAGAAACCCATGTGCCGCCTGTTCGGTCTCAGCTGCGCTCCGCGGCGCGCCCACGCCACCTTCTGGTTGCTGGACGCCCCCGACAGTCTCAGCCGACAGAGCCACCGCGAACCGGACGGCACCGGCCTGGGGTACTTCGCCGCCGACGGCACCCCGCGCGTCGACAAGGCACCCATCGCCGCGTACCAGGACCGGGCCTTCGCCCGGGAGGCCAGGCAAGAGGAGTCGGCAACCTTCCTGGCCCATGTGCGCTTCGCCTCCACCGGCAGCCTGGACACCCGCAACACCCACCCCTTCGAGCAGGACGGTCGGCTCTTCGCACACAACGGGGTCATCGAAGGGCTCGACAAGCTCGATGACCACCTTGGCGAGGACCGGTCGCTGGTCCAGGGCGACACCGATTCCGAGCGGTTCTTCGCCCTGATCACCCGGGAGACCCGCAAGCACGACGGTGATGTCTCTGCGGGTATCGAGCAGGCGGCCCGTTGGATCGCCGGCAACCTGCCCGTCTACGCCCTGAACCTGATCCTCATCACCTCCGACCAGTTGTGGGCGCTGCGCTATCCGGACACCCATGATCTGTACGTCCTCGAGCGTCGGGCGGGCGGCCAGTACGGCAGCCGGCATCTCGATCACAGCGGCAGCCACGGCCGCATGCGCATCCACTCCGAGCACCTGGCCGACCACCCCGGCGTCGTCGTCGCCAGCGAACGCATGGACGACAACCGCCATTGGCGCGAGATGCAGCCCGGTGAGCTTCTTCACGTCGGCCCCGACCTTCGCACCACCCACCGGATGATCCTGCCCGACGCCCCGGCACACCAGCTCAGCCTCAATGACCTGCGCCCTGACGCCGCCGCCTCCCAGAACCCCGCCTAGGTGTATTGCTCACGAGCGTTCAGTGGCCTGATCAGCGTCCGTCGACAGCGAGCAGGCCGTGGTCCTCGACGGCTCGCAGGGAGAGCGTTCGAGGCGTAGCGAACGGCGCCTGCCCGCAGTGCGGCGGCTTCCGATCCCCGCTGCTGCGCCCGGCGTTGATAGGAGGCGGGCACAAAGCGCGCGGGTCGCAGGGTCGTACGGCCACACGGCACGCCCGCGTCCCGCCCGTCCGGCTGGTGGGGCGGGGACCACGGGCCCGTCCGCTGGTGGGCGCTGGGGTCAGGGCAGGGTGAGGATGCGGGGGCCCTGGTCGGTGATGGCGACGGTGTGCTCGATGTGGGCGGCGCTGCTGCCGTCGGTGGTGCGCAGGGTCCAGCCGTCGGTATCGGTGCGGTAGGTGTCCTGTCCGCCGGCCATGAGCATGGGTTCGATGGCGAGGACCAGGCCGTGGCGGAGGTGGAAACCGCGGCCGGGGCGGCCGCGGTTGGGCACGTGGGGGTCTTCGTGCATGCGGCGGCCGATGCCGTGGCCGCCGAAGTCGGCGGGCATCCCGCAGCCTGCCTTGCGGGCGACGGTGCCGATGGCGTGGGAGATGTCGCCGATACGGCTGCCCACTTGGGCGGCGGCGATGCCGGCGTCGAGGGCCTGCCGGGTGGCGTCGATCAGGTCCACGTCGGAGGGGCGCGGTGTTCCGACGGTGAAGGTGATGGCGGCGTCGCCCGTCCAGCCGTCGAGCTGGGCGCCGCAGTCGATGCTCACCAGATCGCCGTCCCTCAGGCGGTAGTTGGTGGGGATGCCGTGGACCACGGCGTCGTTGACCGAGGTGCAGATCACCGCGGGGAAGGGGGTGGGGGCGAAGGACGGCCGGTATCCGAGGAAGGGCGATCGGGCTCCGGCCTTGGCCAGGACGGCTCGGGCCGCCTCGTCGAGTTCCCGCAGGGACACCCCTACCCGGGCTGCTTCCCGGGCGGCGGCCAGAGCCTGGGCCACCACGCGTCCGGCTTCCCGCATCGCGTCCAGCGCGGCATCGGTCTTGATCTCCACCATGTCCTGTGATTCCCAACCCAGGAAGACCCAATACTTATACCGGTATTAGTATCACGGTCATGGTGAGAACTCCACTGACTCCATGGGAACGAGAACGCGGCGAGCGGTTCGGCGCGCTGCTGCGTCAGGCACGCGGCGACCGGAGCATGACGGAGGTGGCCGCGGCGGCAGGAGTCTCCGCGGAGACGCTGCGCAAGATCGAGACAGGCAGGGCTCCCACACCGGCCTTCTTCACCGTCGCAGCTCTGGCCGCCGCGCTCCAGGTGTCCTTGGACGAGCTGGCGGCCGCCTGCGCACACGATCCGGACTGGCAGGAGTCGGCGCTTTCGGCCTGAGAGCAAAGGTCAGCGCCGGGCGACGCACGTCGGTGACGGTGACCTGCTCGGCTCGGTCGTCATGCGGGCCGTCGAGGTCAGGCGGCGCAGTGCTGCCTGGGCGGGTGGGCCACAGGTGACGGCGCCCTGGGCCCTGTCTGGAGTCGTGATCGCATGGCGGGGAAGGATTGGACGGGATGATGCTCGGGTTTGTAGCTTGCAGTTGCCCGTGACACCGCCCGAGGAGGTGAGACCCGTGAACGCTGTATCGATGTGGGTGCTCCCCCTTCCCGTCACGGCCGGGCGATTGACGTAGGTGTCGCCGGGAGCGCCTCGACAACAGGGCACTCCCGAAAGGCAACACCTATGCACCCTGTGCAGTTCACTGCCGAGTCGTCGTCGAACGGCGTGGTCGAGCGCGACTTCACCGTGGGCGACGTCCCCGGCGTGCTCCGGTCGCCGGCCTCCGGCGCGACCGATCGCGCGCCCCTGATCCTGATGGGCCACGGCGGCGGCAACCACAAGAAGTCACCGGCGATGGCCGGCCGGGCACAGCGCCTCGCGACCGGCTGCGGCTCCCACGTCGGCTCGTTCCTAAGCGACCGTGAGTACGATCTCGCCCTGGATGTGCCCTCGGGCGGCGCGTTCGTGCGCTGCTCGGGCATCCGCGAGCGCAAACGTGCTGTCGATCGCTACACGGACCGTACCCGCGTCGAGCAGGCGCCCCAGTTCAGCGAGCTGCGCGCCGTTCGAGCGGACCTGGGCGCTCGAGACCGTGACGCCCAGCTTCGCGGTCTCTTCTTCATCGAAGTCCCCGGGAAACACGGGGAACAGGGCGCCCCCGCGCTTGAGCGTCCGCAGGAAGCGCTCGCTGTCGGGGCCACCGACGGTGTCGAGAACGAGGTCGACGCCGTGCACGAGTTCCTCAGGACGACTCTTGGTGTAGTCGATGAACTCGTCGGCGCCCAGTTCGCGCAGGAACGATTCATGCGCGCCCGATGCCACCGCGATGACGCGGGCATGGCGCGGAGCGATATCGACGGCGCCGATTTGTTTGCGCTGGTAGCCATGCTCGCTTGGCTCGGCGATCAACCCTCGCCGGCACCACGCGTCGATCGCCTCTTCGAGGTTGTCGCGAGCGCGATTCTGACGAGCGCAGGGAGCAGCCACGCCAAGGGGGGACCGCCGCCCTCGGTCCCGTAGCTGAAATGGCCACGCGCCGCCCCGCCTCTCCCCCACCGACGTCCCCCGCTGGTCGCCGCCGCACTGCCGGCGGCTTGCGGCAGCGCACCGCCGACACGCAACACGAGCGCGCCCCCATCTCGGTGCATCCGCGCCGCCCAACCATCCTCCCCCTACTTCGTTCCGGCCCGGGACGGTGGAATCTCCGGAAGCAAGCAGGCCGCGGTCGACGGGCTGGTCCTCGTCACCAGCGAACGGGTGGTCACCGGTTACGGGTGCATCGGCCTCCGCGCGCTTGGCACAGTTCCCCGCTGGGGGGTAGTACGCCGAGAGGAACGCCCAGCGGTGGTCGCTGAGCTTCTGCCTCATCCAGGCGCCACATGCTTCCGGCCCACGGTGATGTGGCCCAAGCAGAAGGCTGCCTGCCGTCCGCAGACGCTGTGAGCGTCAGCACCGCGGCTTCTCCCCCGCTCAGCGCCCCCAGCGGGCCTCGGCGAGCGCCAGCATGTGGGTGGCCGCTAGGGCGTTCCACGGATCCGCGGCGGTGGACAGCAACCAGCGGGCCGCATCGGCGGGTTGGCCGGGCGGGACGACCAGCAACTCCCGGCGCCCCACGAAGCCGCAGTCCAGGGTGATGGTGTGGGCCTCGATGTCGACGGCCGACAGGGACACTTCGATGACGTGGCCGGGCGCCGGGACCGTACGCGGGGCGTCGGGCCAGGCGGCGGTGTCCACGGTGACGCGGGCGACCGTGCCGAATCCGGGGTCGACCGCGCCGACCAGCGCCGGCAGTTCCAGTTCCAGAGCGTCGCAGCGGGGCCACCAGGCTCCGTCCAGCAGCCCGCGGCCGGCGTCGGAAGTGAGCGTCAGCCGGGGAAGGGGCATCCGGTAGGTGCGTGTCCCAGCCGGGGAAACGTTCTCGAGGGGCCTTGCGTTCGTGACCATACGTGTGATCCCGTCCCGGGCGGCTTCAGGCCGCCCGTTTCCGTCGTTCGCCGGGAACGGCACCGCCGCGGTCGCGTCGCGCGACATGGTCTCGGTGCCGCCCACCGTACGTCCGTTTCGAAGCACGAGGCGAGTGCGACCACAACAGGTCCGCGGGATCTAGCCCAGCGGCGTGTCGGCCCAGGGAAGCGACGAAGGGTCAGGGTGGACCTGCGGGCGGACAGTCGGCGCCTGGTAGCAGGTGAAGCCGAGCCGGGTCAGTGCCCTGCTCACCTCGGCGGCCGTGAAGTCGCGACGGTCCTGTTTGGTGATGATCTGCCCGACTTGCTTGACCGGATAGGCCCTGCCGGCGATGGTCACGCAGATGCCCACGGCGGGTTCGGGCCGGACGCTCTCCATCGATTGTTCGACCTCGTTCTTTGTCAGGTCGAAGGGGAAACGGGCGATGACACAGCGCATGTGCGCCTCCACGGGGAACGGTCAGGGTGTGACGGTCAGGACGCCCAGGGCGTAGCCCTGCTCGTCGACCACGGGGGACGCGTCCAGCGTCCGCACCCGCATGGCGGCTTCCGCGTCGCTCAGGGCCGACGCGGACGAGGTGAACGGTCCACGCTCCAGCGGCATGTCCCGCAACCGGGTCCGGTCGCTGTACGAGGAGCCTGCGCGGTGGGCGGTGAGCTGAGCCCTGGTGACCAGCCCTGAGCAGCGGCCGTCGTCGTCCTGCAGGAGCAGGTGGGTGGCGCGCGCGCCGATGAGCACGGACAGCGCCACGTCGACGGTCATGTGATCGTCTATCTGGAGTCCGGGAGCACCCATGGCGTCGCGGGCTGTGAGGCCTGTGCCGTCGGCTGCAAGGGGCGAAGGGCTGTGCGGGGCATGGGGCAAGAGTTTCTCCTCTTGGGGGTTCAAGGGCTTGCCTTCGTCGGCGGGGCGGGCTTCCGGTGCCGGCCGAAGGTGCGTGCCCCTATCGGTTCCTGCCGGGCGCGGGACGCCGAGGCCGCCTCGCCCGCCCGCCTCGGCCGCGCCCGGCGGATCCGGGGCGCTGGGATGGTTCGGCGGCCGGTGCGGCGAGGGTCACGGGCACTCCGGAGGGCGTCCGGGCGCCGGTGATACGGCTCAGCTCGGGCTCGCCCGGGCCGACGTGGGTGGTGTGGGCGGTGATGCCGGCGTCGGCCATGAGGCGGTTCACCGTGCGCCGCTGGTGCGGCAGGACGAGCGTGACGACGGTGCCGGACTCGCCGGCGCGGGCGGTACGACCGCCGCGGTGCAGGTAGTCCTTGTGGTCGCCGGGCGGGTCGACGTTGACGACGAGGTCGACATTGTCGACGTGCAGGCCGCGGGCGGCGACGTTGGTGGCCACCAGGACCGTGACGTGTCCGTCCTTGAACTGGTCGAGCGTGCGCGTGCGTTGCGGCTGGGACTTGCCGCCGTGCAGGGCCGAGGCGCGTACGCCGACCGACAGCAGGTGCCTGGCCAGCCGTTCCGCCGCGTGCTTGGTGTCCAGGAACATGATCACCCGTCCGTCGCGGGCGGCGATCTCGGTGGCGGTGGTGTGCTTGTCGCCGTCGCGGACGTGCAGCAGGTGGTGCTCCATGGTGGCGACCGCGCCCGCCGACGGGTCGACCGAGTGCACGACGGGGTCGTGCAGGTAACGGCGTACCAACAGGTCGATGTTGCGGTCGAGCGTCGCCGAGAACAACAGCCGTTGGCCGTCGGCGGGCACCTGGTCGAGCAGGGCGGTCACCTGCGGCAGAAAGCCCATGTCGGTCATCTGGTCGGCCTCGTCCAGGACGGTGACGGCCACGTGGTCCAGCCGGCAGCCGTCGCGATCGATGAGGTCCTTCAGCCGGCCGGGGGTCGCGACGACGACCTCGGCTCCGGTGCGCAGTGCGGCCGTCTGTCGAGCGATGGACATGCCGCCGACCACGGTGGTCAGCCGCAGGCGCAACGCCCGCGCGTAGGGGCTGAGTGCCTCGGTGACCTGCTGGGCCAGTTCCCGGGTGGGTACGAGGACGAGGGCGAGAGGCTGCCGGGACTCGGCCCGCTGCCCTTCCAGGCGGGTCAGCAGGGGCAGGCCGAAAGCAAGCGTCTTGCCCGAACCCGTACGTCCGCGGCCCAGGACGTCGCGGCCGGCCAACGAGTTCGGCAGGGTCGCCGCCTGGATCGGGAACGGCACGGTCACGCCTGCGGCGCGCAGCGCGGTGCGCACAGGCCCGGGCAGATCCAGATCGCTGAACGCCTCCACTGCGGGCAGTGCCTCGGTGAGCGTAACGGGAAGGGCGAACTCACTGCAGGGTGCCCCCCTCCCTTGCGGGCTCGTCCTCCGCGAACGGAAAGGAGCAGAATTGTTACCGGTAGAACCGGTGCGGTTCAATGGAGGAACCTTCCTCGATGCGCGCGGCACGTATCGAGGAATTCCATTCGGCGGCGAGGAACCGCGGCAGAATTCGCAAGAATGAGCCGAAGGGAAGCCGGAAAGGCGGGAGGTGAAAAAGTGCGGGGTAAACGGACTGGGGCCCGCGCCCCAAGAGCGCGGGCCCCAGCCACGTCATACGCGTCGGCGTCAGGCGGGAACGATGTTCTCCGCCTGCGGGCCCTTCTGGCCCTGAGTCACGTCGAAGGTCACCTTCTGGCCCTCCTGAAGCTCGCGGAAGCCGGAGGTGGCGATGTTCGAGTAGTGCGCGAACACGTCGGCGCCGCCGCCGTCCTGCTCGATGAAGCCGAAGCCCTTTTCCGCGTTGAACCACTTCACGGTGCCAGATGCCATATTCAATCTCCCTACGGGCATGCCGGGATCCGCACTGCGCAGACCCGAGTCGCCGCAATGATCACCCATCCGGGAGACCGGAAACCTGGAGGATTTTGTACGAAAAATCTCCGGCCACCAAAGCTGCGACTGTTTCACGGTAACACAGGCGCACGCGGAGCGCCCGCGTCTTCTTCCATCCTGATCCAGCGGGGACAGTATTCTGGTCCCACGGAGATGGAGAACCTTTCGGGATTCCGTGTGTAAATCTGCAACGGCGGTGACAGATATTCACTCGGGCGGACTGTTCAGCTCACGGTTGTCACCCATGCCGGAGCCGCCCAGCCTGCAGGGCATCTCCTCGTTCAGACACCTGGCCTCCTCCAGCTGGTCCTCAAGGATGACGCGGCACGCGGCCTCGACGGCAGTTCCGTGGTCGACGAGCTCGCGGCGCGGGCGGCGAGACGCAGCGGGTAGCGGATAGCGGGTAGCGGGTAGCGGGTAGCGGGTAGCGGGTAGCGGGTAGCGGGTAGCGGGTAGCGGGTAGCGGGTAGCGGGTAGCGGGTAGCGGGTAGCGGGAGTAACGGCGGTGTCCGCCCTCCGACGTGACCAGCTCACGACCTGGAACATCGACGAGGAAACCGCCTTCACCACCGAGCTCATCGCCGGCGAACTCGTCGGCAACGCCATCCGCTACGGCTCCCCACCCCTTCAACTGCGCCTCATCTACGACCAGGTACTCACCTGCGAGGTCAGGGACGCAGCGACCAGTGCTCCCCACATCAAGCACGCCCGCACTGTCGAACGAGCACGGACGCGGGCTGTTCATCATCGCCAACCTCGCCGATCACTGGGGCACCCGCTACCACGAAGGGGGAAGGACCGTCTGGGCACAGCAGTCCGCCAACCGGCCGGCAGCCTCGCCGCAGAGGCGCTGAACCCACATGGCACCCCCAACGGACACCGCCCGCCCACCCGCGCGCGTACAGGGGAACCCGCAACCCCCGTGGGCGCCTGCCGCACCTCACAGTCCACGGGTGACCGACATTCCGTCACTTCAAGAGCCCCAATCGGGTGACGGTCCCCGGCGCTGTCCTGTCGTTCTTCTCCATACAAGGCATGGAGTCGATGGTGCCCGGATCGATGGCCGTCGCTGCGAGCGGAGGCTTCACCATGGAGTTCCAGGTCACCGACGTGGACGCACGCCACGAACGACTGTTGGCTCGGGGCGTTGAGATCCTCAAGCCGCCGACAACCCAGCCGCGGGGACGCCGCTCAGTGTGGCTGCGTGACCCGGACGGCAACATCGTCAACCTCTACCAGGAGGCGTGACGACCAGTCCCCGACACCCCGCTACGCTCATGGCGGGACAGCCCTCAGCAGGCGTGCGGTCCTGATGAAGTGCTGAGCTCGTTCGCATGCGGGCCTGCGCCCGCCAAAGGCGGGCGTCCGGGCTGACTCCGACAGCGGCGTGATGGGCGGCGAGCAGGTGGGCGGCAAGCCGGTCCTGCCCACCTGCGGCGAACCTCCACCTGTACATGGCGCTTTCAGCTGGTCGAGCGTCAGAGCAGGCAGGCGAAGGTGCGCGCGCCCCTGGGGTCCTGGTCGGCGGTGAAGTCGGCCAGGGAGTCGATGCCGTTGGAGCGCAGCAGCAGCTCGCACAGCCGCCGCACGTGATCGGCCATCGGCGTCGGGCCGGCGGCCGGGTCCGGGCGGACGGTCTCTGGCCCGTGGTCGTCTACGGACGGGTGGGGGCGGGGACCAGGCCGTCCGCGACCAGGCCGGCGAGGACGGCCTCGCTGAGGGCGTGCACGGCGGACTGGGGACGGACCATGACGGTGAACTCCTTGATCCGGCCGTCGTCGTCGAAATGCAGCAGGTCGATGCCGTGGATCTCCTTGCCGCCCGCCGTGGCGCGGAAGAGCAGCACTGTGGACGGCGCGGTACTGGCGTCGGTGCTGGTCTGCGCGGTGCCGACGTAGTCGCCGATGTATCGGAAGTCCTCGAAGGTGCGCAGCAGAACCCCGAAAAGTCCCATCACCATCGGCTTGCCCTCGAAGGGCGTGAACTTCACGGGGCTGTAGAAGCGGATGTCGTCGGTGAACAGGTCGTCCAGGGCCGCGAGGTCCTGGTTGTCGACGGCTGCGCGGAAACGGGCTGCGGTGTTCACGGGCCTACCCTCCATAGTCAGGAACTTGATTAGTCATTTTTATGAGTATCATGAGCGGCCGGTACAGCGACAGAGGCATGTAGGGGAGCGGACTCCATGGCACTACGGCACGCCGTGCTGGCTGCGCTGCTCGACGGCGAGCTCAGCGGCTACCAGCTGGCCAAGGCGTTCGACGTCGGTGTGGCCAACTTCTGGTACGCCCAGCCTCAGCAGCTCTACGCCGAGCTGACCAGGCTGGAGAAGGAAGGGCTGGTCGCGGGCCGGGAGGTGGTGCAGGAGAGCCGGCCGAACAAGCGGCTGTTTCACGTGACGGAGGCCGGCCTGGCCGAGCTGGAGAACTTCACGGCCGCCTCCGCCAAGCCGGCCTTCATTCGCGACGACCTGCTCGTCAAGGTCCAGGCCGCCGACCGCGTCGACACCGACGCCCTGATCGCCGAGCTGGCCGAACGAGCCACCGTCGCCCAGGCCAAGATCGACCTCTTCGGCGAACTGCTGCGCCGCCTGCGGGGCGACCGCGCGGAGGAGGAGTTCCTCCGCCACGGCGACCGCATCGGCCCGTACCTGACCTGCCTGCGCGGCCTGGCCTTCGAGCAGGAAAACCGCGACTGGTGCACGCATACGATCGCGGTCCTCGAGGAGAGGCGGCGGGCCCGTACCCGGCACTGATCCGGCGTACTGCCGTCATGTCGCCCTGGGCGACAGCCGGACCGAGGGCCTCGGTGACGGCGACGACACCACTGGCCTGCGCGGCTTCGCCGACCGGCATGTGCGCTGTGGTGCCGGAGATGCCCATCTCGGCGGCGACATCAGGGACGGCAAGAACCTGAAAATCAGCGGGTTGGCAAGTCAGCGGGTCGCGAAGAACTTCAAGGCCGTGTCGGCGTCCCGCTGCTGCTGCGGCCACTGGGCAGCCGACCGGCCGCCAGAACCGCGTACAGCTTGCCGTTGTCGGCGGTGAAGGCGTACTCCACCGCCTGCCGGCGCTCCCCCTGCGTCTCGCTGTCGTAGGCATAGACCAGCCGGGCAACGTCGTCCCCCACCGCGCCGGACGTGCCGCCCGTATCGGGGGCGCGGTCCAAGCTCACCTCCTTCGTACCCGGGCTTGCTGGCGAGATTCTCGGAGGACTTGCTGACCGCGTCGTAGGCCGACATCCCAGGCTCCGTGACGACGAAGACCTGGAGAAGCCTGCGGTCGCCGTCCGTGGCGTAGAAGATGCCGTTCGAGCGGACGCTGCGCTGCCAGCCGTCCGGTACGGCCATGGTGAAGCCGTCGGGGTCGTCCACCCTCTGATAGCCCTCGGGCGGGGCGGACGCCTCCGCCGATGGGGAGGCGGAGGCCGAGTCGCCGGGGCTCGAACCGCCCGTGGCCGGGTTCGAGGACGCCGAGCCGCTTGCGACGGGCGAGGGGATCGCCGTCGCACGGACCGTTGCCGGACCGTCGCCGCCGGCCAGCCCACCCCGCAGGCAAGGAGCACAAGCAGCAGGCCCTCACTGAGCGCGGCACCAACCACCCACAGCAGAAGGACGCCCAGGTCCCAGCTCAGCTCCAGGCGGCGGGCGCGCAGGGCGTGGGCGAGGACGCGGGCGGCGTCGAAGCCGACTGAAGGGGCCGCGATGCGCTGCTCGTTGAGATACAGCTCCTCGATGACTCGGTGTCGGAAGTCGGAATCCAGGTAGGTGCCCGCGCACAGCAGCCGGGTGGGCTCACTCGCGTACAGGGCCGTGGCCGCCGTCGGCTTGGAGGCAGGCACGGGCGGCTGTGACTGGTGCGGCACGTAGGCGGTACTCACGCCCATCCCCCGATGGTCGAACATGCTGACGCCACGGCCCGTCCGCCCGGCGCCCTGTTTGATGAGCAAGCAGCATGGAACAACGCGCAGATCGCCAACCATCAGAGCCTGATGTTCACCGGCCGCCGTGGTCAATGGAGTTGCCGCCCGTCACCCGCACGAGCGTGCCCGGGGGCCGGCCCGTGCGCGCGGACGGGAAAGGGGGCACGGGCCCCGCTTCCGATGGAGACCGGAAGCGGGACCCCGTGCGGGGCTCGCGGCTGGAGTGCCGCGCCAGGCTTCGAAACGGGCCACGTGGTGCGCCTGGCGCAGGCCGACCCGGACGTCGTGCTCGCGCTCGCCGCCTGGATCGAGCCACCCTCGTTTGCGTCCTTTGATTTTCTTGCCGGCGTCGATGCCCTGGCTCCCGGGCGTTTCTCCTTTCCAGCACCCGGGTGGTCCGCGATGATCCAACCTACGGCCGCGTGGCACGGTGCTGCGCCGCCCGATGATTGATGAGGGAGACCGACATGGCCACCGGTACGGTGAAGTGGTTCAACGCGGAAAAGGGCTTCGGCTTCATCGAGCAGGACGGCGGCGGCCCGGACGTGTTCGTGCACTACTCGGCCATCACCGGTGGCGGCTACCGGGAACTGCATGAGGGCCAGAAAGTCCGCTTCGACGTCACTCAGGGGCAGAAGGGGCCGCAGGCCGAGAACGTCACGCCGGCCTGAGCTATGACACCGACTTACGCCAGAGCGTCTGTCAGCTGAACGCACTCCGAGCCGGTGTCGCCGGAGCCGCTGCCGGCGTTCTCGGAGCTTGTCCCAGCAGCGGGCCGACTGCCCCAGGGGGCCGGTTGACACGTTCCAGGACGATCAGCAGCCGCGGGTCGACGGCGTCCGGGTCGGCGTCGATGCCGAGTTCGGCGGCGACGCGCACCCGGCGCCGGCCTTCCCAGCCGAGCTGGACCAGGGCCTTGTTGGACCCAGCACCGCTGATGCCGGGCGGCGGGACGGCGGGCGTTGCAGGCCAGCAGGCCGGGAAGAGCTCCATCCAGGTGCCGGTCATCAGCGGGCCGTGCCAGTGCAGCAGGAGGTCGCCGCCGCAGCGGGAACGGGCCGGCGCGACGGGTGCGTGACGTTCAACGATGGATGGCCATGCTACCCGGCCGCCCTCGCGGCCTTCCACGGCCCCGGCAAACCCGGACTCGACTCCCCCCACGCTCCCGTGGTTCTCGCCGCGGCACCACCCTGGCCGACGCCGCCAGACTCGCTCGCAGCCAGCTGCGCGCACTGCTCAAGCGCGCCGTCCGACCGCGCCTCGGCATCGATGCCGAGGTCGAGCGACCTCATGGCGACACCTGACACACGCGCAGCAGCTGAGCAGATACTGCCCCAGCCGTCTTCCACGGACCGCTCGAAGTCCGGATGGAAAGCGCACGACGAAGTTCAGCGCTGCGCCGTCGGCGCACCACGCATGAACCGCCCGTCCCCGGGAGCATCGCCCGCGGACGGGCGCAGAAGGTGCTCGGCTTCCGCAATTATCTCGGTCACCCGCAGACCGAACGCGGCGTCGCAGGGATGCGGCCGGCCGGAGCGGGTGGCGGCGCACAGGGCGTCCACCGCCCGGCCGAGGGCCGGGACCACGCCGCCTGAACTCTCCGGAAGCAACGCCACCCCGGCCTCTCCGCGCAGCTCGACGGCCGCTCCCGCCGCCGCGGGCGGCGCCGTGAGGCTCAGCGTCATGGTGCTGGAGGCGCCGCCGACATGGTCGAGGACCACATGGACGGTGTCTGCGGGACCGTGCGCAGCGGCTGCCACTCGCCTTACATCGCCCAGCACCGGCAGTAGCACGGACAGTGCGTGCGGCCCGACATCCCACAGGGCACCCTTTTCCCGCCGCCATGGCGAGGCCGCGAAGGGGCTGTCACCGGTGAACACCGCGCCCAGCCACTGCGCCTGAGCGGTGAACCAGCCCCCCAGGCCGGCCTGTTCTGCGATCCAGGCCTCCGGCTCGGTCTGGAAGCGGGTCGTGAAGAAGACCACCGAGGCCACGCCCGCCTTCCGCACGGCGTCGAGCACTGCCTGTCCCTGCGCCACCGTCGCGGCCAGGGGCTTGTCGAGCAGCAGGTGACACCCCGCCCGCGCGGCTCGCAGTGCCAGCTCGGCCTGCACGTCAGGAGGCAGAGCCACGGCGACGGCGTCCACGTCGGCGAGCAGTGCGTCCACGTCGTCGTAGGCCCGCGTGCCGTGGCGGTCGGCCAGCTCCCTGGCCGCGCTCGCCCGGCGCCCCCACACGCCCACGAAGTCCAGTCCGTCATGCCCGCTCAACGCGGGTGCGTGGGCTGCCTGAGCCCAGGGGCCGGTACCGAGCAGCCCGATGCGCATGCCGTTGCCTCTCCACTCTGACGATCAAGGTGACAACCGGCGCATGGAACGTCCGGTCATGGCCGAGCGTGCCACACCTACCGGCAACAATGCGCCCTCCCGTGAGGGAGGAGCGACCAGTGGGTGGCAGAATCCAGCATCGGCAGCGGTCGGCCGTCGGCGCGGCGATGGCCCGACAACCGGATTCGGCGGCCCGACGAACTGCTGATCAGTCGCCGGCGACCAGGGTGTACCGGACGGTCTGGGCCTGGATGAGGCCATCTCGGAAGACGAAGGTATCGGGTCAGCTTCGGACCGAAACTCAGCTCCTGGACGACCTCAGAGGTGGGGCAGGAAGCGGGCGACCGCCGCCACGGTGTCGGGGACCCCGAGCGCATGCGCCCGCTCGTGGTCACCGAAGCTGGTAGGCGGTGACCAGCACGGAGACCGTTACCTGCTCGGGCAGGAGGGTGTCATCGCTCAGGTCTGCACGGCTCAAGTGGCGTGCGCTCGGCGTCATCGCCACCAAGTCCACGGCCTCCAGCCCGGCCAGGGTCGCGGGGTACTCCACCTTTTCAGTAACGGCGGCCTCAAAGAAAGGATCCAGTGCCCGGTGCAGGCGCTGTTCCTCGGCCGCGTCGACCGCGACCATCGCAGGCAGTCGACCGCGCAGCTCGGCCAGGTGCCGTCCGGTAGGACGCACCACGATCAACCGGCCAGTCGGCCGGAGCACTCGGTGGAACTCGGCCGGGTTACGCGGGGCGAACACGTCCAACACGACATCGGCCACCCCGTCGGCCAGCGGGAAGGGGCGGAAGACGTCCCAGGCCGCCGCGGCGGCTCGTTCGTGGGCACGAGCTGCCGAGCGCAGCGCGCGCACCGACGTGTCCAGACCCAGACCGCGGGCGTCGGGCAACTGGTCGAGCACGCCGGCCAGGTAGTAGCCCGTGCCGCACCCCACGTCCAGAACCGTGGCCTGCTCAGGCACGGCGTCGGCCGCCAGGCGGGCCGCGACTTCGCGGATGGGCGCATACGTGCCGGTGGACAGGAATCGGTGCCGGGCCCGGGCCATGGCTGCATCGTCGCCGCTGGTGGCACGGGTGCCCGTCAGCAGGCCGGCGTAGCCGTGGCGGGCGATATCGAAGGCGTGACCCGCCGGGCAGCGCAGTGCGGCGCGGTCGGGATGCAGGCGGCGTGTACGGCACGTTGGGCAGCGCAGCACGTCGAGAGACAGTTCGAGGGTAGGGGGAGGAAACACGGGCACGAGGCACTCCTGGCAAGCGTGAGGGGAAGAGACCGTGCCTGCACGCGTACTCAGAACGTCGCTGCCTCAGGAAACAACGGGCAGCACCGGGACCGTGGTACACGCAGCAGGCACACCAAAGAGGGCGACGCCGTCCGGCCTCGCCCTCAACGCCTTCCGATCACAGGAAGCAGCAGTGCGGGGTGCTCATGAATGCCACGCCATGAGTCTACGAGCATCGGCGAAGCCCCGCATGCCCTGCCGGACTTGAGAGACACGCCCGCTGCCCGCGGAGCGGCGACGGCGTTGATCAAGGACCTCACAGACCACCTATTGATCACGTCTCGATAGGCGCCCCAGTACTCCAGTGCGGTTTCGTGATGAGGGATGGTGTTGCCCTTCCGCAGGCCGAACGCCAGGTCGGTTTCCCGCCAGCGCCCAACGGTGGGGTCCGCAATGCTCGAGCCCATGAACCGACTTGAGGGAAGCGTGGCTTTGATCACGGGCGGAAGCCGCGGCATCGGTGCCGCTGTGGCGTTACGACTGGCCGAAGAAGGCGCCGATGTCGTCCTGACCTATGAGAAGAGCGCGGAGCGCGCCACCGAGGTGGTGGAGCAGATCAAGGCCAGCGGGCGCCGGGCACTGGCCATCCAGGCCGACAGTGCGGTACCTGAGGCACTCACCGCCGCGGTGGACGAGGCCGCCGCGATGTTCGGCAGACTCGACATCCTGGTCAACAACGCCGGCGTCTTCCTCGTCGGCCCACTTGAGGACCTGGGACCGGCAGAGATCGAGCGCACCCTGGCGGTGAACGTCCGGGCACCGTTCGCCGCGTCCCAGGCGGCAGTGCGTCACATGAGCCAGGGCGGCCGCATCATCTGCATCGGCAGCAATGTCGCCGAACGTGCGGTCTTCCCCGGACTGGCGCTGTACTCGATGAGCAAGACGGCTCTCGTCGGGATGACCAAGGCCTTGGCCCGAGAACTCGGCCCGCGTGGAGTCACCGTCAATCTGGTGCACCCGGGCCCCACCGATACGGACGCCAACCCCGCCGACGGGCCGAACGCCGAGATGATCGCCGGCTTCACCGCTGTCGGCCGCTATGCGGAAGCGGCCGAGATCGCGGCCACCGTCGCCCACCTGGCAAGTGCGGACGGCAGGTACATCACCGGAGCCTCGATCCACGTCGACGGCGGCTTCACCGCCTGACCCACGCGAGCTCGACTTCGCAACCAAGTTGAGAGGCCGGCCTGCAAGGGGCCGGCCTCCACGTGATGTGAAGCAAGCGGCCAACTCACCTTGATACCGCGGTCGCTATGACGACACAGCAACCACCGTCTTGTGCAGTGCTGCCGAAGTTCAGTCGCCGGGTCGGAACCGGAGCGCCGACCAGGTGTCGTCGATGGCAATCTGACGCACGGGGCGCACGCCCCCCTCGTAGAGCGCGGCGGCCAGGGTGTCGCGGTTCAGATCCGTTCCGAGCTTCCCACCCTTGGGGACGGCCCACACCGTGCCCATGGGCGTTTCCTGGGCCGATGCCCCGGACGGTGCGACGGCGCACGCCCTCCCGGCGGGTGTCACCAGCCAGCAGTGCTGGAGCCACGGGATCAAGAGGTGGAACGCTCGGCTCGCCTACACCGAGTGCCGTCGTATCTACAACGGGCGGACCCAGAGCAGCATCGGCATGCGGGTCATGAACCTGGGCTCCACCGCCTGCGTCCGTGGGGTCGGAAAGATCGGCGACTCGCCGCGCACCGCGGGGACCCGGGTCAAGGTGAGCATCTGCCGGCCCATGGTCTGGAGTTCATGGAAGATCAGCGGCTGGTGGAACGGCAACGACGCGTACGAGTACCTGTAGCCGACCGTCTCCCTGGCAGGCTGCACCCTCCTCGGGATCGGGGTTCGCAAAGAGCCACGAAGACGACCCCGGAGTCGTTTGCAAGCGGGCATGAAAGAAGCCGGGTCTGTCACCACGGGGTGAATGACGGACCCGGCTTCCCTCCACGGTGCCACAGTACCCGGGCGAGTCCCTGGCCCTCGCCTCCACCATCCATGGCAGACATGAACCGACGATCTTGCAGCGAGCCTAGGTGACGTGGCGTCGAGACGGCCGGCCCGCGTCAAGGCGTGCCGAACGGGTACTCGGGTCCGGCACATCGACCACAGGGAGGGACACCGTGAGTGGTTCGTCGGTGAAGGCAGTGGGGTGGGCACGCTCCCTGCCGTTGAACAGCGAGGTCAAGACCGCCCGGGACTGGGCGCGCGCACATATGGAGTCGCTGGGCTGGACGGACAGCGCGCCGCAGACGGTGGAGGCCGTACTCCTGACCGTTTCGGAACTGGTGACCAACGCGCACCTGCACGCGCACAGCTCCGCGCAGCTGATGCTGACCTGGGACACGCGCTGTCTCCACGTCGCCGTACACGACAACTCCACGGACCTGCCCACCCCTCGTCCACCGAGCACCGAGCAACTCGGCGGGCGGGGCATGCTGCTGGTGGACGCCCTCGCCGACGACTGGCAGGCACGACCCTGCCCCGACGGCAAGATCGTCCATGCCTGCTTCCGCCCGCCGGTTTCCGCCCGGGAGCCGGACGACTCCTGATCGGCGCGGGGGCCTCCAGTCCACCGTGGCGTCGGCCAAGGGCAGCAGGGACACCGGAAGACCCGCGGCGACTTGATGCTCTCCGTCCGTTAGGCGTCGGGCATATGGCCGGTACCCGTCTGCCGGGAGCATCCGGGAACGAACGCCGCCGTCGTCCTGCTCGGATGCCTCGTCTCGCGCCGCCTCACCCGCCGCTCGGATCTCCACCGAATTACAGGGGCGGGCCGACGCCGAAGACCTGATCACCGGGGACCTCAACGTCGACTCCACGGTTGTGCGGGTTCGAGGTCGTCCTCGGCCGCGTCCGGGTTCCCCGCCCGGTCCTGGCAGGCCCCGCGCCCGGCCGAGGCGGGTCCGCGCGGACAGGGCGTACGCCTCCCGCGCCAACCGCCCCTGCCTGCGGCGGCGTGGCACGGCTGCACCATCACGGACAAGCCGGACCAGGCGCGCAACCGCAAGGAGCGCGGCTCTCACGCTGGCCGGCCGCCGGAGTTCGGCCGGGCCGGGGCCAAGCGCCGCGTCCAGGCGAGCGGCAGCAGCCCGGTCGGTACGGTCACGGATCCACCACAGCCCACCCACCACTGCGTACACCCCCGTACACTCCGCACACCGCCAGCAACACCAGGCCTGACACGGCCAGTTGACTTATCGGGCAGGACCCTCCCCTAGACGGAGAGCAGAGCGCAGTCAGAGGGGGAACACCCACCGGCCCGGCAAACCTGTCCGGTCGCAGCGCTAGAGACCTCCGAGGCCGGCCTCGTCATCCCCCTTGGTGTCGCCCCCAGGCTCCTCGAAGTGATCGCCCATGATCAACATGGCGATGCTGGCGAGCGGTACACAGAACAGGAGCTCGAAGAGGCCGTACGCCCAGAGCACGTGGTCGCGGAACGCCGGCGCGGCCAGGGGAATGTCGATCGCGACCACAGGCACCGTGATCAGCAGGCCGATCAGGCGGGTTCTGTCCAGGATGCGGAGTTTGCTGACCGTGACACCCCCTCCCGCGGCAGGAGGGTCCCCCACCGCCCGAAAGTGATACCCGGCCGCTCCCCGAGGAACACGCCGCTCGGGGGGACACGGTGCCCATGCCTCCGACATCCAACGATAGTTGGCCAGAGACGGTGTGAAGTGCGCTGATGAGCGGCCGGTGTTCAACACTGGTCGGCCATTTCACCCAGAGCCAGGGCCTGTCTGGAGTTCCGATCACATGGCTGGGAAAAGGGTTGGGCGGGCTGATGATCCAGCTGGTAGCTTGCAGTTGACCGTGACTCCGCCAGAGGAGGTGAGACCCGTGAACGCTGTATCGAGGTGGGTGCTCCCTCCTTCCGTCACGGTGTGCGACTGATCTAGGTGTCGTCGGGAGCGCTTCTCCAACAAGGCACTCCTGAAAGGCGAACACCTATGAACACTGTGAGGATCACACGGGTCGCGGAGGCGCAGTGGGAGGCCGTGGCCGACGATCGGATCGTCGGCCAGGGTGATGTCTCGCATCGGCCCGACGGGCGGCTCTTCATCAGCATCGACGTATGGCAGGACGCGATCTTCGACCAGCTCGCCGCCGCGATGCTGGCGGGCTTGCCTCAGCCGCTCTACACCTTGGTCGGCGAGGCCGACCACGACCTCAAGTCGAGCTGGGAGCGGCTCGGCTTCACCGTCGGACGCCGTGAGTGGGAGTACGTCCTGCCCACCGACTCGCGCGAAACCGGGCTCGGCGAACTGCACCTCCCGGCGGGTGTGACGATCCTGCCCGCCGGCGAGGCGGACGAGAACCTGCTGCGCGCGTTGGACCGCACGATTCGAGAGGAAGTCGAAGCCACCGTCGGCTGGCGCACCATGCCGGCCGAGGTGCTGCCCGGCCCGGCCGGGTCCACGCTGGTGGACCCGTCGAAGTACGCGACGGCGGTCCGTAACGGAGAGTACGTCGGTCTGGTCCGGGTCGTGCCGGTGCGCAGCCGGGCGCGGATCGGGCTGATCGCGATACGGGCCGACCAGCGCCGACACGGCATCGGGCGGGCACTGCTGGCCCACGCGTTGGGCGCACTGCACCGGAACGGGATCGGCTCCGCCTGGGCCGAGGTGGACGAATCCAACTCCGCGGCGATTGCGCTCGTCGAGGGC
Organism: Streptomyces sp. NPDC051104; assembly: GCF_040682835.1. Lineage (NCBI taxonomy): Bacteria > Bacillati > Actinomycetota > Actinomycetes > Kitasatosporales > Streptomycetaceae > Streptomyces > Streptomyces sp. NPDC051104. Next base: position 48,819 of record NZ_JBFBBS010000028.1, on the reverse strand, counting down.
GTCGGCGCGCGGCGATCGAGCAGCTACCTGGAACTGGTGCGCCGCTGACGCCTGCTCACGCACCGAAACGACCCGACCGACCCCACTCAACTCACCGAATCGAGAAGCGAGACACATTGGCAAGGACAGCAAAGGGCCTGGAAGTCGAGGGCACCGTCCTCGAATGCCTGCGCAACGCCACCTTCAAGGTGGAGCTGCAGAACGGGCACCACGTACTCGCGCACATCAGCGGGAAGATCCGGAAAAATTACATCAAGATCCTCCCGTTCGACCGAGTGGTCGTGGAGCTCAGCCCGTATGACCTGACCCGCGGCAGGATCCTCTACCGGTACCGGACCTGAGCAGCGGGAAGCGCGCGCCCGGGAGAGCCCGGGCGCGCGCATCGGCCGCCGTTGCCGCTGTGGCGCGTATCGAGTCGTGCTCAATCGTCGGTGAACAAGACCCCGTCGCGGGTACCGGCCGCCAGGCCGTGCACCATGCGCTCGTGGGTTGAGTGTTGTGGTCGGCGAGCGAGCTGATCTCGCTGCCGACGCGCAAGCTCTCGTCGCACGACTCGACCGAGACGCCGCAGCCCAACCCACCCGGTCGGGCGGCGTACCCGTGTCGGGGTCATGTCACATGAGCCACACAACGCTCACGCGTCCGGGGGGATTGAGGCTCCGCGTCAGGACAGGGCGAGGACACAGAACTCGTGGCCCTCCGGGTCGGCCATGCACGTCCACGGGACGTCGCCCTGGCCGAGGTCCAGGTCGGTGGCGCCGAGGGCCCGCAGCCGGGCCACCTCCGCTGCTTTGTCGTCACCGGGGTACGGCAGCAGGTCAAGATGGACGCGGTCCGGCACGGTCTTCACGCCGGGCGTGCGGAGGAACTCGAGATACGGGCCCACACTGTTGGCGGAGCGCAACACCGCATGATCGCCGGTCACCTCGTGCAGGGACCAGTCCATCGCCTCGTGCCAGAACCGGGCCATGGCCCGCGGATCCGCGCAGTCGACCACCACCGCGGCGATCGGCCCGGTGTCCCGGCAGATCTGCCGAGGCTCCAGCACGCAGAACTCGTTGCCCTCGGGGTCGGCGAGGACCGTCCACGGCACGTTGCCCTGGCCCACGTGGGCGGGCGTCGCGCCGAGAGCCTGGAGGCGCGCGACCAACTCCGCCTGATGGGCGGCTGAGGTGGTGGCGAGATCGAGGTGCACACGGTTCTTTGTTGTCGTCCTGGGTTCCGGGACGGGAACGACGTCGATGCAGACGGCGACCGGGTCCGGCCAAACGAGGCCGCCGACGGGTCCTACGTAGGTGGTCACGCCGGGGCTGTAAGCACTCCAGCCGAGCGCCTCCGCCCAGAACCGGCCGACTGCCGAGTGATCAAGAGCCTTTATGTTCACCTGAACAGGTCGCAGTGCCATGCCGACGATCCTATGCACCCGCTGTGCAACGACATGCGCAGGTACCGTCGCCGCACAGCGATCAACTCGCTCACGACAACGGTCCAACTATCGCTGCGCACGGCCAACTGTCGCTGAACGTCCCACCGTGAGGGCCAGCCGCATGATGGCAGCCCGCCGTCGGGTGGTGACAACTCCGGCTGTGGGCGGCTGCGCTCAGAAGGAGGTGCCGACCGAGTATCCGACCCGGCCGAAGACGGCGCACGAGAACAGCGAGGTTCGGCGCAATACCGCGTCACCGGAACTGCGGGTGCCATTCGAAGAGCAGGATGGTCACGTCGTCCCGGAGTTGGTTGCGCTGGTAGTCGAGGATGGCGTGGATGAGCAGCCGCAGCACCTCGGCCGGGCGCTGGCCGGCGGCAGAGGAGCGGATGATGAAGTCAGTGAACCGGTCGAGTCCGAACTCCGCGCCGTCCGCGTCACGAGCCTCAACGACACCGTCGGTGTAGAGCAGGACGCAGTCGCCCGGTTCCAGTGCCGTCTCGTGGACCTGCCGGGCTGCCGGGGCGAGTGTGCCGGCCAGGCCGATCGGCGGCTGCGGGGGGCTGTCCAGCGCTCCGGCGAGCACCCGTTCGCCACGGATCAACAGCGGTGGGGGGTGACCGCAATTGACCCAGCGCAGCAGCCCGGCCTCCGCGTCGAGCCGACACAGCACGCCGGTGCAGAACTGGTCGGGCAGCCACCGGGCGAGCGCCTGGTCGACGGAGCCGACGACGTCGGCCAGGTCGCCACCGCCGCGGCGGGCGTTGCGCGCAGCCGCCATCGCGACCGACGTGGTCAGGCCGGCGGTCAGATCGTGACCCATGCCGTCGAGGACCATGGTGTGCAGCACGTTCTTGACCACCGAGTGGTCGAAGGCGTCCCCGGCGATCTCGTACGCCGGTTCGAGAACCGCGGTGGAGACGCACCTCCTGCTGCCGACGGTGCGGGGTGGCAGGAAGGCCCGCAGCATCTCGGCGGGCAACCGCATGGTCGCGGTGCGGGTTCGGGCGGCGAGCCAGTCGCTGTAGGCGCGCTTGGAGGTGATCAGCATGGCGAACAGATGGGCCAGCATCCGGCTTCGGCGCATCCGCACCCCGTCGAGCGAGGCGGTCCGCACCGCCAGCACGCCCAGCCGCTCCGCACCGTCCACCAGAGGCATCCAGACGATCAAGCCGTCGTCGGCGTCGGCCACCCGCGGGGAGACCGTACGGTACGCCCAGCCGGCCGACGAACGGTCCACCGGCAGGGGCTTCAAGGCCTCATCGAGTGGGATGAGCAGCCGTTGCTGCAGGTCGGCGAGGTAGATCAACACGGTGTCCAGGCCGAGGGCCGAGGCGCACCGGTTCGCCAGCGCGGACAGTTCGAATGGCAGGGCCGTCTGCGCCTCGATGATCAGTTCTTCCAGCTGATGCTCGTCAACCGCGGTGTCGGGACCAACGGACGCGTGCGGTGGGTCCGACACAGGGATCACCCCTTCCCTGCCCAGTCTCACACCGATCCAGTCCCCTCTCACGTCAGGCACGATCGCGGCGAGCGTGAGAACGTCGGCCAGGGCGGTCAGCCGAGCTCCCCCGGGACACCACCTCGAGTCAAGCTCTCCCCCATCGCACATCCCGTCCGGTCCCGGCCCAACGGGCCGATCCAGGATGTGCCGCCTCGGCCTGGGGCGACTATGAAGGGAGGCAGCGGCCACGCTTCGGCGCGATCCGGGCTACCGAGTGGGGCAGGAGGTTCGGCGCATGGGCACAGCGGACTCCTCCAGAGCAGACCGAGACCAGCCGGTGGCCAGTCCTGCCGCCCCGCCGAGTGGTCTGCTCGACCTCCTGAGCGTCGCTGCCGTGGTGCTGGATGCGAACGGGCAGGTGGTGTTCTGGAGCCCCCAGGCCGAGGAATTGTTCGGCTACACCGCGGCGGAGGCGCTGGGCCGGTTCGCCGCGCGGCTGATGGTCCATGAGGAGCACTGGGAAGAGGTGGTCAAGCTTTTCGCCGAGGTCATGGAATCGGGCGCCGAATGGGCCGGGGCGTTCCCGATCCGGCACAAGGACGGCAGCACCCGCCTGGTGGAGTTCCGCAACATGCGGCTGCTCGACGACCGCGGTGAGACGTATGCCCTGGGCCTGGCCGCGGACCAGGCGACGGTGCGGCGGGTCGAGCGGGACGTCGCCCTGACCGCGCGTCTGGTGTCCCAGTCCCCGATCGGACTGGCCATCCTGGATACGGAGCTGCGTTACGTGACCGTGAATCCGGCGCTGGAACGCATCACCGGCCTGCCTGCCGCCGAGCGGGTCGGGCGGTCGGCCGGTGAGGTACTGACCTTTCTGGACACGGGGAATGTCGAGGCACGTTTCCGCCGTGTCCTCGATACGGGGGAACCAGTCGTGGACCGGCACATCGTCTGTCGTCCCCCCGGCGACCCCGATCACGAGCATGCCTGGTCCGTCTCCTACTACCGGCTGGAGGATTCCGCCGGGCGGGTGCTGGGCATGGCCTATTTCGTCATCGACATCACCGAGCGACACCGAGCCGCCATCGATGCGGCACAGGCACGGCAGCGCCTCGCCCTGATCGCCAAGGTCTCCGCCTCCGTGGGCACCACCCTCGATCTGGAGACGACAGCGCATGAGCTGGCCGAGGCCGTCGTACCGGATCTGGCCGACATGGCCACCGTCGACGTACTCCACAGCCTGCTCTACGGTCGGGCCGTGCCGGACTCGGGTCCGACGCGCTTCCGCGTCCTCGCCATCGGTGCGGCCCACCCGACGGATGCGGTCCGCGCGGTCGGCCCACCCGGGGGACTCGCCACCTACGGCAGCGACCGCCTCATCACCCAGTGCGTGCGCACCCGCAAGCCGGTCCTGGTGCCCCACACCACCCCTGGCGATCTGCGGCGCATCGCCCGCGATAGCGAGGCCGCCTCCCTCCTCGCGGCGGCCGGTGTGCACTCCTACCTCGCCGTACCTCTCGTGGCCCGCGGCGAACTCCTCGGCGCCATCGCCCTCAAGCGCACGCGCAACCCCGCGCCCTTCGATGACGACGACGTCTTCCTCGCCTGCGAGGTGGCCTCCCGCGCGGCGGTGTGCATCGACAACGCCCGCGGGTACCAGGCCCAGCGTCACGCGGCCCTCACCCTTCAGCGCAGCCTGCTCCCCGAGCCCCCGTCACACCTGCCCGGCCTTCGGATCGCCTGCCGCTACCAGCCCGCCGGCGCCACGAGCGAGGTCGGCGGCGACTGGTACGACGCGATACCCCTGCACGCGGGCAAGACCGCCCTGGTGGTCGGCGATGTCATGGGCAGCGGCATCAACGCCGCCGCCACCATGGGCCAGCTCCGCAGCGCCACCCGCGCCTTCGCCGAACTCGACCTCGCCCCCGCCGAGGCCCTCCGCCACCTCGACCACCTGACCGAGAGCGTCCAGCAGACCATCACCACCTGCGTCTACTGCGTCTACGACCCTGACCAGGGCCAGTGCCACATCAGCCTCGCGGGCCACCTGCCCCCGGCCCTACTGCGTCCCGGCCGGCCGGCGGAGCTCCTCGATCTGCCCACCGGTGTGCCGCTGGGCGTCGGAGGCGTGCCCTTCGAGACCACCATCATCGCCTTCCGCCCCGGCGATCAGCTCACCCTCTACACCGACGGCCTGGTCGAAACCCGAAGCGAGCCCATCGACGTCCGTTTGGACACCCTCCTGGGCGCCCTCACGGAGGTGCGCGGCCCGGATCTGGGAGAAGTCTGCGACCGCCTCCTGGACATCCTGCGGCCACCCGGCGGCGAGGACGACGTCGCCCTGCTCGTCGCCCGCGCTCAGGCCTGATGGATCACAGCATGCCCACCGCCTGGCTGCCCGCAGCTGCGCTGCGACCAGCGCCTCCGCGTCGTCGTAGGCCCGCGTGCCGTGGCGGTCGGCGAGCAAGCCGACGGCCTGCGCCTCCTTGCCGTGCGAGACGCCCGGGATCGGCGGGCCCGGCGGGACCTCAGCCACACCAGCACGGCGCGCCATCCTGCTGATCGGTGCGAACGACCGGATGCGGCCTGTTCCGTACCCTGGCGACATGCGCATGCGCCCCACTCTGAGCTGGACCCCTGCCGAGGATGTGCCGCCGGGCACCACGAATCTCGAGCCGGTCGCCGAAGCACTGAGCACCGGCGGTGTGCTGGTGCTCAGCGGAGCGGGCATCTCGACGGAGTCGGGGATCCCCGACTACCGGGGCAAGGGCGGGAGTCTCAGCCGGCACACCCCGATGACCTACCAGGACTTCACCGCCAGCGTCCAGGCCCGGCGCAGGTACTGGGCGCGCAGCCACCTCGGCTGGCGCACCTTCGGCCGCGCCCGCCCCAACGCCGGGCACCGGGCCGTGGCCGCGTTCGAGCGGCACGGCCTGCTCTCGGGTGTGATCACCCAGAACGTCGACGGCCTGCACCAGGCCGCCGGCAGTAAGGGCGTCGTGGAACTCCACGGAAGCCTGGACCGGGTCGTCTGCCTTTCCTGCGGCGCCTTCAGCCCGCGCCTCGAACTCGCCCGCAGGCTGGAGGAGGCCAATCCGGGCTTCGAGCCGGTGGCCGCAGGAATCAACCCGGACGGTGACGCGGACCTCACCGACGAACAGGTCGGGGACTTCCGCGTGCTCCCCTGCACGAGCTGCGGCGGCATCCTCAAACCGGACGTGGTGTTCTTCGGTGAGGCCGTTCCGCCGCAGCGGGTCGAGCACTGCCGCAAGCTGGTCCGTGAAGCGGCCTCGCTGCTGGTCCTGGGTTCATCACTCACGGTGATGTCCGGGCTCCGGTTCGTCCGCCAGGCGGCCCAGGCCGGGAAGCCGGTGCTGATCGTCAACCGGGATCCGACCCGGGGCGACCGGCACGCCCTGACCCGGGTCGCGCTCCCGCTGGGAACGGCCCTCGCCACCGCGGCCGGCCGGCTGCGCATCCCCATCGACGACCAGGCGGTGAACTCGGTGAAGTCGTGACGGTAGTGGGGCGTCACCGCACCCCGAGTGGAAGAGAAGGCGGCGGCCAGGCCATCGTCACGGTCACCGATGGCTTTGAGGGACCTCGGTGTGCGCCTCGATGATCCACCACGGGCCGCCGAGCCGTGCTAAACTCTTCGCGTTGCAGTTGTGGTACCCATGAACCTATGTGCGCCTGACGAGAATGCTTCTCCTTCAGGCGCATTATTTGTTTTCCGGCATCTCCGGATGGGGCCTCTGCCTACAGAAGGAGAAAGTCATGGCACAGGGAACCGTCAAGTGGTTCAACGCCGAAAAGGGTTTCGGCTTCATCCAGCAGGACGGCGGCGGCCCCGACGTCTTCGCCCACTACTCGAACATCCAGTCGCAGGGCTTCCGTGAGCTCCAGGAGGGCCAGCGGGTCTCCTTCGACGTCACGCAGGGCCAGAAGGGCCCGCAGGCGGAGAACATCGTCCCCGCCTGATCGCCGGACGCGTATCCGCTCACCGGGGTCCGCACCGTCGTGGTGCGGACCCCGGTTTGTGCTGTTCCCAGGAAGGCAGACAACTGCATGTCCCGTAGGCCCCAGAAGCCGAACCGGCGTACCTCCTCACCCCCTCCCCCCACGTCGTCGCCGAGGGAATTCCGGCTACCGGAAAGCACGACACCCGCACTTCCCGCCGTCGAGGACTTCGCCGGTCTGGACATGCCCGCGGGGCTGCTGAAGACCCTCACCGCCCAAGGGGTGACCACCCCCTTCCCCATCCAGGCCGCCACGCTGCCCAACTCACTGGCCGGCCGTGACCTGCTGGGACGGGGACGCACCGGCTCCGGCAAGACCCTCGCGTTCGGGTTGGCGCTCCTGGCCCGCACGGCCGGACTGCGCGCGGAGCCCAAGGCACCCCTCGCCCTCGTACTGGTGCCCACGCGTGAACTCGCCCAGCAGGTGACGGACGCGCTGACCCCCTACGCGACGGCGGTGAACGTCCGGCTGGCCACCGTGGTCGGCGGGCTGTCCATCACCAAGCAGGCCGGTGCGCTCCGGCGCGGCGCCGAGGTGGTCGTGGCGAGTCCCGGCAGGCTCAACGACCTCGTGGAACGTGGGGACTGCGTGCTCGACCAGGTACGCATCACGGTGCTGGACGAAGCCGACCAGATGACCGACATGGGCTTCCTGCCGCAGATCACCAAGCTGATCCAGCAAGTACGGCCCGACGGGCAGCGCATGCTCTTCTCGGCCACCCTGGACCGCAACATCGACCGCCTGGTGCAGCGGTTCCTGACCGACCCCGTAGTGCACTCCGTGGACCCGTCCGCGGGAGCGGTGACGACCATGGAGCACCACGTGCTCCACGTCCAGGACGAGACCGACAAGAAGGCCGTCACCACGCGCATCGCGGCCCGTGACGGCCGGGTCATCCTCTTCCTCGACACCAAGAGGTCCGCCGACCGGCTCGCCAAGCGGCTCCTGTCCGTCGGTGTCCGCGCGGCGGCACTGCACGGAGGCCGCTCCCAGCCGCAGCGCAACCGCACCCTGGAACAGTTCAAGAGCGGCCAGGTCACCGCGCTGGTGGCGACGAACGTCGCGGCCCGGGGCATACACATCGACGACCTCGACCTCGTCGTGAACGTCGATCCCCCCACCGACCACAAGGACTACCTCCACCGGGGCGGCCGCACGGCCCGCGCCGGTGGCTCCGGCAGCGTGGTCACGCTGGTCCTACCTGCCCAGAAACGGGACATCACCCGGCTCATGTCGGACGCGGGCATCCGCCCCCGGACGGCCCGCATCACGTCGAGCGACGCGGAACTGGCCACCATCACCGGCGCCCGGGAGCCTTCCGGCGTGCCCGTCACCATCGAGGTGCCCCAGCCGGCGACACCGACGGCGTCCCGTCCGGACGGGAAGACCGGCACCAGGCCCGGCAGGCCATCGCGCCGCCGCCAACCCGGGAACGGCGGTGGGGGCCAAGCGACGACAGGTGCTGCAACCAGGACGGGGAGCCGGGACTCCGACCGCCGGACCACGGCCGAGAGGAGAGCGTCCGGTGGCAACCCCGCAACCGGCGGGCGCGGTTCTGCTCGCCGGGCGGAACCCGGCGCGGCCACGGGCGGCGCCGCCGGAGCGGGCGGCCGCAACTCCGCCCGCCAGTCCGCTGCGCGCAAAGGCCGACTGCATCCTCGGTGAGGAGGGCGGCAGCCCGGTGGCGGGCCTGGGCGATCCAGGAACCGTCTCGGGCAGTGCCGTTGACTCCGTGTGAGCCGACGGCGTCCACCACAACGTCCGCCTGGCGGAGGCCGAAGCCTGCGTCCTGGTCCTGGGCTGCGTGCGCGCTGACGGTTCCACGGAGCTGGTCGCGCTCAGGGACGGCTACCGCAAATCCGGCGAGTCCTGGGCCGACTAGTCCTTCGCCTTCCGGGCCGAACCGCCCACCGATCGAGCGCGCGGGGCCGTTCGCATCGTCCGGAGGTTCCGCCCGGCACCTGACACCTTTTGGCGACGCCGTCCACCAAGGGGCGTCAGTGGTGGTGGCCGCGCCGACCGAGGGTCTCCACGGGGGTCGCGCCGGGGCGGGTCCACTGCGGCACGGGGCGGCTGGTCGGGCCCCAGGTGGCGTTCCCGTCCGCGTCCGAGCGCCAGGACCAGCACGGGCTGCGCCCCTCAGGCCAGCCCTCGGGGTTGTCCTCCCACGCTTCGCCGCGGCCGTAGGGCGTCATGTCGAGCAGGCCGAATGAGCTGTTGACCCGCTCGTTGCCACGGCCAGTCGTGGAGTAGGTGAGGAACACGCGGTCGCCGTCACGCAGGAAGCAGGTGAGGTACCCCATGCTGCCGCCGACCGGCGCGTCCACGTCGCGCACCGAGTACCAGGGCTGGGTGCAGCCCATGAACTCGACGTAGGAGGCCACCTCGTCCCAACGGCCCGTGGTCAGGATGGCGAACGACACGCCCCGGGCGTTGAGGTAGACGGCGTCCTTCAGGTGCCAGGCCGTGGTGGTGCAGCCCTCGCACTGCCCCTGGTGCGGCGCGCCGTCGTACCACATGTGCTTGTAGACCACGAGCTCGTCGCGGCCCTGGAACAGGTCCAGGAACGGGACCGGGCCGTCGGGTCCGACGACCTCGAGCGTCCCGCCGAGCTCCACCATCGGCAGCCGACGGCGGGCCGCGGCGATGGCGTCGCCCTCGCGGGTGTGGGCCTTCTCGCGGACCAGGAGCTCGTCACGGGCGGTCTGCCAGGTGGCCAGGTCCACGACGGGCGGGCGGCCGGGCAGCGCGGTGGTCGGGTCGTCCGGCGTGGTCGTCATGGCGTCCTCCCTGGTGTCTCGTGCCGGGCAGCGCGCACGGCGTTCTACGACGGTCACCAGAACAGACTCGCGACCAGGCCGGAACTCATCGCAGCGGGGGCGCTCCCCTCCCGCACGCGGTGGTGCGGCACCCTCGGCCGAGCCCGTACGGACCACCTCGGGCTGCCAAGTCCGCGGACCCGCGTACCAAGGTGCAGGTGTTCTGCGAGTAACACCGCCACGGTGCCGGCCGCCCGCCGGGACCACGGGGTCGGGCGGCCGTCCGACCGGGCGCGGCCCCGCGTGTTCGACTGGCTGGGTTGAGACGATCTTGCGGCGGGACGGTCACGGGCTGACTCATGACGGTGGCCGGTTGGCTCGGTCGTCGTTGGTCAGGTCCGCAAGCGTCCGCTTTCTGCTCCACGATCAGCTGCCCGGGCGGCCCCGTCCGGTGGCAGTTCCCGGCCGGGCCTCGGAGAGCATCGGTGTGATCGGAGGAGTCAGGGCCACACCGTCACATCTACGCGGTGTCGCCTGGCCTCGCGTGCTGAGCCCCTCGTATGGCCGCGCATGGCGGTGCTGGTTGCCTGGTCCCCCCTGCGTACCCCGTATATCTCCCAGGGCAGGTCGGCCCGGCAGCTGCGCGCGCAAGTACTGGCACAGCTTGTCGACGGCGACAGGGATGCCGGCCCAAGTCCGGCGGGTGTGTTCAGCCTGCGGCACCCGGACCCACCGGGCAGCGACCCGTGGACGCGTGGGCTGATGACGCCGGATGAGATTTCCACTGCCGCGGTGTGTGCGGAACGCGAGTGGGTAGGCACACCGACCTGATGCTTCTGTTCACAAGGCGACATTTCCCGCATCTCGAGTGGCTCGAGCTTCACGAGCTGGTTCGCTCGCAGCCACTGATCGGTGGGCCGCGCAAGGAGGAAAGATCATGAAGAAGCTGATGCGTCGTATCGCGACCACGGGCGTTTCTGCCGCAGTCGCCGGAGGCGCTGTGTTCGCCACCGGCGGCTCGGCGATGGCGGCTTCTCCTCAGACGCCGGGCCGTCTTCCTGGCCGGACCGCCGCGGTCGCCACCGGCCACAGCTACTCCCATCACCGCACTGCCCACCGGCAGGTGGATCCCTGGGTCGCGGGCCAGGTTGCGATGTTCGAGCCCGCGGCCGCCAAGCGCCTGGCGGTGTACGACCCCTGGGTCGAGAACCAGCTCGCGCAGTTCTACCCCGCTACCCGATAGGACCAGCTGACGTTCCAGGGGCCGAATGAGTGTGACCGCCTGCGCGATCGAGGCAGCAGTGCCGGGGATCGCCCCGCGGAGTCTTCTCGATCCGCGAGCCTGCGCTCACTGGATCGCCCGGGCATCGCGGGTAGGCGGCCTCGGCCGGCGGGGCCGTCAGGCAGGCGGCCAGCTGCGCAGGGCCATGTCGGCCACCTGCTGCAGGTCGTCACGTGTAGCACCGCTGGCGGCTTGGACGGCGATGCCGTTCGCCACGGTCATGACGTAGCGGGCGAGCAGTCCGGGATCGGTGCCGGGGGGCAGGTCGCCTTCGTCGACGGCTTGCTGGAACCGGTCACGGAGGAGGGAAATGGCCTCGTTGCGCCAGGCAATGAGGGCGTCGCGGGCGCTGCGTCCCGGGTCACCGGCGGCTAGGGAGCCTTGGACGCCCAGGCACCCGGTGGGGCAGCCCGGGCGCGTGGTCGCCCGAACGGAGCCGCTCAGGAACGAGGTGGCCACCTGCCGGGCGGTCGGCTCCCGCAGGGCCCGGGCCCCGTACGAGGCGGGGCCTTCCGTATAGCGCTCCAGGGCCTTGCGGAACAGGTCCTCTTTGTTGCCGAAGGCCGCGTACATGCTGGTGCGGGTAATGCCCATGGCTTTGGTCAGGTCGGTGAGGCTGGCGCCTTCGTAGCCCTGTTCCCAGAAGACCCGCATGGCGCGTTCGAGGGCCTCGTCAGTGTCGAAACCCCTCGGTCGGCCGATTGGCGCCTTCTGCCGCGTCTCCATGCCATCGATCATACGTCTTCCGTACCGGTCGGTGCAGATGTGCTACGGTCCTTTTCGGTACCGATCGGTACCGAACTCTGTGGAGGTCGTGCACATGGGACAGCTCGAAGGCAAGACCGCCGTCATCACCGGCGGCAGCACCGGGATCGGCCTGGCAACCGCCGTCCGGCTGGCAGCCGAGGGCGCGCACGTCTTCATCACCGGCCGGCGCAAGACCGCGCTGGACGCGGCGGTGGAGATCATCGGCCCGGCGAAGGCCACCGCCGTGGTGGGTGATATCTCCGACCTCACCGACCTGGATCGCCTGTACGACACGGTCCGCGCCCGGGGCCGGGGCCTGGACGTGGTCTTCGCGAACGCGGCGAGCGCCTCGTTCGCGACACTGGAGCAGATCACCGAGCAGCACTTCGACCAGACCTTCGGTGTCAACGTGCGCGGCACGCTGTTCACCGTGCAGAAGGCACTGCCTCTGCTCAACGACGGCGCATCCGTGATCCTGAACTCCTCAGTCCGCGCCGGTGACGGTGTCGCGGCGTTCGGCACGTATGCGGCCTCCAGGCGGCAATCCGGTCCTTCGCCCGGACCTGGGCCAACGAGCTCAAGGACCGGAACATCCGGGTCAACGCGATCTCCCCGGGCACCATTGACACTCCTGGACCCCGAGCCGTCGCGACGAGGTACGACAAGAGGGCCTACGTTTTCCACGGCACTGTCACTGTCGAAACAATCCGTCTCTGGCTGCGGGCGTGACTTCCGGGAGCGGCGGTGGTCAGCGTTGCCAGAGGAACGCGGCCTCGTCGCAGGGTTGGCAGGTGAAGATATAGCCGCGGCCCCCGCCACCGAAGTTCGCCGAGGCGGCGAAGTCATAGCCCTCTTGTAGCTCGGCCGTAAACGCCATAGGGGTTGTGCAGGAAGGACAGTCGGGCGTCTCGTCACCCTGGAGCCAACCAGGTTCGCCGCCCACCCGTCCCAGCACCCGTTCCTCGGTGGGTACGTCAGCGGGGTGGAGCCGCAGCGCGGTGATCGCGCCAAGGAGCGTCTCGCCTTCGGCGGGAACAGCGGCCGGGGAGAGGTTGCCGCTGAACAGGAAGGCATGATTGCCACCCGCAGTGGCATCCCAGTCGTCGCACATGCCAGGGTCGTTCTGGCAGAAGAACACCGCAACGACGCCGACTTGCAGGGGCAGATGCGCGAGAAACTGCATGGCCCCGCCGCACTCCCGGCACATCGGCCAGAGAAATCCGCCGGGCACGAGCGGGACGCCGCCAGTACGTGGCTCGGGCGCGTCAGCGGTGGTTTCCCCCTCGTAGATCAGGAGCATGGCCACAGCCTAGGTCCATTCCTCCAAGCCAGAGAGCGAGGGCTGGTGCCAGCAAGATGCGCCGGACAGGTCCTAGCGGCAGTGGCGGGCGGTACCCCCTTGATCTGGGGATGGCGCCGCCTTGGGCTGCATGCCAAGCCCACTGGTGACAGCGCCGGGCGAACAGGCGGGAGGGGAGATCGTGATTCTCTCGGCTCGCGTCAGCGCCGGGAACTACTGTCGTGAGCATGGTCGAACATGATGCCCTCAGTACCACCCGCGAGGCCTACGACGCTGCTGCCTCAACGTATGCGCAGCTGTTCCGTGACGCGCTGCGTGACAGGCCCCTGGACCGCGCGATCTTGAGTGTCTTCGCCGAGGTCGTAAGTGCGAGTGGAGACGGTCAGGTCGCGGACCTGGGGTGCGGACCTGGCTATATCACCGCGTATCTGGACGAACTGGGGCTGGCGGTGTTTGGCGTTGACGCCTCTCCTGCAATGATCGAATTGGCTCGACAGGCCTATCCGCGCTTGCGGTTCGACGTGGGCTCGATGGCCGCATTGAACATCGCTGACGGCGTGCTGGGCGGCGTACTGTCACGTTGGTCCATCATCCATACTCCGCCGCAAGAACTCCCCGTCATCTTGGCTGAGTTCCACCGTGTGCTGGCGCCTGGCGGCCACCTTCTGGTCGGCTTTTCGGCAAGCGAAGATCCGTCTCACCCGACGCAGGTCTTCGATCACGCAGTCGCGCCGGCCTATCGGTGGTGGCCTGATCACCTTGCCGCGCTGCTGCGCGAGGCGGGGTTGGTCGAGGTAGCCCGGATGGTTCGCGAGCCTCAGCCCACCGACCGACGGCAGTTCCAGGAGGTTCAACTACTCGCCCGCAAAGCCTAGGCAGGCGCTGTCCGATCGAACCCATGACCGGGTCCGACCTGCCGGACGGGAGCCGTCAGGCCCCAGGCGGCGACTCATGATCAAGGCTCACCCCTCCGTTCGAGCTCCGGTGGTCGAAGGAGGGGACTTCCAGGAACACCTTCGATGACCTGCTACTTCACCGCTACGACGGCACGGTCCACCGCATCCACGACGAGCGGAACGCCGTCATCGCTGCCCATATCCGCCGGCGGACCCATCCTGTGGTCCCCCGGGAAACACAGGCCGGCCTCAACTCTGACACTGCCCGACGTCCGCCGGCAGCGGCTGCTCATCGAACTGGGCGAGGACCGTTGCTGTCACATGATTCCGCCGTTGGCGCGGATGACCTGGCCGCGCAGCTCGCGGGCGAGGACCATGGTGACCGCCTCGACCGCGCCCTTGCTCGCGACGTAGGCCCCGTACCGGGGGAAGGCCATGCCCACCTGGGACGTGGAGAACGTGATGATCGCCCCGCCGGGGCGCACCGTGCGGGCGGCCTGCCGGGCGACGACGAAGGTCCCGCGGATATCGGTGCGGTGCAGCGCGTCCAGTTCGGCCAGGTCCAGTTCGGCGATGGGCGCAAGACTCATTCGGCCGGCGCCGTGGACGACCACGTCGACGCCGCCATATGTGGACTCTGCGGTGGCGAACAGGGCGGCCACGTCCTGTTCGTCGGCGACATCTGCCCGGACGGCGACCGCCCGGCCGCCGTCCGCGGTGACCTCCTTGACGGCGGCCTCGGCCAGATCCCGGTTGCCGGCGTAACCGACCACGACGGCGAACCCGTCGGCCGCCAGACGGCTCACCGTCTGGCGACCGATCCCCCTGGAACCGCCGGTGACGACGGCTACACAGGGGTGGTCCGGGCCGTGACCGGGCGTGGCCCGGCTGTCCGTCGGGTTCGAGGAGGACAAGGACATGAAGACTCCTGCACGAGATGCCGGATGGGCTGCCACGACGGATGGATCGTGGGCGTGGGGCGTGGGCGTCGTTGCCGACGGCTCCCTGCTTGCGTCTCCAGCGTGCGTGTGTGGTCGCCCGTCAGCCAGGGCCGTCCCAACCCAGGGGTTGTCACCCCCTGGATCGCACATCACTGGGAGGGACGACAGGGCGTGAACGCTTCCGAACTGCCGCGTTTCTGAGGTCCCGGCGCTACCGGGTCCGCCCGTCCGATGTTGGTTTGCCCACTGGTTCGCGGCGCCTTCTCCGAATACGGGTCCAGCCTGCTTGGTTTGCGCGAGAGGCGAGCGAGGCCGCCTTTCGCGTCGGGTCGGCGACGGCTAGGGTTTGGGCGCAGCGAGTCACCCAGGAGGAGCTGAGACATGGTCGGTCTTCCGAGCGCGCGTTGACGTTGTAGGCCGTGACCAGCCTGTCATCGCGTGCCGCCCTTGATGTTGCGGCATAGCGAGCCTTCCCCTGCCTGAACCGTCGGCGCACCTTTTATGTGCTCGGTGGCGGGCCTCGTTGTCGGCAACACAAGGGATTCCCGTGCCGTCCGCTTCCTCCGCTGTGTCAGATTCCGGTCGACCTGTTCCGCCGAGCCTGTGGCGGGACGTCGACTTCCGCAGACTCTGGATGGGTCAGACAGCCTCCCAACTCGGTGAACACGCAAGTCTGGTGGTTCTGCCGCTCTTCGCCGTCCTGACGCTCCACGCCAGTGCCGGCCGGCTGGGCGTCCTCCGCGCGGTGGGGCAGGCGCCGATCCTGTTGCTCTCGCTCTTCGTCGGCGCGTGGGTGGACAGGTGGCGCACCCGCACGACGATGGCGCTCACGGACATCGGCCGGGCCTTGGCCCTGGGCGCTGCCGCCATGGCCGGCCTCTTCGGCCGGCTCGGCCTGCCCGGCCTGCTTGCGCTCGCCTTCGCCGTCGGGGCCCTGTCCGTGTTCTTCGACGTGGCATACCAGGCCTCTCTCGTGCGGCTGGTGGAACGCGACCAACTGGTGCGAGGCAACAGCGCGCTCGAGGGCAGCCGGTCCGCGGCGCAGATCGGCGGTCCCGCTCTCGGCGGTGCGTTGGTGTCCCTGCTGTCGGCGCCGATTGCCGCCGCCTCCAGCGCGCTGTTTTTCGCGCTGTCGTTCCTGTCGATCCGGCGGATCCGCCGAGCCGAATCGATCCCGGAGCGCCCGGAACACCCCCCTCGGGTCTGGCAGCGGATTCATGAGGGCCTGCGTTTCGTCGCCGGCGATACCGTGCTTCGGACCGTGTGCCTGGCCTCGGCCGTATTCCAGTTCTCCTTCGCGGCCATGATGACCGTCTATCTGCTCTTCCTGCCGCGGGAACTGCATCTGTCGGGCACCGTCGTCGGGCTGGCGCTCACGGCGGTGGGACCGGGCGCGCTCTTGGGCTCGCTGCTGGCCGCCCGCCTGCCGAGCCGGTTCGGTCATGGCACGGTCCTCGTGTGCGCGGCGGCGCTCGGCGACAGCGTGTTCCTGTGTGTGCCCGCGCTGCACGGCTCCTCTGCGGTGACGGTTCCCGCGCTCCTTGGGGTCGGCTTCGTGTTCGGGGGCGGCGGCCAGTTGGTGAATGTCACGGTCATTGCCGTCCGGCAGGCCGTCACTCCGGACGGGATGCAGGGCCGGGTGGCCGCGACGATCACGTTCGTCGGCATGGGGTCTACCCCGCTCGGTTCTCTGGTCGGCGGATTTCTCGCGGAGGAGTGGGCGCCGCGCACCAGCGTCCTGGTGACGGCCGCAGGCATGATTCTGTCCCCAGTGGTGATGGCATTGTCCCCGCTCGCACGCCTGGGACGGGAGCTTCCGGCCTCGCACGACGCGCCGTCGACGGCCGCGTGTCGTCCATCCCACCCTGGGCGTCACTGAGTTGGACCGCCACAGCCTGATCAGCGAGAACGGCCGCCAGCGCCTGCTGTGGTTCGCCGCTCCACCCGGCAGCGAAGGTGCGAATCGGTCGATTGCCGGGCGCCCCCTCCCACCCGACTCCCGCAGCACCACAGATCCGCCAAGCACGCTCTTGAAAGGAAACACCTGCACACCATGACCGTTGCACACCTCCGTACGGCACGACCGGCTGACTTCGGCACCGTCACCGGCACACCCGGCCTGCCCGCCGAATTCGACAGGGTCTTCTCCAGCCGGTACGTCGACGTGGGCTCAGTACGCCTGCACACCGTCACCGGAGGACAGGGACCTGCCCTGTTGCTGATCGGCGGCTGGCCGCAGTTCTGGTACCAGTGGCGTCACGTCATGCTGCCGCTCGCCGAGCACTACACGGTCGTCGTCGCCGACCCGCGTGGCACCGGCCTGTCCGACAGACCACGCACCGGGTACGACTCCGCGACCTGCGCACAGGACTTCCACCGGCTCATGAACGTGCTCGGCCATGACCGGTTCCCTGTCGTCGGCCACGACATCGGCATGCGGACCGCCTGCGCCATGGCGGCGGACACACCGGGCCGCATCCGGGTAAGCACACTTCTGACGACTGTCCGGCGTACCGTGCCCGCATGGAGCAACGAGAAATCATGCAGCGGGTCGTCGGCATCCTGACCGAGGCGCTGGAGATGCGACGCCAAGCCCGCGAGAACCGCGACGGTGACGTCACACAGAGTGAAACGGTCTCCGCGTTGCTCGAGGAGATGCTGCCGCGCATCGAGCTGCGCGCCGATGCGAGCGCCCACGAGGTGGCGACTGCCGTAAGCGAGCAGCTGGGGCCGGCCATCGTGCAGATCGCCTCAGCGTTCGCGCTGGCCTTCGTCCAGCTCGCCGAGATCCACGACGGCGGGCGCGCCGACGTCTCTGCTGCGGACGTTCTGCAGTCGATCTCCCTGCACTTCGAGACCGAGGCAGGACAGTAGAACGGTCGCGGTGCGGATGTTGGTCCAGGGGCGGGTGCCGGCGCCTGCTGATGCGTTCATCGACTGACGCATGCGAATATCCACCGGGCGCCGGCGATCGCTGGTTGATGCGACCGCGCCGGCCGCGATCATCTTCGTGGGTGCCTCAGGCTGCACCTGGCGGCAGCTGTCGCCGGCTTCGGTCGTCCAAGCCCACCGTCCCCACGCTTTGCCCAGTCGAGCCGGGGCCGTGTCTGGGCCCGGCTGCACCGTGTCCTCCTCGATGAGCTCGGCGCCCGCGGCGAGCTGGACCGGTCGCGGTGCACGATCGACTCCGTCAGCGCGAGGGCTGGCAGCAGCCCTGTTGGTGCGTCCTCCAGCGCGCGCACCCGCTACCTGCGCTTCCCGCCGTTCGGAGCGTGAAGCCGGGGAGGGCGAAGGCTCGCACGAGGTTCGGGTGTGTTGCCGTTGCTGTCGGGGGTGGTGGAGGCGCCCGGCTCGGGGGTCTGCGGCTTGTCGGCAGCGAGTTGGACGGTGAGCAGCGGGGGCGAGGCGGTGCCGGCGAGAGCGCCGGTCATGGCATCGCGCCAGATGGGACCAGGGGTGTCGGCGCCGAAAACCTCCTTGTGGAACACGCCGCCGATGGTGATGTTCGTCATGGGGACGTTGTGGGACGGGCCGCCGACCCAGACCGCGCCGGCCAGGTTCGAGGTGTAGCCCACGAACCATGCCGCCCAACGATTGTCGGTCGTACCGGTCTTGCCCGCGCTGTCGCGGTCCTTCAGGCCTGCCTGCTGGCCGGTACCGTCCTCGACCACGCCCTTGAGGAGCGTGTTGATGGTCGCGGCGGTCTTCGGGGACATCGCTTGGCTGCATGAGGTCTGCGGTACCGGCAGCGACTTGCCGCTCGCGTCGGTGATCGATTCGATGGCCATAGGCGTGCAGTAGACGCCGTTGTCGGCGAAGGCGGCGTAGGCGGAGGCCATGGTCAGCGGGCTCACTTGCTGTGTGCCCAGCGTAATGGAGGGGACCTGCTGAAGCGGGGCGCCGTTCGCCTGGTGCACGCCGAGCTTCTGCTCCATCTGGACCACTGGGCAGATACCGATGTTGCCGATGAGCTGGACGAAGTAGGTGTTGACCGACAGGGCCATCGCCTTGTTCATGTTCATCGGGCCGACTTCCGACCTGTCCTCGTTCGACAGTGGTGGGTCGGTGGGATTGCGTACCCACGGTCTGCCGCAGGTGCTGACCGGACTCGGATAGTCCATCGAATACGGAGCCGGCAGGACGGTGTTGGGGTCGGTACCGCCGTCGATCGCCGCCGCAGCGGTGATCGGTTTGAACGTCGAGCCCGACTGGAAGCCGGTCCCGCCGCCCATGTCGTGGTTGACGCTGAGGTTGATCTGTGTCTCGTCCGTGCCGAAGCCGTACGGACGCGACTGGCCCATCGCGAGGATCTTGCCGGTGCCGGGCTGGACGAGGGTGACGGCGGTGGCGACGGGGTCGGTCTTGTAGACATGCTGGGTGATGGCGGCCTGGACGGCGTCCTGGGTCTTCGGGTCCAGGGTGGTCTTGATGGTCAGGCCGCCGGTGTTCCAGCGCTGGGCTCGGTCTTCTGCGGTCTTGCCGAAGACGGGGCTGTTGAGGAAGACCTCGCGGACGTAGTCGCAGAAGAAGGCGGCGCCGCGGACGGCGGTGATGCAGCCGTTCCTGGGGGCGGTGGGCTTCAGTCCGAGGGGCTGTCGCTCGGCGGCGTCGGCCTGCGCCTGGGTGATGTCGTGCACGTCGGCCATGCGCTGCAGGACTATGTCGCGGCGGGTGCGGGCGGCCTGGGGGTGCTGGATGGGGTCGTACAGCGTGGTCCCGTTGACAACGCCGGCCAGGAGAGCGGCCTGCGGCAGCGTGAGGTCCTTGGCGTGTGCGCTGAAGTAGCGCTCGGAGGCCGCCTCGATGCCGAAGGACTGCTCCCCGAAGGGCACGATGTCGAGGTAGTTCTGCAGGATCTTTTTCTTACCGAGTTCCTTCTCGACCTGGATCGCGTACTTGAGTTCCTGGATCTTGCGGCCGAGGGTCGGCGAGGTGGCCTGGGCCACGGCGTTCGGGTCGTCACCCGCCTCTTCGACGAAGACGTTCTTGACGTACTGCTGGGTCAGCGTGGAGGCGCCCTGCTGAGCGCTGCCCGCCTGCGTGTCCCTGACGACCGCGCGGATCACGCCTTTGGGATCGATGGGGCCGTGCTGCCAGAAGCGGGCGTCCTCGATGGCGACGATGGCCTTCTGCATGACCGGGCTGATCTCGCTGAGCGGGACCACGGTGCGGTCTCGGGAGTAGACGGTCGCGATGAGGTCGCCGTCGGCGTCCACGATGTGTGAGGCCTGGCTCAGCGGCGGACGCTTGAGGTCACCCGGCAGGTCGTCGAAACCGGTCGCGGCGCCCTTCGCAGACAGGCCGATCGCGCCGGTGGCCGGCAGTGCGATACCGGCCAGCACGATTCCGGACAGCGCGCTGATACCGAGAAACTTCAACGCCTGCATGGCCGTCGCTCCCGACGACCTGACTGATGACCGCCGCCGCCTGGACCGGGACCCACCCGAACGCATGTAACCCATGCGGGGCAGCGTACGACGCGACTCTATGGCGCACTCCCGCAGCCTCCTCTGTCAGCGAGGGCCCGGCATGATCCAACGAGAGGCTCTAGCCGTCGTGCCGTCGTTCATCGACGCAAACGATGGGAAAGGCTTTGCTCTCGCATGGTCGAGGGATATGGCCAGCCAGGTTACTCGCCCGTACGATCCCTGGCACTCATAGAGAACACCCTGATGAAGGAGTTGCTGTGGCCCCCGGAAGGCGTCGGTTTCTCCCCGTACTGTCCGCCATGGCAGCCGTACTCGGCCTCGCGAGTCCGTCCGCTGAGCACGCCGCGGCGGCGACGGCCTGCCCACTCGGCCTCAGCGTCTCGGCTCAGGTGTCCCCGCCTGGTGGGAGCCCCTACACCGTGTGCTCCGGCGTCGTGCCGAGCTTCGACGGCACACCACTGGACGTGGACGTCTCCCTACCCCCGGACAGCTCAGGACCCTTGCCGTTGATGGTCATGCTCAATGGCTGGGGCCACGACAAGACGGACTTCGAGTCCACCACCCCGGCGGGCAACGACGCGAACACCTACCACTGGAACAACGCCTGGTTCACGGGAAAGGGCTTCGCCGTCCTCAACTTCACATCGCGTGGCTTTCACCGCTCCTGCGGCAAGGACCCGGCGACCGGGTACACCTACGCCACCGATCCGGCGTGCGCGGGCCGGGCCGGCTGGACCCACCTCGCCGACCGACGGTGGGAGGTGCACGACACCCAGTTTCTCGTGGGGCTGCTGGCCGACGCCGGGATCGCCGCACCGGACAAGGTCGTGACGACCGGTGACTCCTACGGCGGCGGCCAGAGCTGGCTGCTGGCGATGTCCCAAAACAAGGTGATGCAGCCCGACGGCACACTGGTGCCCTGGACCTCACCGAAAGGGGTACCGCTCCATCTCGCCGCCGCCATCCCGCAGTACTCCTGGACGGATCTCGCGCAGGCACTCATCGACAACGGAAGAGGCTCCGACGGCCTGTCAGGGGCGCCGGGCGACGGGCCTCATGAGGATCCGGTGGGCGTCGCGAAGGAGAGCTATCTGGACGGTCTGTACGCGCTCGGCGCTGAGTACGGCCAGTACGCCGCCGACGACCCCACCGCGGACATACCGGGATGGCATGCGCGGATCACCGCCGGTGAGCCGTACGGGAACGATCCGTTGATCAACCAGATCGTCCGGCAACTGACGGACTACCGCTCGCCGTACGACATGCCCGTCCCGCCGGCCTCCGCCCGGATCCCCGTTCTCAGCATCCAGGGCACCACCGACCCGCTGTTCCCCGCCGTTCATGCGGCGCAGATGGTGAACAAGCTGCAGGCAGCGGCCCCCGGATATCCGGTGTGGACGTTCTACGGAGATCTCGGACACTCGTACGCCGACAACCCCCACCAGGTCTGGGTGACCGCCAACGACGAGGCCAACAACTGGCTCGACGCGGTGCTCGCCGGTTCTCAGCCGACCACTGCACGGACGACTCTCAGTACCACCGCCTGTGTGCCCGGGCAGACCAACGCCACACTGACCGCCGACCGCCTCTCCCAACTGGCGACCGGAAGCTGGACCTTCACCGGCTCGACCGGCGCGGTGACCACGAGCTCCATCCCCGGCGGAACGGAGGCAGCCGCCGTCGACCCGATCGCCAACTCCGGCTGCCGCACCACCCCGACGCGGTCCGACCGGGGCGTGGCGGGCTGGGTCTTCGCCCCGCCCTCACCCGGCATCATCACCGGGTCGCCCGTCGTCCATGTGACTGCCACCCTGCAGGGTGGCGACGCCGAACTCGCGGCGCGGCTGTTCGACATCGACCCGGTAAGCGGCACCCAGACGCTCATCACCCGGTCGGTGTACCGCGTCACCGGTTCCCCCGGAAACGTGCAGCCGCTCGCCTTCGAACTGTGGCCGGCCGGGTGGCAACTCCAGTCGGGACACCGGCTGAGGCTGGAACTCACCCAGAGCGACGCCCCCACCTGGCGGCCGGACAACGAGACGTCGAGTCTGACACTGAGCGCTCCGGTGCTGACCGTACCGGTGCGGACGTCATAGCGTGAGACATCTCTGGCTCAGGCCACTGGGACGGCCTGGTCGATCAGCTCCGTTCCCCGCGGCCTCCCCTCGGATGCCGTGCTCGCCCCCGGGGGCAAGGCCCTGCATTTCACCGTGGCCATTGCCAACCCCAACCTGACCACCCATGCCGATACCTCGCTGGTGGTGTCGATGGGTCACTGCTCCTGCGTCGACACCCCGACAGGCGAGGCGCCGCAGGGCACTTTGCAGGAATGGCGTCCCGCGACCGGAACATGGGACAGCGTCCAGTATGTGACAGAGGGAACTGGCATGGACTTCCTCTCGCGGCCCCAACAGACCGCACTGTCCCTCGGTCCGCACACAAGCAGCTCATTCACCTTTCACGTCAGGTTCAACGCCACCCAGCCCAACCCCGTCCATGAGGGGCAGGTCATGTTGGACGCCTCACTGCTCTCACGCGAACAGCGACTGCTCAGCCCCTCCTCCGCCACCTCTGCCACGCTCCGGGTCAAGGCGCATTGACCGCGCGGTGTCGGCCGTTGAAGCTGAAGGACATCGCCCGCCCAGCGTCTGCAGGGGAGGGCACTGCCGGATGCCGGGGGCGGCAAGCCAGGGGCGGCCGGGGCGCAGCGGCTGCGCCCCGGCCGGTCAGACCACCAAGCGTTGTCCGCCGTGCGGACCGGCTTCGCAGTAGATGGCGCGGGCCGATGAGGGGCGCTTGACCGCCTCCGTCCGCGTCCGCACCCCTCGGCCGGAGACGCCGCCGGACGCCGTTTCCCGCACCTCCGTCAGGTTCGCTCACGGCAGGATGGAGTCTACGTATCCGCCGTCCACCCGAAGTGCGCCACCGGTGGTGGCCGAGGCCTGGTCGGAGCTGAGGTAGACCACCATGTTGGCGATCTCCTCCGGCTCGATCAGGCGCTGCAGCAGCGACTGCGGCCGGTGCTCGCGCATGAAGACACGCTGGGCTTCCTCCCAAGGCAGGTCGCGGTCGACGAGTTTGTAGACGAAGTCCTCGACGCCTCCGGTGTGGGTGGGCCCGGCGATCACGGAGTTCACCGTGACGCCCGTGCCGGCGGCCTGTTTGGCGAAGCCCCGGCCCACCGCGAGCAGCGCGGTCTTCGACATGCCGTAGTGGATCATTTCCGCGGGAATGGCGACCGCCGAGTCGCTGGCGATGTACTGGATGCGCCCCCACCCCCGCTCGGTCATGCCCGGGAGGTACAGGCGAGTCAAGCGTACGGCGGCCAGTACGTTCACCTCGAAGTAGTGCCGCCACTGTTCGTCGGTGATCTTCAGAGGATCCTCGGCGCCGAAGATGCCCAGGTTGTTGACGAGGATGTCCACCTGCGGCAGGACTTCCGCGGCCTGGCGAGCACCCTCCTCGCTTGTCACATCCGCCGCGACCGGGACCAGCTCCGCCCCGGGCACCTCCTGTGCCAATTGGGCGATGCTGTCGTCCACGCGCTGCGGGGTACGGCCGTTGACGCCCACCCGGGCCCCGGCACGAGCCAGACCGGCGGCGATCGCCGCGCCGATGCCCTGTGTGGAGCCGGTGACCAGTGCCGTGCGGCCTTTCAGATCGATCTGCATCATCCCAGCCCTTTCATGTGTGGTCCCGTACAGGTACCCGTACCGGCACCTCGACGTGAGAAGTTCAGGCCTTCAGCGCCTGGACGGCCGCATCGGCGAAGGAGTGGTCCTGTTCCGGAGCTCCGCCGCCGACGCCGAGAGCTCCGATCAGCCGGCCGTCACGGTGGACGGGCACTCCGCCGGCGATGAACAGCAACGGGCGGTCGAGGGCGGTCGGCAGGGTGTGGAAGAGGCCGCCGGGCTGGACGGCGTCGACCAGATCGGCCGTGGGAGCGTTCAGCTGCAGAGCGGTGTACGCCTTCCGCGTGCTGGTCTCGCCTGCGATGAGAACGGCCCGGTCGTCTCGTCGGAAGGCGAGCATGTGGCCGCCTGCGTCGAGGACGGTGACGGCAACGGGGACACCGGCAGTTTCGGCGGCCGAGCGCGCCGTGTCGATCAGGAACTCGGCGTCGCCGACCGTGAGCGGAGCGACGGCGGTGGCAGGGATGGTCATGAGGAACGGTCTCCAGATGGTGCTTGACGGGCCCGACTGCCCGCAGGGAACGAACGGATCGCGACAGGTGGCCGTGCCCTCGCCGCATTCGGCAGCGGTGCGGACCGGCCGCCCTTCGCGCCCACATTAATTGCACACGCTGGTTATTTCAAACGCCTCTTATGAGCCAACGCAATCACCTCGCGCCGCCACTCGCCAGGCGCGCACGAACACCATCGCCGTGGGTCAAGTCGCCGACGTGAAGCCCCGTATGCGCCGTGAAGGCGCACTGCATGGCGAAGACGGCGGCGTCATCGGCCAGAGCCCCGTCGGCGTGGGCGCGAAGGCCCTGCTCCACGCGCTGCACCAGTGTCGACGACGTACGCGTAGCCGGAGGCGGACACAGACGTCGGCCGATGACTACTGCGGGAATTCGCGGCGGTCGTCAAGGTGCCGGTTGCCTGCTCCGGCGCGGCGGAGACAGCGCTGACGCGCCCGTTCCGCAAGAGCCGCCAGAGCGAAGACGCAGGCGACGACGTCCCTGAGCGACCGTGAGTACGATCTTGCCCTGGATATGCCCTCGGGCAGCGCGTTCGCGCGCCGCCCGGGCATCCGCAAGCGGAAACGTGCTGTCGATCGCGGCGCGAACCGTGCTCGCGTCGAGCAGGCGTCCCACTTCAGCGAACTGCGCGCCGTTCGAGCCGACCTGGATGCCCGAGACCGTGACGCCCAGCTTCGATCACGGGGTTCTGTCTTCGGTCATGGCCTGGGTGCCGATGACGTTGAGGAGCCTGAGCCGGTCGGCGGCGTCGCTGCCGGGAGCGGCGGTATGGGCGACGATCCGCAGATCGCTGCCGGGAGCAATGAGCACGTCACAGTCGACGGTGAATGTGCCGATGCCAGGGTGATGGACGGTCTTGGTGTCCGACTCGTGGACGCCCACGATGCCCGTGTCCCACAGGCGTGCGAAGTCGGTGCTGACACTCCGCAGGTCCTTGATCATGGAGCGCAGGCCGGCATCGGCCGGGTAGCGGGCGGTCGCCGCCCTGAGATCGGCGACCACGGCCGCCTCGAACCGGGCCTCCTGCTCGGGGGTGTGGCTGACCCGGCTGGGCAGGCCGGCGAAGTGCCGCCAGACGATGTTGCGCTCGCGTCCGTGCAGCGCGCATGCGTCTCCGAACACGGCAGCCCACAACGGGTTCCACAGAATCAGGTTCCATGCGGCGTCATGCACGCTCAGCGGTGAGCCGTCCAGTTGGTCGAGCAGCCTTCGGACCCCTGGTGGGATGTACGCGGACAGCTGCCCGGGGCCTGGCGCCGGCTGGCCCGCGAGGAGATATCAGGTATTCGCGCTCGGCTGCCGACAGCCGCAGGGCGCGGGCCAGCACGGAGAGGACCTGCGCCGACGGGGAGGTGGCCCGGCCCTGTTCAAGGCGGGTGATGTAGTCCACCGACAGGTTGGCGAGCTGTGCCAGTTCCTCGCGGCGCAGCCCGGCGGCCCGACGTACTCCGCCCGTGGGCAGTCCGACGGTTGCGGGGGCGATCCGGTCCCGCCAGCCGTGCAGGGCTCTGCCCAGTTCCCTGGATTCACTCATCGTCCCAGTATCGCGCTGCCCTGCCCGGACAGCCTGGTACTGCCAGTCCAGTGGCTGAGGCGGGCACTGCCTGTCCCTGCGCTGCGGGGGGAGGGTGGAGGCGTCACCACCCCACCGAGCACGGAGTGCACACATGACCACCACATTGATCACTGGAGCGAACAAGGGCCTGGGCTTCGAGGCCGCCCGCCGCCTGATCGAGGCCGGGCACACCGTCTACGTCGGGGCACGCGACGCACACCGAGGCCGGGAGGCGGCCGAGAGGCTCGGCGCCCGGTTCGTTCGGCTCGACGTCACCGACGAGGATTCCGTCAAGGCTGCCGCCGAATTCGTCCGCGCGGACGCCGGCGGCCTCGACGTCCTGGTCAACAACGCCGGGATCGTGGGTGCGCGTAAGTCGGTCGGCGAGGTCACGGGGGCCGACATGGTGACCACGTACGACACGAACGTCTTCGGCGTCGTGCGCGTCACGCACGCCTTCCTGCCACTGCTGGAAGCAAGCAACGCCCCGGTCGTCGTCAACGTCGGCAGCGGTCTGGGCTCGCTGGCGGCAACCTCCGACCCCAGCCGGGTGGAGTTCCACGTAACGGCGCTGGACTACAACTCCTCCAAGACCGCGCTGGTCATGATCACCGCGCAGTACGCCAAGGCTTTCCCCGCCATCCGGTTCAACGCCGTCGACCCCGGCTACACCGCCACCGACCTCAACGGTCACACGGGCACACAAACCATCGAGGAGGGCGCGGAGATCATCGTCCGCATGGCCTCGATCGGCGCCGACGGCCCGACCGGCGGCTTCTTCGACAGGACCGGCCCGGTCGTCTGGTAGCGATCCGGTCGCTGATGCGTTGACTCGATGACGACGTCCGCGTCTGCGGCGGCGTCGAGGTCGGTGGTCGCAGCCCAACGGACGGGGCGGGGCGTAAGCCGGCCGCTCAGGCAACAGCGCGGCGAATTGGTCCCAGAGCGGTTCGGTCAGCATCGGCGGCCTCGGCTCCGTATGTTCCAGCAAGGGTGTACTCGACGCGGGGCGGGACGCTGGGGTGGGCGGTCCGCTCGGCGAGGCCGTCGCGCTCCAGTATGCGCAGGTTCCTGGTGAGCATCTTGTGGCTGATGCCCTCGACCCGGCTTCAACGCACACTCTCCTACGGTCTTCGCCGGGCAGGTCGCCTGGGACGCGGAAGGGGTCACGGTCGGCGAGGATGACCTCGCTGCGCAGGTTGAGCGGTGCCACCTCAACATCGCCACCGCACTGGGCGAGGCCGGCGGTTCCTTCGACGACGTCGCCAAACTGACCTTCCACGTCGCCGACTGGACTGCCGACAAGATGCCCCCGCTCATGGAGGGAATCTCCCGGGCCGCCGCGAAGCAGGGGGTCACTCCGGTGCCGCCGACCACGCTGATCGGCGTCGCGGCGCTGGACGTGCCCGAGCATCTGGTCGAGATAGAAGCCACCGCAGTCCTCGACTGAACACGTGCCACTGAGCGCCGAAGCGGCCGGCCCTTCGACCTCACCGCGCCAGCCTTCGTCCATCGCGCGTTGGCGGCGGCCACGGCGACGACGCCGCCCCGGGGGATCCGCACCCCGCCCAGTTCCAGGTCCTCGGCCGCGTACCGGTTCGTCGTGCGCTCGACGGAGGTGTCGTAACGCAGGAACTCCTCGATCGCGTTGGGCAGGAGCCCTGGGTCGTCCCGCTACAACCGCACCTGGTCGGGGTGCTGGAGGAGGGGCAGTACGGCGTTGCCCAGGAGGTTGACCGTGGTCTCGTGGCCGGCGATGACGAGCGCCTGACCGCCGAACTGGAGAAGCGGAGCTGGATGTTCCAGGCCGAGAACCGGGTCTGAAGGCTGTGGGGGGTGGTCCCGTGACGAGGGAACCGCCCGCACGGGTACATGTGCACGGCGTCCGGGGCACACGGCTGTTTCACCGGCGGCGGCGCGCCCGCAGAGCCGCTGCCCTGACGCGGTTCCCGCAGGTTCGCATGGCGCACCACTCCCGCCGGCGGCCCCCGGGAGCGATCGAGGTAGACCTGTGTGCAGTCGGGGTGTCCGCACTCGCGCAACAGCGCCGCTTCGCAGCCCGCGATGACCTCGACCGCCTCGCGGGCGAGGTCGGTCAGGGCCTGGGAGGCGTACCGTGACGGCTCGCTGGGGCCCCAGGCGCGTCGCCACCGGGGGTCCGGCGGCCCGCCGGTTCGCCGCGGTGACCGCCCCGGCGGGGAGGGGGACACCGTCGAGACGGGCCCGGACCGGTAAGTAGATCGCCTCCCGCCGTTCCAGGGCCGCGCGCAGGTCGGCCTCGTCGCATCCGGGCTCCTCGTCGAGGAGCCCGGCCTGCACGAACCAGGAGTCGAGCAACTCCGGGGAGCCGATCCGCTCGTCGGGAGCCGGTCCTCGACGCGCCTGCAAGGGGCCCACGAAGTCGAAGGCGATCGTGCCGCACGGAAACACATGTCTCACATGGACCTCCTGGCTGGTGACTGGCCACCCCCCTCCTCAGAGCAACCGCCTTGACAGGTGACGCGGATACGTGGGAACGTCTCGTCACCGGTCAGAGCAGTTACTTTTGGTGAGGAAGACCCATGGCAATCGTACGGTTCCATTTCGTCTCCACGCTCAGCCCTAAGGACGTGCTGGGGGTGCTGACCGACTTCGGCCCTTCCCGCGCCGAGGCCTGGCCCACGATCGACACCGAACACTTCGAGGTCCACGACCTCGGTGACACCTGGGCCGAGGTCACCGAGGGCACCGCCGCCGCCTGGGAGCGCGCGCGTTACGAGTGGGAACCGGGCGGTGACACGGTCACCATCACCACCCTCGACTCCAAGCTCTTCGGAGGCGGCGGCGGCTGGGTCTTCCGCATGACCCCCGAGGCCGACGGCACCCGGGTCGACATCGAGCTGACGCGGCAGCCGAGCACGCTCAAGGGAAAGATGCTCGCCGCACTGCTCCCCCTCGCCGCTCCCCCGTCCCTGCGCAAGTCCTTCGCGGGACCCCTGCAGGCCAAGTGAGCCATCCCTGACCGACCGCTGGAAGCGGCAGCCGCGAGCCGGAGACGGCGAGCCGCACGAAGGGCCGGTCGCCGGCCGTGGGTGCGGGGTGACGGCCTCGGTGGGCGCGCCGTGCGGCACCGGCCGCTCGCCGCTTTCATCACCGGCACCGGCACCGGCACCGGCAGACAATTGACTTACGTCACATCCCCCGAAGTCCGTAGGACACGTCCCGGCGCCGCCTTTGCGTCGACGCAAGCCGCGCGGAGGCCACGCACCGGCGCGGGCGTTCCGTCAACTGCCCCGTTCGGGCCTGTGCTTCGACCGTCAACTGACCGATGTGCGGGTCCCGCCCCCTGGCGAAGAGTGGTGGACGCAGACTTCGTCCCACGGAGGGGAACTCCTGCCATGCATCGTGATCAGTCACCACTGCGGCCGCGTTCGGCGCCCGAGCTCGTGCCGTCGCTGTTGCTCGGCCTCGACCAGATGCTCGACGAATTCACCCGGCTGCCGATGCGGGCGAAGTTCCGCTTCGACCCGGACACGCCCGCGGTGATCACGGTCGAGTTCCTGGCGGAACGGGGGCCCAATCTCATCTGGCACATCGGCCGTGAACTCCTGCACCGCGGAGTGACGTCGATGAGCGGGTGCGGCGACGTGCGGATGTGGCCGACCCTGCCCGGAGAGCGGCCCTCGTCGTGGCTGCTTCTGGAGTCCGAGGAGGTGGAGGCCCTGTTCGAACTGCCCACCGCGCCGCTGACGGAGTGGCTCGACGCCACCTACCGGATCGTCTCGGCCGAGGCGGAGATGGACGGCCTGAACCGGGACGGGTTCCTCAGGGAACTGCTCGACGAACCGGCAGCGCCGTCCGAATGACCGCCTGTCCGGCGAGCGGGCGGGACTTGCTTCCCATTACGTCACCTATCAAAGTGGTGACGCACAGGGTTGCCGTCGTCGGCCCGGTGAATGTTCATGGGCACACGTGTGCCGCCACGGGCGCCCGACGACAACGCTGTGCGGCAAGCCGCGAGTGCGGCGGACGAGGAGGAATGACGTGAGGACCAGCAACCCGATCTTCTCCTGCTGGGGCGCCACCCGTGACGCAGGCCCGGCGGGCGGGTATCACCGCGAGCCGGTGGGCGCCACGGTCGACGGCAGCCCGGCCGGCGACTACCGGACCAACCCCTACGCCTCCCCCGCCGACACCGGCCTGCGCGCCGGCTCCACTGCGGTGACCACGGACGACGTCATCGTCCGCACCGCGACGACCCTCGGCACCGTGGCCCTGGCGACGGTGCTGTCCTGGCTCGTGCTGCCCGTCGACGAGGCGAACATCGGCCGGTCCTATGGCCTGGCCGTGGGCGCCGCCCTCGTCGCGTTCGTCCTGTCCATGGTCCAGGCGTTCAAGCGGACGCCGTCTCCGGCGCTGATCCTCGGGTACGCGGCGTTCGAGGGTGTATTCCTGGGCGTGCTCTCCAGCACGGTCTCGACGTACATCGCCCCGGGTGTGGTCGTTCAGGCGGTGCTCGGCACCTTCGCCGTGGCCGCGGGCGTGCTCATCGCGTACCGGATGCGCTGGATCCGGGTCACCCAGAGGTTCGCCGGGTTCCTCGCCGCCGCCGCGACCGGCTTCCTTCTGCTGCTGGTCGCCGACTCCGTCTTCTCCGTCTTCGGCGCGGGCAACGGCCTCGGCTTCCACAGCGGCGGCCTCGGCATCGTCTTCGGTGTCATCGGCATACTGCTCGGTGCGGCCTTCCTCGCCCTGAACCTCAAGCAGGTCGAGGACGCCGTCGCCTACGGCGCCCCGCGCGAGGAGGCCTGGCTGGCCGCCTTCGGGCTCACCACGACGCTCGTGTGGATCTACCTCGAGGTGCTGCGCGTGCTGACGATCTTCAACAGCGACAACTGAGTTCTCCGACGCCACAGGGGCATGCGCGGTGCGCATGCCCCTGTGGCGTGTGCGGACCCCCGTACCGGGCGGTCCTGAACTCCGCACCGGATCGGGCAGGTTCCCATGACGACGGCCCGAGCGTGCGCCGCCCGGGCACCCCCGGACCCCACGAGACCGCCAGAACGGGAGAGACGTCCCATGAGCTCCCACGAGCAGTGCCCGTATGAGGACGGCAGAGTGGACCTGGATCCGGCCTTCAAGGCGGACGCCCCTGACCGTACGCCCAGCTGCGGAAGCTCGGCCCCATAAGTTCCTGCGCTACCACACGTCCGTCGAGCGTGCGACGAGCCGCTACGCGGCGGATGATCTCGAACTGGGCGGGGTGCGCATCCCCGAGGCGGCATCGCCGTCGCCCTCGGATCGGCCGGGCACTGCGCCCCGCAGGCGAGGACACCGACCGCACCGTTCCCGACGTGACCTGCCGAGTGCCCGCCACATGGCCTTCCGGCACGGCATACACCACTGTCTCGGTGCCCCGCCGGCCCTGCCGGAGACCACCATCGCCCTGTGCGCCCTGCTCTCCCGCAACGCCGAACTTGAACTCGCCGTAGTGGTGGACTGGTTGGACTGGACGGGTCCGGCATCATCCGCGGTGTGACGTCCCTTCCGATGCGTTACCGCGTCGCCCGACGGTCCAAGTCCCGCCCTTACAACACGAAAATTCCGGCCCGCGCCTCGGGGCGCGGGCCGGGACGGCACCGGAAGGGGATCCGGGGTCAGACGGTCCTGGTGCGGAGCTGCCGGGACTTCCAGCACAGCAGCAGGGCCTGGAGGATGAACCACACCCCGCCGCCGGTGGCGTACACCGACAGCACGTCGAGCGAGGGATTGTCGCCCGCGGCCTGGATGTTGTAGAAGATGCCGACGACGAACGACAGCCCGCCCGAGATCAGGGTCGGCCACTGCTTGCCCAGCTCGGGGCCGCGCCGCCGCAGTCCGACGATCACCTGGGCGGCACCGGAGATGACGGCCCAGGCACCGAACACATGGAGCACCGGGGCCTCGCCGCCCACGCCGGCGATGCCGACCGCGATGGCGGCCAGCGTGCTGAGCACCCCGTTGAGCGCGGTGACCCGGCGCTCGTAACCGTCGGGGGTGGCACGATAGTCGATCAGCGAGGACACCGCGTCGATCAGCGGATAGACGACCAGCAGCGTGATCGCCACGGCGTCGACGTGCTCGTGGGCTCCGGCGAACGTCAGGGCCCACGCCACGGCGAGGACGCCGCGGCCCAGGTACAGCCTCAGCAGGGAGTTGCGCTCGCCCGTCGTCGCCGGGCTCGAAGGCGTCGCTGTCTGCGTGCTCATGATGGTTCGGCCTTTCTCAGGTCGGGAAGTCGCCGGCGGCCCGGCCGGTCAGTGCCGGGACGGGGAGACGCAACGGAAGCTGGAGGCGGCAGCCGTGTCGCCGTGGCCCTTGTAGCGGGACACCGACGGGTAGCTGCACAGGTCGCGGGTGACCGTCTGACCGTCTGCGTCGATCAGGGTGGCGGGCAGCGTCTTGGGCGCCTTGCCGTGCTCGACCCAGGCGGTCAGCGCGGCGAGGCCGTCGGCCGAGCCGTCAAGGCCGTTGAGGCCGTTGAGGCCGCAGTGGTTGGTGTTCGGGGCGAGGAAGAGACGGTAGAAGTCGTCGACCCGCTTGGAGCCGCCCATCTCCCGCTCGACCTGCTTGCGGTACTGCACGGTGCCCTGGGTGGGGATGTACTGGTCGGCCTGGCCGTGCCAGGTCAGCAGCTTGCCGCCCGACTTGCGGAAGGCGGACAGGTCCGGGTCGTCCGTGCCGATGACCTTGTCGTACTCGGCCTCGGACTGCTTGAACAGCTGCGCGAAACGGCCGTAGGTGATCTCCGAGATGTCGAGGGACGGGTCCTTCGCCACCCACAGCCTGACCCACTCGGCGGGCACCTGGAATGGTGCTCCCTTGACGTTCCCGTCGGCGTCGGGATCGGAAAAACCCGCCAGAGCCGCCAGGTTGGCCCCGATCGGGACGCCGGACCACAGCTTCTCGCCCGACGGCGTGCGCGGACCGTCCCAGATCCTGCGTACCACGGCCGCGTCGGCCACCGTGATGGTCAGTTCCTCGCCGTTGCACACGACCTTGGTGCCGATCAGCCGGCGCGGGTCGAAGTCGCAGCGCGAAGCGTCGTTGACCAGGCCGTCCTTGACGCCGTCGAGCGAGTCGCAGGCCTTGACGGCGGCGTCGGTGAAGGCCTTGAACTCGCAGGGGGTCGGGTAGGTCTTCTCGTTGTTCATCACCACCTGGGGCCACAGGGTGGCGACCTCGAACTCATCCCAGTTGATCGCGGGCGCGTCGGCGAGGATGCCGTCGTAGTCGGTCGGGTAGCGCTGGGCCTCCATGTAGCCCTGGCGCCCGCCGGTGGAGCAGTCGGTGAAGTAGGAGTAGGCGGCACGCTTGCCGTAGACCCCGTCGACGACCTCCTTGCCGACGACCGCCGCCTCGTGCTGGGAGCGGGAGGCGAAGTTGTTCAGCAGGGCGGTGTTGACCTGCCCCTTGCTGTTCAGTGCCCAGCTGGTGTCGAGGGCGTCGCCGACGCCGGCGTCCGTGGTGGTCGCCGCGTAACCGTTCTTGACCGCGGTGGCCAGACCGACATTGTTGTCCCCGGCGAGGTAGGCGGCGCCCCCGAGCCCCTGGAACCGGCCGTTCCACCCGCTGACGGGCAGCCAGGTCCGCACCTTGGCGTGGTCGCCGTCGCCCGGGCGGGTGAGGGTGACCGTGACCTCGCAGAAGGCCGGGACGTCGGTGACCGTGCCCTGCAGGACCCCGGTGCCCTGGATGGTGCCGCCCCCATGGCGGACCGCCGTCACGGACTCCACCTCGGTGCCGGCCGGGGCCTTCACCGACACCGTGTCGCAATTGAGCGGCGTGGAGGCGGAGTTCCGGGGTTCCGCCGACGCGGTCGGCAGGTACACCGGCCGCGAGGACAGTCAGAAGTCGTCGTCTCATGGGTATCCATCCAAGAAGTAGGTGTGCGCCCGCTCGCGCGACGACACATGTGTACGGCGGATGAGCAGGACAGTGGCTGGGGCGGCGGTCTCACCGCGGACGACGTCCGCGCGCACGCCTCCCCGACCTGGGTGTGCGACCCGAGGCAGCCTCGGGTCCGCCGAAGACTGATCCGAACCCTATCACCCGTTAAGACGGTGACGGAAGGGTGTGTTTCAACCTCAGCTGAGCCAGTGGCCGGACGCCGCCCGACCGGCTCCCACTCTGGACGCACGCCGAGCACACGACAACAGTCAGTTGACGGTCCGCGTCCACGGGCCCCGGCCGAGGACGGTGACGAACGTGTTAGGTCATGCGGCGGGGTTCGGGGCCGCCCCGGAGATGCGCGTCTCCAGCCAGACGGTCTTGCCCGGCCGTTCGGGGAGGTGTGCCACGTTGTCCGCCGGCGCGTCGACCGGGAACAGGCCGCGGCCGTGCTCGGCCCGCGCGCTGCCTCGTCGGTGAGCGGGCAGGCGGCAGGCATGGGCGGGTCGGTGTCGGAGTCCCCCACCTCCAGGCGGACGCGGTCCACGGACGCCCGCAGCCGCAAGTCCATGTCGTCGCCTGCATGGATGAGGGCGTTGGTCACCAGTTCCGAGGTGATGAGGACGCGGTCGGTCGACAGGTCCTCCAGCCTCCAGTCGCACAGGTGCTCGGGCACGAAGCCGCGGGCCTGGCCGTCCGACCGGGAAGCCCCGGCGTCCGGGGCACTGCGGTCGTCCATGAGCCCTTCCGGCCGGCATCACCCCCTCGCCGGGGCCACGTCACACCTCGTCCGCTCCCTCGGTCGCGCTGCCGTCGCGCTCCTCGCGCAGCCACCGGGAGTGGTACCGCTGCGCCCAGGACCGGCTGACGTACCCGGTACGCATCCCGAGCCGCGCCTCCGGATCCTCGAAGGCCTCGCGCATGTGCCCGAGGACGACGAAGGTGATCGTCCAGGCCAGCAGGTCGTGGACGAAGATCGCGCTGGTGCGGGAGATGAAGGGCAGCAGGCCCATGAACCACATCAGCAGGCCGGTGAACATCATGACCAGGACGGCGCCGGCGATCCAGCCCGCGTAGAGCTTCTGCCCCGCGTTGAACTTGCCGGCCGGGCGCGCCTCGGGCGACGTCCTGCGCCTGCGGACGGCCCGCAGCCACCGCCGGTCGTACACCGCGAACCGGTTCAGCCTGTGCAGGTCCGCGCGGAAGTCGGCCGAGAGGAGTCCCAGCAGGAAGGGCAGTGGCAGCGAGATGCCCGACCACTCGTGCACGGTGACCATCGGGTGCCGCCGTCCGACCAGTTGGGCGAGCGGCCCGAGGTACAGGCAGGCGGCGGAGACCAGGCACACCAGCATCAGGTAGCCGGTGGCCCGGTGGACCATGCGTTCGGCGGTGCTGAAGCGGCGGACCCGGTCGGAGGGGTCAGGCCGCGTCGCTGTGCCGGTCGGCGCCGTCGAGCCAGCCGTCGATCGCATAACCGCGTTCCTCCCAGTAGCCGGGAACGACCTTGTCGGTGACCGAGATGCCGGACAGCCACTTGGCCGACTTGTAGAAGTACATGGGGGCCACGTAGAGACGGACGGGTCCGCCGTGGTCGTGGGTGATGGGCTTGTCCTGCATGTTCAGTGCCACCAGGACGTCGGAGCGGCGGGCGTGCTCCAGGGTGAGGCTCTCGGTGTAGGCACCGTCGAAGCAGGAGAAGCGGACCCCCGCGCCCGGGGAGCGTACCCCGGCGGCGTCCAGGATGTCCGCCAGCTTCACCCCTTCGAAAGGCGTCTTGTCCACACGCCATCCGTCCGTGCACAGCACGTCATGGACGACCCGGGTCTGCGGCATCGCGCGCAGGTCGGCGAGCGTGTAGGTCTTCGGCTTCTCCACCAGTCCGCCGACCGTGAGTTCGTAGTTCGTCTCGTCCTTGTGCGGCACCGAGCCGACGACGCTGTAGTACCGGAAGCCGCCCGGATTGGGCAGCAGGCCGGTCAGCCCGGTGGCGTCGACCTGGGAGGCGGCACCGAGGAACCCCTCCCAGCCACGCTGGAGGTAGGGCGCGGCGGCGAGCCCCGCGGCGCCCGCGCCGAGCATGCCCAGCATCGCCCGCCGTCCCACCGGTGCGCCCTCGGCCCTCGGCTTCGGCTTTCCTGCCTTGGTCAGTGTGCTCCTTCGGAGTGGTGACGATCCTGGCGAGGTGCGGCCGTACGGCAGACGGCGCCGGCCGGGCGGGTCCACACGTGTGAACACTGTCGAGCCATGCAGCGACATCGTCACCTATTCAACTGGTGACGATACTGGCACGGCCGTACTCGGGCTGTCAACAACACGACGAATGGGACAGCGCGGCATGTGCGCACTCGACATGTGCCCACAGGCACACATGCATGAGCTCCGCACGGCCGGAACCGGGCAAGGCCACGACACGTGCTAGGCTCTGAGGGACGTAGACCGTGTTTCGAGGAGTCGCAGACGTGGTGGGTGACGACGACATCTCCGGGTGAGATCCGGATCTGACGGCCACCGGCCGGCGCTCAGGGGCGCTGCCGAGGTGGTCCGTTTCGTCGTACCCCTTTTCCCATGTCTGCCCAGGGCAGAACTCCGAGCTCTGCCCTCAGTACCTCCGAGGTCGCTTCCATGTCCGACGCCGCCATCGTCTCCTCGAACCTCTCCTTCGCCTGGCCCGACGACACCCCGGTCTTCGACGACCTGTCCTTCGCCGTGGCCCCCGGCCGTACGGGCCTGGTCGCCCCCAACGGCTCCGGCAAAAGCACCCTGCTCAAGCTGATCGCCGGCGAACTGAAGCCTGCCACCGGCTCGGTGTCCGTCAGCGGCACGCTCGGCTACCTCCCGCAGAGCCTGCCCCTGACCGGGAACCTCACGGTCGCCGAGGTGCTCGGCGTCGCCGAGGTCATCCGTGCCCTGGACGCCGTGGAGTCCGGCGACGTCAGCGAGGAGCACTTCACCACCATCGGCGACGACTGGGACATCGAGGAGCGCACCCGCGCCCAACTCGACCGTCTCGGCCTGGCAGACCTCACCCTGGACCGCGGCCTGAGCACGCTCAGCGGCGGCCAGGTCGTCTCGCTCGGCCTCGCCGCCCAGCTGCTCAAGCGCCCCGACGTACTCCTGCTCGACGAGCCCACCAACAACCTCGACCTTCAGGCCCGGCACAAGCTCTACGACGTGCTGTCGGACTTCAACGGCTGTCTGCTCCTGGTCAGCCACGACCGCGCGCTGCTCGACCGCATGGAACGCATCGCCGAAC
The DNA here is from genome assembly GCF_040682835.1 of Streptomyces sp. NPDC051104. Lineage (NCBI taxonomy): Bacteria > Bacillati > Actinomycetota > Actinomycetes > Kitasatosporales > Streptomycetaceae > Streptomyces > Streptomyces sp. NPDC051104. The sequence continues at coordinate 11,655 of NZ_JBFBBS010000028.1, read as the reverse complement.
TCGGCAGCGACGAACTGCGCCTGTACGGCGGCAACTTCACCGAGTACGAGGAGGCCGTCCACGCCGAGCAGGAGGTCGCCGAGAAGAACGTCCGCAACGCCGAGCAGGAAGTGAAGCGGGAGAAGCGGGAGATGCAGCAGGCTCGCGAGCGAGCCGAGCGCCGCGCGAGCAACGCCGCACGCAACCTCAAGAACGCCGGTCTGCCCCGCATCTTCGCCGGCAACATGAAGCGGGGCGCGCAGGAGTCCGCGGGGCGGGCCGGGCAGATGCACGCGGCCCGGGTCAGCGAGGCCAAGGCCCGCCTCGACGAGGTCGGGCGCGCGCTGCGCGAGGAGCAGCGCCTCACCCTGGAACTGCCCGACACCAAGGTGCCCGCCGGTCGCAACCTGTTCCTCGGCGAAGGGATGCAGGTGCGTCTCGGAGACGAGGCCGTGTTCGCCGAGGGCGGTGTCGACCTGACCATCCGGGGCCCCGAGCGCATCGCGCTGACCGGCCCCAACGGCGCGGGCAAGACCACCCTGATGCGTCTGATCACCGGCGACCTCGCCCCGGACAGCGGCAAGGTCAAGCGCAACGACGGCCGGATCGCCTACCTGTCGCAGCGCCTGGGTCTGCTGGACCTGGACCGCACCGTGGCGGAGAACTTGGCGGCGTTCGCGCCCGAGCGGCCCGATGCGGAGCGGATGAACCTGCTCGCCCGCTTCCTTTTCCGGGGCGCGCGGGCGCACCTGCCGGTCGGGGTGCTCTCCGGCGGTGAACGGCTGCGCGCCACCCTGGCCTGCGCACTGTGCGCAGAACCGGCGCCCCACCTGCTGCTGCTCGACGAGCCGACCAACAACCTCGACCTGGTCAGCGCGGGGCAGCTCGAGAGCGCGCTCAACTCCTATCAGGGCGCCTTCATGGTGGTCAGCCACGACGAGCGCTTCCTTGCCGAGATCGGGGTCAGCCGCTGGCTGCGGCTGGCCGACGGCGTGCTCAAGGAGATGGGGGCCCCCGCGGTGTGAGCCGCCGGAGCGTGCAGTGGCCCGCGTCCGAGGCCGTGCGCCCGGCGGGCCGACCACCGATCACGTTGGACGGTTTCCTGTGCCCCAGACCGCTCTGCTCGCCCACGACCTGGTCCGCTCCCTGGGCGGACGGCGTGTCCTCGACGGCGTCTCCCTGACCGCCTCCCCCGGCCACCGCATCGGCCTCATCGGGGAGAACGGCGCCGGAAAGTCCACCCTGCTGCGGGTGCTCGCCGCCGTGGACGAACCCGACGCGGGAAGCGTCACCCGCCCCGGCGACCTCGGCTTCCTCCACCAGGAGATGCCGTTCGACGCCGGCTCGACCATCGCCGCGGTGCTCGACGAGGCGCTGCGCGAGGCCCGCGAGGACCTCGCGGAACTGGACCGGCTCGGCGAGGAGCTGGCCCGCGTCCCGGAGGACGACCCCAGGCACCAGGAACTCCTCGACGCCGCGTGGGCGGAGCAGGGCCCGCAGCCGCTGGTGTCCCTGCACGACGTGCGGGTGCCCGGCCGTCTCGCACTGGACGGCCTGGAGGTGTCGGCGACCGACCGGCTGCTGGTCACGGGCGGCAACGGGGCGGGCAAATCGACGCTGCTCGCCGTGCTCGCCGGACGTCTCGCGGCGGAGGGCGAGGTGCGCAGCCGGCGCCGGCTGACTGTGGGGCTGCTCACCCAGGACACCGTGTTCGACCGGCCCGAGCGCACGGCGCGCGACACCTACGAGCAGTCGCTGGGTTCGGAGCGGGCCGAGAAGGTGCCGCTGACCTCGCTCGGCGTTATGCACGAGGCGGACCTGGGCAAACCGGTCGGGCAGCTGTCCGTGGGGCAGCGCCGGCGGCTGGCGCTGGCGCTGCTGGTGGCCCGCCCGCCCCAGCTGCTGCTGCTCGACGAGCCGACCAACCACCTGTCCCCGGCGCTGTGCGACGAACTGGAGGCCGCGCTTCGGCCCGGGGCCCGGCGCGATCGTCCTCGCCAGTCACGACCGCTGGCTGCGCCGACGGTGGCAGGGGTGCGAACTGCGGCTTCAGGCGGAGGGCGGGCAGCGGGAGAGCGCGGCGGCGACCGGCTCCCGGGCCTGACCCGCGCCCAACGCGCTCGGTGCCGTACGATCACTTCCCCATCTCACCCGGATGACCGCATTGAAGGGTGACGGTTCTGTTGACGGTGCTTGCGCCCCATGGGCGTCACCTGTCAAGATGGTGATGTGAATCTTAACCATGTCTTCGTATGCGGGCACCCGGCGCTCGACTTCGCGGCCACCCTCCGCGCCCGGCGCTCGACCCGGTTCGAGATGTTCGTGACCCCGGAGCGGCTCAACGCCTGGTACCTGGAGTCCGGACTCGTGGACACGATCACGCCTGGCGAGGAGGACGACGTCCGGGAGGCGATCGCCGTGCGCGAAGCGATGTACCGGCTCGTCACCAACCGGCGACTCGGCGAGGAGTTCGACCGCCAGGCGCTCGCCGTGGTCAACGGCGCCGCCCGCAAGACCCCCGCGACACCGCAGCTCACCCTCACGGGCCGGCACACCGAGGCGACCCCCGAGCAGGCCCTGGCCACCGTCGCACGGCAGGCCGTCGAACTGCTCAGCGGCCCGGACGTCCCCCTGCTGAAGGAATGCGGCAACCCCGAGTGCACGCGCGTCTACATCGACCGGTCCCGGGGCATGCGGCGGCAGTGGTGCGGCATGGAGTCCTGCGGCAACAAGTACAAGGCCGCCGCCTACCGCGCACGCAAGAAGACCGCGTCCGCCGTGACCACGCGCTGACCCCCTGGCCGCGGGCATCGTGCGGTCGCGGCGCTTGTGCGGTCGCAGCGCTTGCAGGGATCAGCGCGGGCGAGCGCTGCCAGCGTCTCACGGAAGCTGTGCATCAGCACGTCCCACGCTCCCGCGCGCCGGCGGCAGGTGCCGCCCGTGCGCCGGGCCAGGAGGCAGCCGGGGGGCCGCCGGACCTGTCCAAGGGGCCTGCGGGAACGAGCCCGAACCCACGGCCGTCCTCGGACGATGCCTCGCCGCGCGCCGGTCACGGCGTGAACGGACGGGGCGACGCGGTGACGCGCGACAGGAGCGCGCCGGCGGCCCTGAGGGGGGACTCGAACCGCCGGCGCGGGGACGTGCTCCTGCCACGGGAGCGTGGCAGGACTCCGGAAGACCCCTACCGGTCCCGCCGTCCGTGTGTCCGACGGCGGAGCCTCCAACTGGACAACGTGACGGCAGGTCGAAAGGTTCAGCACACCACCCACACCCGGCAACCGCTTCCAGGACTCCCGCCGGGAGGTCTCCGGGAAGACCGGCCCGAGGTGTCTCAGAAATACATGGCTCGGTGGCTGCGGTAGGCGAAGGTGTCGCCGGAGCTGAGGATGGTCACGATGTCCTCGCAGAAGCGCCGGTACTCCGTCTCCTGCTCGGCCGGCAGGGTCACGGAGACGGGCGTTCCTCGAAGCACGACATGTCTCAGCAGGGTGAGCAGCCGCTGCGGGGGAGGATGCAAGAGCACCTCCACGACCCGGCGGAAGCCATCGGTGAGACCCCTCTCCTTTTCCGGCTTTTCGGCGCTCGTCTCGGCGCGCGTCTGGCCCGGCATCGCGGGCCGGGCCTGGTCGTGCTCGACGAACAGGTCGAGGCAGGCCGTCAGTTGCCCGAGATCGGCCGCGGTCACCTCGATCGGATACAGGCTCATCAGCTGGTCGCCGCCCGTGCTGTACAGAACGTATCCGGCCCACTCCTCCGGAGCTGGGTCGGTGGACGTGCTCGCCGTGTGCCACTCGGACCACAGCGGCAGTTTCAGCAGTACCTGCACCCAACTGTCGTAGGCATCCGAGATGATCCGCTCGTCGTCGGACTCCAGGCCCGCGCTGTGGAGTCGGTAGAGGTGGCGGAGAAGCGGTTGTTCAAGGCTCTGGAACTTCGCGAAGAACACGGGATCGTCGGGGATCAGAACGTACAAGGGACTCCTCCTCGCCGGCATGACGACCCGTGGGGGCGAGCCATCGGCCGGACCGCCTTCGCGAAGCCGCGCAGCCCGACGGGGGACTCCGTCGTCCGGTCGGCACCGCCGCGCGGTACGGCTGCGTCCCGTCCGACGGCACTTGACCGATCTGCCGGTGGAGCAGGCTCCGGAAGCAGTCGCCCGGCTGTTCGCCGGCCCGGCATGAGGATGAACGGAACGGCTACCGCGAGGTTCACCCGCTGTCCTGCCGGTCTCAGCATCCAGGCACACGTGTCGCCTGTCAAAGAAACACCTTCACCGCTCGCCGGGCACCCCCGTGCAGGACGCGTCCGGCTGTTCGGGGAGCCCGCCCACCGACCGGACGCCTGCCGTCATCCAACGCATGGCGCATGCGGAGGGTGTGAGAGAGGCAAGTCGACATACCTGTCCACCGACGGTCATCGGCTGCCATGCTGACGGTCGTCCGCCACCGCCGTTCCGGCTCCGACGGCAGGGCAAGAGGGCTCCTCACGGCGACAGACACATGTCACGCGGCATGGCCGCTCGGCGCCGTCACGAGGAGAGGAAGCTCTTGTGAAGCGGACCGCTCGTCCCGGACCGGAGCGGTGACCCGACCGGACGGGCGACCATCGGCACGACGTGAGAAATGGCACGGGGTGGGCCCGGTCACCCGGCCCACCGTGCTCAGGCCCGACACACAAATCTCCGTAAAGGGTCGTCACGGAAGGTTCGGTGACACACTTGCCGGGCAGTCTGTGCGAAGGAGCCACGTGCGGGTGGCGGCCGCGCGCCTTGAACGGCCGAAGAAGAGTCGGCACCAGCTACATGCACAAGCACATCGGCGCTTATCGTGAAAAGTGAACATGCCCGGCGTACCGTCTGGCGTTGACACTTATCTGCACGGGACCCTCGGCGTGGGTACCATGCGCAAACATCATCCATATCGAGGGAGTGAAACGGTTGTGACCAGCCAATCAGCCGGCACGCTCCGATCGCGGTTGGTAGAACAAGCCGCGTCGGACCTGGAGGAGAACCGCCGTCGACAGCAGGAACTGGCGGAGAGACTCACGGTGTTGAAGCAGGAGGAGGCCCTCCTGTCGGACATCCTCACCCTCGCCCAGCGGTACGAGGGCTTCGCGGACCCGTCACGTCTGCCCGAGCAGTTGCAGGACGAGCCCGTCGCCGCAAAAGCGAAGCGAGCCCCTGCCGAAGCCACTGCGCGACGCTCGGCCTCGGCCAGGAGCGCTCCGGCGGGTGACGCGGCGAAGGCCGGCGCGAAGGGGAAGTCGCGCCGGCCTCTGCTCGGTGACCTCCTGTTGGAGCTGCTCGGCAAGCACGACGGGCCGCGCCTGGCGAAGGAACTGCGGGACGAACTTCTGGAGAAGTACCCGGACCGCAATCCGACACCGCAGGTGGTACGGAACACCCTCGAATCCCTGGTCGCCAAGGGACGCATCCAGCGTCACAAGCAGCAGCGTTCGGTGATGTACACCGTCGTCAAGTCGCGCGTGGCCGGCTGACACCTCCGCTCGCCCCGCGCGCGGTGGCTCCCGCCGGCCGGACGCGGGTGTGTGCCGTGCGACGCTGTCCGCCGCGGGACGGGAGAGTCGCCCGGTGCGCCAGAGCGAGCGGAGCGGGCTGAAACCGGCCTTCTCCTCCGCCCTGGCCCAGGCCGGGACGCCCAGTGCCGCGTCCGACCACTGCTCCCCCACCTTGAGCACGGGATCCTGCAGCCGTGCCGCCAGAGCCGCCACCCGGGACCGTCGATCAGTTGGGCGGAGCGGCCTACCGTGGCCGCGATCGACAGCGGGCGGCCAGCGCTGAGTTCGGTGTGGGCGAGGTGGAGCCGGACCCCCATCCGGAAACACACTCGGTTGCCGGCACTCGCAGGTGTGACCTCGTCGGGGTGCGCGCCGCAAGATTCCTAACCCCGCCATATGTTGTCGAACGCGCCGCCCTCGACACCCCGGCGCAGCCGTACGGCCTCCAGCTCCGTCACCGCGTCCCCGACGGCGGCCAGCACCGTGTTTCACCGCGTCCCCATCTGGGCTCTCGCGCGCCTCCGACGGGGTGTCGCCGATCCTCAGGACGGCCGTCAGAGCGGCGAGGACCGGATCGCCCGAGGCCCGACGCTCCTCCGCGCGACGGCGCTCCGGGGAGTCGGCCGGCACGGTCCGCGTGAACCGCGACCGGAGCCCGTGGCCCCGCGGGTGGACGATGAGCCCGGCCCGTTCCAGGTCGTCGACGTAGGCCGCGGCGAGTTCGCTGCCGCGGCGCCACAGCCAGTCCTCGGCCGTCTCGTACGGCTCCCGCCGGACGAGCGAGGAGAGTGCCTGGTCCAGCAGACGGTCGCCCGTCGCCACCGGCGGCCCGGGCACCACGCGGTCGCCGTCCAGCGTCAGCGCCCCGCTCTCCAGCAGATCGACCGCCTCCGCCCCCGCCAGCGCGAGGGAGAGGTCGCCCTGTTCCACGGGCCGGTCGGGCGGCGGTCCCAGGGCGACGAGCGCGAGGTCGCGTGCGATGGTCATGAGTCTCTCCTCGTCTCCAGCAGGCGCAGCCACACCTCGCTGATCGTGGGGAAGGCGGGTACGGCGTGCCAGAGGCGCTCGACGGGCACCTCCGCGGTGATGGCGACGGTGGCCGAGTACAGCAGTTCGGCGACGCCCGGCCCGGCGAAGGTGGCGCCGACGACGACGTGACGGTCCGGGTCGATGAGGATGCGGTCTACCGCCGCTTCGCCTCCCGCGAGGAACTCCTCGCAGCCATCTACGAATCCCGCCTCACGGCCATCGAGCACGCCATCAAGGACGCACGACTGCGCGAGGCACCCGTCGCCGTCGCCCTGCACCGCTACGTCGAGAACATCATCGCCGTCAACCGCACCTGGCCCGTCGACCTCACCCGCATGCTCGCCGACGAGGCCGTCCGCCGGCGCCGGGACGCCTGTGTCGCCGAGGTCGACGCCTTCCTCGAACGCGCCACCGACGAAGGCCTCCTGCGCCCCGGTCTCCCGGAGGGATGGGCGAGCGCGCTGCTGCCCCAGCTCATGCACCTTGTGTCCCGGCAACTGCCCGAACTGAGCCCCGCACAGGCGGCGGACGTCGTCGTCGACACCCTGCTGCACGGCCTCGGTGCGTCCTGACACACCGACGGCCCTCGGGAACACGTGTGTCCAGGTGTTCCCGAGGGCCGGTCGGCCTGTGCGGTGGCGATACGGCTGCGGTACGGCTGCGTCCCGCCGCCGCTCGACTCATTCCACGACCTGCCCAGCCGTGTCCGCGCCGCCCTCCGCACGCTGCGGCCGTGAACCCGTCGGCGGCCTCAGGGATCGGCGCCCGTGGGGGCCGTGCGCGGCCGCCTGCCCGGCGCCCCCGCGGGCCGGGAACGGGTCCGGTCGGAGGGCTGGGGCCCGCGATCGATCCAGTCCCACCCGCCTCGTTCCCCAGCGGTGCGCCTGCCGGCCTCCGCCTGCCAGGCATCCGTACACATGCGCGCACCGTAGATACGTATGACAGTAGCTCACATGTGATGGCAGTTACGACAGGGCCCGTCACCGCGGTACGCGCCGGCCACGCCGGGGGCGTCCGGCCGGGAGTTTCCGTCTTCGTACCGGTCGGTGCGCCGGACCGACGGCTCATGAACCGCCGAAGGCACACCCGGTGTATGGCGGCCACATGTCCGACAAGAAACATTTCGGCCATATCAAGTGACGTGAACCCCTGGGGGCATTTAGTCTTCGTCCCAGGTGGGCCGAAATAGGTGGCGGGCACGTCATGGGTGTCGCGATCCGTACGCACGGGCACGCCGGCGTGCGCGGACCGGAGTGGTTCAGCGGGGAAGGGAGTGGGGGACAGTGGAGTCGGTCATCGGGACCATGGTCGGCCGCGAAAGCGAGCAGGAGACGCTGTCGGCGTTCGTGGCGGCCTCCGGGGGCCGGGCTCTCGTCCTGCGGGGCGACACGGGTGTGGGCAAGAGCGCCCTGCTGGACCACGTGGCCGAACTGGCAACAGGTGAGCAGTACAGGGTGATCCGGGCGGCCGGGGTCGAGGCCGAGTCGGAACTGCCGTTCGCGGGCCTGCACCAGTTCCTGTATCCGCTGCTGTCCTACCTGGACCGGCTGGACGAGGTGCACCGGAGAGTCTTCGACGTCGTGTTCGCGAGGAGCGAGGGGACTCCCCCGTCGGTCATGACCCTCGGCATCGCCGTCCTCGACCTGCTGTCGCTCGCGGCGTCGCAGAAACCCATCCTGCTCGTGCTGGACGACGGTCAGTGGCTCGACGCCTCAAGCACCGAGGTCTGCGGCTTCGTGGGACGCCGCCTCACCGGCAGCTCGGTGAAGCTGATAGTCGGTCTGCGTGCCGCCGTGCCCTCGGGTTTCGACACCGCCGCGCTGCCCGAACTGCCCGTGACCACGCTGTCGGAGAAGGCCTCCGAACAGCTCCTGGACATGCGCTATCCCGGGCTGGACCCCCAGATCCGCCGTCTGGTGCTGGACGAGGCCCAGGGAAATCCGCTGGCCCTGCTGGAACTGCCGCCCCACGTGCGGGGCGGCCGGGCGGGACGCGACCCCGCGGAACTGCCCGGGTACACCGGCATCCCGCTGCCGCAGCGGCTCCAGCACGTGTACGGTGCGCGCATCGAGACCCTCGGCGACGCCGTGCGCGCGGAGCTGCTGCGCGGCGCCCTGGACGGCGTCGAGGCCGGCACCGCGGCCGGCCGCCCGGGGGGGCACCCGCTACCGCATGCTGGACGCCGACGAGGCCGCGGCCTGCGGCCTGCTGGGCATCGATCCGCTCACCGGGAACTTCGTCTTCCGGCATCCCCTGGTGCGGTCGACGGTCGTCCAGATGACGACACCCAACGAGCGGCGCGCGGCCCACGCCGTTCTCGCCCAAGTACACCGCGAGAACCTGGAACGGCGCGCCATGCACCTGGCGGCCTCGACGGTCGATCCCGACGAGCAGGTCGCGGCCGTACTGGAAGCAGCCGCGGACTCCGCCACTCGGCGGGGCGGCGCCGTTGCCGCCGTGGCCTGGCTGACCCGTGCCGCGGAGTTGAGCGAGAGCCTCGAGGAGCGGTCCCGGAGGCTCGGCAGCGCGGCGTTCATCGCCGGGCACGCCGGCCAGCTGGACCGGGCGCAGCGGTTGGTGGGCTCCGACACCGGATTGGGCAGAGCCAGTCCCCGGCGTCGGTGGTCGCATCGGCCTACGTCGCGCTGTACGAGGACGGGGACGTACGGTCCTCGCAGCGTCAGGTGCTGGCGGCGATCGAGAGCATGCGGGTCGGCGGCGTACGGGAGCCGGACGAGATGCACACACGACTGGTCAACCTGCTGCTGGCCATCAACCAGTACGCGAGCGACGAGACATCGTGGGGACCGACTCACGAGCTTTTCGGCTCCCTGGGCGAGCTCGTGCCGTTCATGTCACGCATATACCAGGACGCCTGGGGCGACGTGGTGCGGCGCGGTGCGGGCGTGCACGAGCGGGTGGAGCGCGCCTTCGCCGGCCTCCGCGACCTCGAACCGTGGGACGTCACCCGCCTGTGCGCCACCGCCTACCACGTGGACACGCTCAGCCAGTACCGGCCTTATCTGCAGCGCACCGTGGACCGCGAGGTCGAGACGGGGGCCGCTTCGGTCGGCATGACCATGCTGCACCTGATCATGCTCGACCAGATGGCGGTCGGTGAGTGGGACGAGGCCGAGCGCACAGGAGAACGCTGCCTGGAACTGACCACGTCTCATCGCAATGCGCTGTTCGCCCACCAGAGCCGTGCGTACCTCGGTCTGCTGGCCGCGATGCGGGGCCAAACCGAACGCGCGAGGGGCCTGCAGGCGATCGTCGACGCCTGGGCCCGCCCCCGCGGCATCGGCTTCCTCACCCAGATCGCCGACGCCATCGGCACCACCGCCGCCCTCAGCGAAGGCGACTACGAAGCCGCCTACCTCCACGCCATCGGCATCACACCCCCCGGCACCTTCACCCCTTACGCCCACCAGGCCTCCCGCACCCTCCTCGACCTCGTCGAAGCAGCCCTGCACACCGGCCGCGCCGAACAAGCTCGCGCCCACGCCCTCGCCGCGCAGGAAGCCAACCTCCCCGAGATCTCCCCCCGGCTCGCCCTGATCACCTACGGCGCCCTCGCCATGACCGCCGCCGATCCCACGGAAGCCGACGCCATGTACGACCGCGCCGAAACCCACCCGGCCGCCGCCGTCTTCCCCTTCGAACACGCCCGCATCCGCCTCCCCACGGCATCCGCTTGCGCCACACCCAAGGACGCAAAGCCGCACGGCTGTCCCTGACCCTGGCCACGGAGACGTTCGAACGGCTCGGCGCACCCACCTGGACCGAACGAGCCCGGGCCGAGCTCCGTGCCACCGGCGCGGCCACCCTCGCCTCCTCCGCGCACCTCGCGGCGCTGACCTGGCAGGAACGCCGGATCGCCGACCTCGCCGCCGGCGGCCTGACCAACAAGGAGATCGGCGAACGCATGCACCTGTCGCCGCGCACGGTCAGCTCCCACCTGTACCGGGTCTTCCCCAAGCTCGGCATCACCTCGCGCGCCGCGCTGCGCGACGCACTGGGCAAGATCCCCGGCGAGCAGAACGTGTGACCGGAACGTGTGCCCCATACCGGTGACCACAGTGGCCGACGGCCCGGGACGACAGGTTCCGTCCGTCGGCGGCGGTGTGTTCAGCCCTCCACGGGATGGGCGCGGATGCCACGTTCGTCGAGCCAGCCGAGCACGTAGTCGGCGACCAAGCGCCATCCGTTGTCGACGACCAGCGAGTGGGCGCGGTCTGCGAACTGCTTCAGGTCGGTCACGGCCGTGGAGTCGCCGTACTGCTTGTAGACCGCACGCGTGACGGAGTCGGGCACCAGTCGGTCCTGCTGCCCGGAGATCAGCAGGAGCGGGCCACGACGCGCGTTGGCGATGTCCGCCACGGCGCGCGGGCTGCGGTCCGCGTCGGCGCATCCGAGGTCGGTGAGCAGCCGGCGCGGTGCCGGCACCACATAGCCCTCGAAGAGCCGGTCGGACTCCTCCGCCGCGACGGTGTTGGCAAAGACCTGGTGGAACTGCTCCGGGGACAGGGACACCAGCCGGTCGGCGGTGTCCGCCTGGTCGGGGGTCCACAAGCGGGTCCGGGAGGCGGGCAGCGGGACGCCGTTGATCGGGGCGGGTGCGATCGCCACCGCTGCCCGGCCCACATTGGCGCCGATGAGATGCTGCGCGATGAGCCCACCGACCGAATGGCCGACGACAACCGGCGAAACCTCGAACGACCGCACGATGTCGGCGTAGTGGTCCGTCAGCGCGTCCAGTCCGATGCCGCCGAGCGTCTCGGGCGACTTGCGCACCTCCCGGGCGACGGCTGCCTCCCCCGGCCATCCCGGTGTGAAGACGAGGAATCCCCGGCTAGCGAAGCGCTCCGCCCACGACTCCCAGGAAAACGCATGGACCCATGCGCCATGGATGAAGACGACGGGAGTACGGTTCACGGCTGGCTCCTCCGAGCATGACGACCACCCGGCACCTGGCACGCGGGCGACTGTTCCAGAATCGTCGAGGCACGGGCCAGGGGCGACAGTCGAATGACTTAGAGGCCGCGCGGATAGGCGTGCGGTCATGGTCGGCGGTTCGGGCGTTCGTCCCAGCGGTGAGTGGTCCATGCCTGCCGGATCAGGCTGCGCACG
>NZ_JBFBBS010000027.1:0-100084 GCF_040682835.1 Streptomyces sp. NPDC051104 | reverse complement strand
TCTTCAGTCCACACACCTGACGATGATCAACGGTGGCCGCACCCGTGTCCCCACCGGCCCCTACCAACAAGATCACATCTCCGGCTGGAGTACTAAGCGCTCACCCCCACGGCACGGATGTACGGAAAGCGCCGGTCACAGGCCCGCGGCCGGATTGTCGGCGGCGGCCGATAAAGTCGCAGGCATGGCACGGATTGCGGTGATCGGCGCCGGGATGGGCGCGATGGCGGCCGCCGCCCGGCTGGCCGTCGCGGGCCACCGGGTGGTGGTGTACGAGCGTACGGAGACGTACGGCGGTGCGGTGCGCCGTTTCTCGCGCGACGGCTTCTCCTTCGACACCGGCCCGGGCCTGCTGCCGCTGCCCGCGGTCTACCGCGACCTGTTCGTCAAGACCGGCAAGGAGCCGCTGGAGGACTGCGTCGAGCTGGTCCAGGTGGACCCGTCGTCACGGCACGTCTTCGCGGACGGCACCGAGGTGGCGCTGCCCAACGCCTCGCGCGCGGGTGTGGTGTCCGCGCTGGAGGCGGCGCTGGGTGCGGGAGCGGGCGGGCGCTGGGGCGACTTCCTGGTGCGGGCGCGCGAGGCCTGGGACCGCACGCGCCGTCCGCTCCTGGAGGAGCCGCTATGGCCCAACTGGCAGGTGCTGGCGGAGAAGGAGCCGTATCCGGCGGTGCCGCACAAGCGACTGCTGCGCACGCGCCGGGCCGGCACGCTCGCCGAGGTCGGCGCCTGGGAACTGCGCGATCCGCGGCTTGTGGCGGTGCTGGAGAGCCATGCCCTGGCCTGCGGCCTGGATCCCCGGACGACGCCGGCGAGCGCGGCGGTGCTGCCGTACCTGGAGCACGCCTTCGGGATGTGGTACGTCCGGGGCGGGATGCGGGAATTGGCGCGTGCCGTGTACGAGCGGTGCCTGGCCCGCCGGGTGGAGTTCGTCTTCGGCGCCGAGGTCACCGGGATCGTCGAGAAGGACGGCCGCGCGGCGGGGGTGGACCTGGCCGACGGTGTCGCGGCGGAGGCGGACCACGTGGTGGCCGGGGTCGCGCCCACTGTCCTGGACCGCCTGGTGCCGGGGACGGCGGCGCGCGGTGCGGACGAGGTCGCGCCGCAGCACGGTATGCCCAGCCGGCTGACGGTGCTCCTGGCGTTGCGCGGGGGCCGGCCGGAGGGCGCCGCGCACCGGACGGTGGTCCACGCGGCCGGCCGTGAGGGCGAGCTGGACCGGCTGTTCGCGGAGCCCGCCGGGCTTCCGCCCTCCGCGACGGTGACCGTGCTGCGCCCGGACGACCCGGCGCTGGTGCCCGACACGGCGCACGAGGCGGTCACGCTGACGGTCACGGTGCCCAAGGGGCTGGAGGTCTCCGAGTCCGATGTGGACCGGATCGTCGCCGCCGCCGGGCGTGCGATACCCGGCCTGGCCGACCGTGTCCTGTGGCGCGAGGTGCGCACGCCCGCCGACATCGCCGAGGACACCGGAGCGCCCGGCGGCGCGGTACCGGCGCCGGCTCTCGCCGCGGCCGGGGGCCGTCTGCTGCAGCCGTCCAACAAGACCCGTACACCTGGCCTGTTCACGGTCGGCGGCTGGTCCCACCCCGGTGGGGGCCTCCCCCACGCCGGCATGTCTGGCGCCCTGGTGGCCGGGCTCATCGTGGAGGGGCCGGACTTCCGGGGCTCTCAGTGACCGTCCCGGGGCCCACGGCTCCGGGACGTCAGAAGCGGTAGCGCTCGTCGTAGCCGTTGCCGTGCGGGGTGCCGTTGTGCTGGTAGGGGTACGGCTGCTCGGGCGGGAGTTCGCCGTCGAACGCTTCGTCGGTGGTGCGCTGCTGGGGCACCCAGACACCGGCGGGCGGGGTCTCGCCGTAGGTGCCGGTGGCGTACTGGTCCTGACCGTAGGCCTGCTGTGTATACTGCTGCTCGCCGCCGTACGTGGTGTCGTACGAGCCGCCGCCGTAGGTCCGCGTGCCCTGGTACGGGTCGGAGTACCCGCCGTACTGCTCCTGGCCGCCCTCGTAGCCGTAGTGCTGCTGCTGGCCGTATCCGGAGTAGCCGTCGTAGGCGTAGGCCTGCTGCTCCTGGGGCTGTCCGGCGGTGGTGTAGGTGGCATCCGCGTAGACGCCGTAGGAGCCGGTCTCCTCGGGCAGGGGCTGCGGCTCGTAGACGGAGGTGGCCTCGGCCGCGGTATCGGCGGGCGGGGTGGCCCCCGGGCGGGTGAAGACGTCGTCGTGGTCGTCCTCGTCGTACGCGTCGTCCTGGCGGTACGTTCCGGCGGGCATCGTCGTCGCGGCCGTCGGCTCGACGTCGATGTCCTCCGCCGCCTCCTCCTGGCGGGCCTTCTCTGTCCGCCGGCGCTTGCTGCCGGTGCCCGCACCCTCGCGCGGGCGGTTGCCGACGGCCCAGCCGGCCGCGAACCCGCGGCGGAACGACAGGGTGACGTAGGTCTGCCCGACCGCGAAGGCGGCGGCGCCCAGGCCGATGACCACGACGGATTGGATGAGCACGCCGAACACGACGCCGAGGAATCCGACGAACGCGAGCAGCCGCCAGCGAAGGCGTGCCTTGTACTGCAGCAGCACCTCACCGAGCAGCCACAGCGCGACGATGCCGAACGCGATGTAGAGGACCGTCCAGCCCATGTACGCCCCTCTCCCAGTGGCCGCTACGCAGTGTGTCGTATACGGGTGCGGCGGTCTAGGCCCGCTGCGGGTGGTGCAGGCCCAGGTTCTCGTAGATCTCCAGCGTCGCCGTGGAGTTGTTGAGTGTAATGAAGTGCAGTCCGGGGACCCCCTCGGCCAGCAGCCTCGCGCAGAACTCCGTGGCGAAGTCGATGCCGGTCGAGCGTACCGCCGCCGGATCGTCCTTCGCCGCGAGGATCCGCTCTTTCAGGCCGTCGGGGATGGGGGCGTTGCTGAGCTGGGGCAGCCGCTCCAGCATCCGCACGCTGGTCACGGGCATGATCTCGGGGATGACCGGGGTGTCGCAGCCGGCCGCGGCGACCCGGTCGCGCAGGCGCAGGTACGACTCCGGCTGGAAGAACATCTGCGTGATCGCGTAGTCGGCGCCGGCCCGGCACTTGTCGACGAAGTGCGTGACGTCGGTGTCCCAGTCGCTGGAGCGGGGATGCATCTCCGGGAAGGCGGCGACGCCCACGCAGAAGTCGCCCGACTCCTTGATGAGCCGGACGAGTTCGGACGCGTAGGTCAGACCCCTGGGGTGCGGCACCCACTCGCCCATGGGGTCGCCAGGCGGGTCGCCGCGCACCGCGAGGATGTTGCGGATCCCGGCGTCGGCGTACTGGCCGATGATGTTGCGCAGCTCGGCGACGGAGTGGTTGACCGCGGTGAGGTGGGCGACCGGGGTGAGCGTCGTGTCGGCGACGATCTGCTCGGTCTCCTTGACCGTGCCCGCACGGGTCGAACCGCCGGCGCCGTAGGTGACGGACACGAAGTCGGGGGCGACCGCCTCGACCCTTCGGAGCGCGCTCCACAGATTCCGCTGGCCCTTGGGGGTCTTCGGCGCCGAGAACTCGAACGAGTACGTCGTCTTGCCGGTGGCGAGGATGTCGCGCACGGTCCGTGCGCGATCAGTCCTCGTGGATGCGGTTCCGAGGGCCATAGTCGCAGGTTAGCCAGGGCGCGGCGGTCCCCCAACCGGACGCCCGGAATTTGCCCGAAATGTCGACTTGTTGTCCACCCATCGGACAACGCGGGGCAGGATCGGCCTCCAGGCGCTCCTACGCGGCGCGCAGCCGCTTGGCGAACTCGGCCGCCGCCGCGCCGGGGTCGTCAGCCTCCGTGATCGCGCGGACGACCACCACGCGGCGGGCGCCGGCATCGAGGACCTGGTCCAGGTTGCCGAGGTCGATGCCGCCGATGGCGAACCAGGGGCGGTCGGTGCCGAGCGCGGCGGTGTGGCGGACCAGGCCGAGGCCGGGGGCGGGGCGGCCGGGCTTGGTGGGGGTGGGCCAGCAGGGGCCGGTGCAGAAGTAGTCCACACCCTCCTGGACGGCGGCGGCCTCGGCCTCCGCCTCGGAGTGGGTGGAGCGGCCTATCAGGATGTCGTCGCCGAGGATGGCGCGGGCCGCGGGGACGGGGAGGTCGCCCTGCCCGAGGTGCAGGACGTCGGGGCGGGCGGCGTGGGCCACGTCCGCGCGGTCGTTCACCGCGAGGAGCTTGCCGTGGCGGGCACACGCCTCGGCGAAGACCTGGAGGTGCTCCAGCTCCTCGGCGGCCTCCATGCCCTTCTCGCGCAGCTGCACGATGTCGACGCCGCCGGCGAGGACCGCGTCGAGGAACTCGGCGAGGTCGCCCTGGCGCTTGCGTGCGTCCGTGCACAGATAGACGCGGGCGTCGGCGAGCCGGGTGGTGCGGGCGGTGTCGGGCACGGTGGTGTTCCCCCGTTTGTCGGTGGCGTACGGGCCGCGGCGGGGCGCGGTCGGCCGGGGCCGGGGCGTGTCCCTTGGCCCGCGGCCCGTACGCGGACGGTTGTTCTTGTGTGCCGGCCTGATCAGACCGGAACCGGTCCGATCGGGTCCGGTCCGATCGGGTCCAGCTCGATCGGGTCCAGGTCGATCGGGTCCGGTCCGATCAGACCGGATCGATCAGACGGCGAGCGCCTGCGCGCGGCGCTTCACCTCCGTGCCGCGATTCTCGCTGAGAGCCTGCGCGGGGGTGCCGGGCAGGGTCGGGTCGGGGGTGAAGAGCCACTCGATCATCTCTTCGACCGTGAAGCCGTCGTCCCGCAACAGGGTCAAGGTGCCGGACAGGCCCTTGACCACCTTGTCCCCGTCGATGAAGGCGGCGGGGACGTGCAGCGCCTTGTTCTCGCCTCGGCGGACGGCGATGAGCTGGCCCTCCTTGACCAGCTGCCGCACGCGTGTCACCTCCACGCCGAGGGCATCGGCGATGTCGGGCAGGGTGAGCCAGGCGGGGACGAGAGCATCGATCTTTGCGTCAATCTCGGTCACGGGATCAAGCGTGCCATCCCGGACTGACAGTCGGAAGCGGAGCGCCTCCGGCGGGGTTAGGCGGAGGGGGTGGTTGCGCCCTACGCCGTCGCCTCCTTCAGTGGGCGGGACGGGTCCGACAGCAGTGCGGTGTTCATGGGGGTGCCCGATTCGATCAGGCGGCGGCCCTGCGCAAGGTCCCGGGGGCGGCCCACGGCCAGCAGGGCCACCAGGCGGCCCTCGCGCAGCCAGCAGACCGTCCAGGCCGCGCCCTCGGGGTCGCCGCGCCACACCGTCGTGTCGGCGGACGCGTGGTGGCCCACGTACTGGACGAACCGGCCGAACTGCTCCGACCAGAAGTACGGCACCGGGTCGTACGCCACCGGTGTCTGACCGATGATGTTCGCGGCCACGGTGCGCGGACCCTGGAGGGCGTTGTCCCAGTGGTGGACGAGCAGGCGCTCCTCGTAGCGGCCCGACGGGAAGGACGCGCAGTCACCGACCGCGTACACGTCCGGCACCGAGGTGCGCAGATGATCGTCGGCCGGCACCTCGCCGTGCACGCCCAGCTCGATCCCGGACCCGGCCAGCCAGGCCGTGGCGGGCCGGGCCCCGATGCCCACCACCACCGCCCCGGCCGGCACCCGAGAGCCGTCGTCCAGCACCACCGCGCCCGGCTCGATGCGCTCCACGCACGCGTGCGTGCGCAGCTCGGCCCCGCTGTCCGCGTACCAGGACGTCATCGGCGCCGCCACCTCCGCCGGCAGTGCGCCGGCGAGCGGCCGGTCCGCGGCCTCCACCACGGTCACCGCGCAGCCCGCCTCGCGCGCGGCGGTGGCGAACTCGGCACCGATCCAGCCCGCGCCGACGACCACGACGTCGTGCTGCTGGGCGAGCACCGGCCGCAGCCGCTCGGCATCGTCCAGCGTGCGCAGCAGATGCACCCCGGGGACGCCCTCCGCGCCGGGCAGCTGGATCGGTTCCGCCCCGGTCGCGATGACCAGGACGTCGTACGGGACAGGGCCCCGCTCGGTGTCCAGCTCGTGGTCCTCGGGACGCAGGCCGGTCGCCTCGCGGCCCAGCTCGAGCTCGATGTCCAGCGCCTCGAAGTCGACGTCGAAGGCGGAGCCCTCGGCCTTGCCGAGCAGCACGGCCTTGGACAGCGGCGGCCTGTCGTACGGCTGGTGCGGCTCCGCGCCGATCAGCGTCACGCCGCCGGTGAAGCCCTGCTCCCGCAGGGCGACCGCGGTCTGCACCCCGGCCATGCCCGCGCCCACGACGACGACGCGCCGTGCCGTACCGCCCCGTGCCTGCGTCTGCTCGCTCACCTGATCACCATAGACAATTGACGATTTGTCAGTCAGGGGGCGTGCTGAGTGACGTCCTGCACAGCCCTTGCCGGGCGGAGGCCGCCTTACAAGGGCGACGCTCTGCGGGCTAGTGTTGCCACCGTAAGCACTCGCGGGAGCCCGGCGCACCGGGCTGAGAGGGAGGCTGGGACGGCCTCCGACCGTACGAACCTGATCCGGGTCATGCCGGCGAAGGGAGGGGCTGGACGCCCATGTCGCGTACACCGGACGAACCGTCGACATCGCGCGATGCGTCGACCGTGTCGGACGTCCTCGTCATCGGGGGCGGGATCATCGGCCTGGTGACCGCCTGGCGGGCGGCGCAGCGCGGGTTCGCCACGGCCGTGGTGGATCCGGATCCGGGCGGCGGAGCCGCGCAGGTGGCCGCCGGGATGCTGGCCGCCGTCACCGAGCTGCACTACGGCGAGCAGACGCTGCTCGCCCTGAACCTCGCCTCCGCGCGCCGCTACCCGGACTTCGCCGCCGAGCTGGCCGAGGTTACCGGCCGGGACCTGGGCTACCGCCGCTGCGGCACGCTCGCCGTCGCGCTCGACGCCGACGACCGCGCCGAGCTGCGCGAACTGCACGCCCTGCAGCAGCGCTCGGGGCTGGAGTCGGAGTGGCTGAGCGGGCGGGAGTGCCGCCGTCTGGAGCCGATGCTCGCGCCGGGCGTGCGCGGGGGGCTCAGGGTCGACGGCGACCACCAGATCGACCCGCGCCGCCTCGCCGCCGCCCTGGTGACGGCCTGCGAACGCGCCGGGGTGGTCTTCCACCGGGTGTGGGCCGAGCGGCTCACGGTGGTGCGGGAGCGGGCCTGCGGGGTGCGGACCGCCGACGGCACCGAGCTCGCCGCCGGGCAGGTCGTCCTCGCCGCGGGCAGCCTCAGCGGGCGGCTCGCGGGCGTCCCGGACGACGTCCTGCCGCCCGTACGTCCCGTGAAGGGGCAGGTGCTGCGGCTGACCGTGCCCGAGCGGTACGCGCCGTTCCTGAGCCGTACGGTGCGCGCCGTCGTCCGCGGTGGCGCGATCTACCTCGTGCCGCGCGAGAACGGCGAGCTGGTGGTCGGCGCGACCAGCGAGGAGCTGGGCTGGGACACCACGGTCACCGCGGGCGGGGTGTACGAGCTGCTGCGGGACGCGCACGAGCTGGTGCCCGGGATCACCGAGCTGCCGCTCACCGAGACGCGGGCGGGTCTGCGCCCGGGCTCCCCGGACAACGCGCCGCTGCTCGGCCCCACCGAGCTGGACGGCCTGCTGCTGGCCACCGGCCACTACCGCAACGGTGTCCTGCTCACCCCGGTCACCGGCGACGTCATGGCGCACGTGCTGACCACCGGTGAGCTTCCCGAGGAGGCCCGCCCCTTCACCCCCCGGCGCTTCACCGCCGCCGCACTCACGGAGCAGCCGGCATGAACATCTCGGTCAACGGGGAGACCCGCGAGGTCACCCCCGGTGTCGCGCTCGACGCGGTGGTGCGGAGCCTGACCGCCGCCCCCTCGGGCGTGGCCGCCGCCGTCAACGAAACCGTCGTCCCGCGCGGGCAGTGGGCGTCGACGTCCCTCAGCGAGGGAGACCGCGTCGAGGTCCTCACCGCCGTCCAAGGAGGCTGACCATGGCTGACGATCCCTTCGTCCTCGGTGGGACCACCTACTCGTCCCGGCTGATCATGGGAACGGGTGGCGCGCCCAGCCTGGACGTGCTGGAGCGGGCGCTGGTGGCGTCCGGCACGGAGCTGACGACGGTCGCGATGCGGCGCGTCGACGCCTCGGTGCACGGTTCGGTCCTGTCCGTGCTCGACAAGCTGGGCATCCGGGTGCTGCCGAACACCGCCGGCTGCTTCACCGCGGGCGAGGCCGTGCTCACCGCCCGCCTGGCGCGCGAGGCCCTCGGCACGGATCTGGTCAAGCTGGAGGTCATCGCCGACGAGCGGACCCTGCTGCCGGACCCGATCGAGTTGCTGGAGGCGGCCGAGACGCTGGTGGACGACGGCTTCACCGTGCTGCCGTACACGAACGACGACCCCGTGCTCGCCCGCAAGCTGGAGGACGTCGGCTGCGCCGCGATCATGCCGCTCGGCTCCCCGATCGGGTCCGGGCTCGGCATCCGCAACCCGCACAACTTCCAGCTGATCGTGGAGCACGCGCGCGTGCCGGTCATCCTGGACGCGGGCGCGGGCACGGCGTCGGACGTGGCGCTGGCGATGGAGCTGGGGTGCGCGGGTGTGATGCTCGCCTCGGCGGTGACCCGGGCGCAGGAGCCGGTCCTGATGGCGGAGGCCATGCGGCACGCGGTGGAGGCCGGCCGGCTCGCCCGCCGGGCGGGCCGTATCCCGCGCCGGCACTTCGCGGAGGCGTCGTCGCCGATGGAGGGCATGGCCCGGCTGGACCCGGAACTGCCGGCCTTCTGAGCCGGACCGGAGGTCGCGTCACAGGTCGGCTGCAGTCGGGCCCCGGTGTCCCCGCAGCGGACGGTGAGTGACAGTGCGCCCTCGTAGACTCACCAGCGTGGATACGACCCTTCAGGACCCTCTCGTCGGGCAGGTGCTCGACGGCCGCTATCGCGTCGAGGCGCGGATCGCAGTCGGCGGGATGGCCACGGTCTACCGGGCCCTGGACACCCGCCTGGACCGTGTGCTCGCTCTGAAGGTGATGCACCCGACGCTGGCGGCCGACGGCTCGTTCGTCGAGCGCTTCATACGGGAGGCCAAGTCGGTCGCCCGTCTCGACCATCCGAACGTCGTGCAGGTTTTCGATCAGGGTGCCGACGGATCGTACGTCTACCTCGCCATGGAGTACGTCGCCGGCTGCACCCTGCGCGACGTGTTGCGCGAGCGCGGGGCGCTGCAGCCGCGCGCGGCCCTGGACATCGTGGAGCCGGTGCTGGCCGCCCTGGGGGCCGCGCACCGCGCCGGGTTCGTGCACCGGGATATGAAGCCGGAGAACGTCCTCATAGGTGACGACGGCCGGGTCAAGGTGGCCGATTTCGGCCTCGTCCGGTCCGTCGACACCGTCACCAGCACCACGGGCGCCGTCCTCGGCACCGTCTCCTACCTCGCCCCGGAGCAGATCGAGCAGGGCGTGGCCGACCCGCGGGTCGACGTGTACGCGTGCGGGGTCGTCCTCCACGAGATGCTGACCGGCGCCAAGCCGCACCACGGCGACTCCCCCGCCCAGGTGCTCTACCAGCACCTGAACGAGGACGTGCCGCCGCCGTCGGCTGCCGTGCCGGGGCTGTCCGTCGAACTCGACGACCTTGTCGCGTCGGCGACCGCGCGCAACCCCGAGCTGCGCCCGGCGGACGCGGTGGCGCTGCTGGGTCAGGTGCTTCAAGCCCGTGGCGCGCTGACCGACGAGCAGCTGGACGCCGTGCCGCCGGGGGCCATCGCCGCGGAGCACGACAATGCCGAGGACCGCACGAGCGTGATCCCGCACCTGCTGCCGGCCCGCCCTGTGGGCGGGGACCGGGAGGCCGTCCTCAACCGGACGAGCCGGCTTCAGGCCCCGCCGCCCGAGCCGCCTCGGCGCTCGCCGCGGCCCCGCCGCGGGCTGCTCGCGCTGATCCTCGCCGTGCTGGTGGTGTTCGGTGTCGGGACGGGGGTCTGGTACATCAACTCGGGCCAGTTCACCGAGGTCCCGCCGCTCCTGGCGAAGACGGAGGCCGACGCCCGGGCCCGGCTGAAGGAGGCCGGTCTCGAGGTCAAGCAGGTCAAGCACGCCTACAGCGACACGGTGAGGCGCGGCACGGTGATCAGCACCGATCCGGCGGTGGGTGCGCGGATCCGCTCCCACGACGCGGTGACGCTGACGCTCTCGGACGGTCCCGAGACGGTGCAGGTGCCCGATCTGAAGGGCTACCCGCTGGACCAGGCGCAGGCCCGGCTGAAGAAGGACGGCCTGGTGCCGGGCATGGTCACACAGGCGTTCAGCGCGGACGTGCCCAAGGGGTCCGTGATCGGCACGGACCCGGAGGCGGGGACCGAGCGGCACGGCGGCTCGGCGATCGCGCTCGTCGTCAGCAAGGGCAGCCCGGTGGACGTGCCCGACGTCAGGGGCGACTCCATCGACGACGCCACCTCAGAGCTGCAGGACGCGGGCCTGCAGGTGAAGATCGCCGACACGCAGGTCACCTCGGAGTACGACGCCGGGAAGGTCGCCCAGCAGTCGCCGGACGCGGGCAAGCAGGCCGGCCAGGGCGACACCGTCACGCTGACGCTCTCCAAGGGTCCCGAGATGGTCCAGGTGCCGGACGTGACCGGGCAGAACGTCGACGACGCCAAGAAGACGCTCGAGGCCGCGGGTTTCCAGGTCGAGGAGGACCGGGGCCTGCTGGGCCTGTTCGGCGACACGGTGAAGAGCCAGTCGGTCAAGGGCGGGGACAAGGCGCCGAAGGGGTCGACGATCACGATCAAGATCCGCTAGCCGGCCGGTGGCCGAAGACCGGGCACCCTGGGCGACGTGACACCCTTGGGGGGGTGAGCACTGAGCAGTCCCGTGGCGCCCCCGGCACCTTCGGCCCCTCCCGCAACCCGATCGGCAGCCACGTCCCGGTGGCCGGTGGGCTGAACTCCGTCGGGCTGGCCTACGCCCGCGACATCGGGGCCGAGACGGTACAGGTCTTCGTGGCCAACCCGCGCGGCTGGGCGACGCCCGCGGGCAGTCCGCGTCAGGACGAGGAGTTCCGGGCCGCGTGCGCCGCCGAGTCGATCCCGGTGTACGTCCACGCCCCCTATCTGATCAACTTCGGCTCCCACACCGAGGCGACCGTGGACAGGTCGGTGGAGTCGCTGAGGCACTCGCTGCGGCGAGGCCGCCAGATCGGCGCGCGGGGTGTGGTCGTGCACACGGGCAGCGCGACCGGCGGCCGGGACCGTTCGGTGGCCCTGAAGCAGGTACGGGAGCGCATGCTGCCGCTGCTGGACGAGCTGACGCACGACGACGACCCGTGGCTGCTGCTGGAGTCGACCGCGGGCCAGGGCGCCTCACTGTGCTCCCGCACCTGGGACTTCGGGCCGTACTTCGAGGCCCTGGACGCCCACCCCAAGCTCGGTGTCTGCCTGGACACCTGCCACATCTTCGCGGCCGGGCACGACCTGACCGGGCCGGACGGGGCGCATCGGACGCTGGACCTGCTCGTGGACACCGTCGGCGAGGGCCGGCTGAAGCTGATCCACGCCAACGACTCCCAGGAGGCGGTCGGCGCCCACCGGGACCGTCACGCGAACATAGGCGCCGGCCACATCGGCGAGGTCCCGTTCCGCGCGCTGATGACGCACCCGGCCACCGAGGGCGTGCCGCTGATCGCCGAGACGCCCGGCCGCAAGGAAGGGCACGCGGCGGACGTGGAGCGGCTGAAGAAGCTGCGCGACGGCTGACCCGCAGCCCCCTGGACCTCAGAGCTCGGGACCGTCCCCGGGCTCCTCCTGGTAGGAGTAGCGCTGCTCCTTCCACGGGTCACCGATGTTGTGGTACCCGCGCTCCTCCCAGAAGCCGCGCCGGTCGGTGGTCATGTACTCGACGCCGCGGACCCACTTGGGGCCCTTCCAGGCGTACAGGTGCGGCACGATCAGGCGCAGCGGGAAGCCGTGTTCCGCGGTGAGCAGCTCGCCGTCCTTGTGCGTGGCGAAGATCGTGCTGTCGGAGGCGAAGTCGGACAGGCGCAGATTGGAGCTGAACCCGTACTCCGCCCACACCATCACGTGGGTGACGGTGGGCGCGGGCGGGGCGATCTCCAGGATCGTACGGGCCGGGATGCCGCCCCATTCGGCGCCGACCATGCTGAACTTCGTCACGCAGTGCAGATCGGCCACGACCGTCGCGTACGGCAGCGACGTGAACTCCTCGTGGTTCCAGCAGTGCTTCTCGCCGCCCGCGGTGGCGCCGAAGACCCGGAACTCCCAGCGCTCGGGGCGGAACTTGGGCACGGGACCGTAGTGCGTGACCGGCCAGCCCCGCTGGAGTCGCTGTCCCGGCGGAAGCTGTGACCGTGCCGTTTCTCCAGATTCGCGCTCCACCGGATGACCCATGACTCCATCCTGACAGACCGCGGAGGGTGCACATGACCAGTCCGGGTTCAATTCGGGCAACTCAGGCTAAATATGGACTTACTGGACGCCCCTGGGTGCCAGTGCCATGATGCGGCGCAGCCCGCTCGTCCCCGCCCGGAAGGATCCGCGCCATGCAGGGCGACCCAGAGGTCATCGAATTCCTCAACGAGCAGCTCACCGGTGAGCTGACCGCGATCAACCAGTACTTCCTGCACGCGAAGATGCAGGAGAACCTCGGGTGGTACAAGCTCGCCAGGTACACGCGGCGGGAGTCGTTCGACGAGATGAAGCACGCGGAGCTGCTCACCGACCGCATCCTCCTCCTCCAGGGGCCTGCCCAACTACCAGCGACTCT
The DNA here is from genome assembly GCF_040682835.1 of Streptomyces sp. NPDC051104. Classification (NCBI taxonomy): domain Bacteria; kingdom Bacillati; phylum Actinomycetota; class Actinomycetes; order Kitasatosporales; family Streptomycetaceae; genus Streptomyces; species Streptomyces sp. NPDC051104. Next base: position 87,399 of record NZ_JBFBBS010000027.1, on the reverse strand, counting down.
TCCACGTGCGGGTGGGGCAGACCGTCAGGGAGATGTTCGAGGCGGACCGGCAGACCGAGGTGGAGGCGATCGACCGGCTCAGGCGCGGGATCAAGGTGATGCGGGAGAAGGGCGACATCACCTCCGCGAACATCTTCGAATCGATCCTGGCGGACGAGGAGCACCACATCGACTACCTGGACACCCAGCTGGACCTGCTGGAGAAGCTGGGCGACGCGCTGTACATCTCCCAGGTCATCGAACAATCGGAGAGCTAGGGGCGCCAGGCGGCGCTAGGCGGCTTCTTCCAGGGCGGACAGCACCGGCTCGGCGATCTCCGGGGCGGGGGCACGCGCCGCGTCCCAACAGCGCCTGGATCCTCCGTACGCAGGAGCCGCAGTCCGTGCCCGCCTTACACGCGGAGGCGATCTGCCGCGGAGTGCAGGCGCCGTCCGCCGCGTGCTGCCTCACCTGCTGCTCGGTGATGCCGAAGCAACTGCAGACATACACGCGGTGCACCTCCCGCCGGGTTCGATAAGGCAAACCTAACCTTACCTGCCCCACCGGGGGCGCAACAGCAGAGTGGGGCGCGGATCGTGTGATCCGCACCCCACTCGCGCGTCGGTCAGCGCCCGCAGGCTACTGGTCCCGGTACATCTCCGCGACGAGGAACGCCAGGTCCAGCGACTGGCTGCGGTTCAGCCGCGGGTCGCACGCCGTCTCGTAGCGCTGGTGCAGGTCGTCGACGAAGATCTCGTCGCCGCCGCCCACGCACTCGGTGACGTCGTCGCCGGTCAGCTCCACGTGGATGCCACCCGGGTGCGTACCGAGCCCCTTGTGGACCTCGAAGAAGCCCTTGACCTCGTCGAGCACGTCGTCGAAGCGGCGGGTCTTGTGCCCGGAGGCCGCCTCGAACGTGTTGCCGTGCATCGGGTCGGTCACCCAAGCCACCACCGCGCCGGACGCCGTGACCTTCTCCACCAGCTCGGGGAGCCGGTCACGGATCTTGTCCGCGCCCATGCGGACGATGAAGGTCAGCCGGCCGGGCTCACGGTCCGGATCGAGGCGGTCGATGTACCGCAGCGCCTCCTCGGCCGTCGTGGTCGGGCCGAGCTTGATGCCGATCGGGTTGCGGATCTTCGAGGCGAACTCGATGTGCGCGCCGTCCATCTGCCGGGTGCGCTCACCGATCCACACCATGTGCGCCGAGACGTCGTACAACTGCCCGGTACGGGAGTCGGTGCGGGTCAGCGCCGACTCGTAGTCGAGCAGCAGCGCCTCGTGCGAGGAGTAGAACTCGACGGTCTTGAACTCCTCCGGGTCGGCCCCGCAGGCGTGCATGAAGTTCAGCGCGTTGTCGATCTCGCGCGCCAGCTGCTCGTAGCGCTGGCCGGACGGCGACGACTTCACGAAGTCCTGGTTCCAGGCGTGCACCTGGCGCAGGTCGGCGTAGCCGCCGGTGGTGAAGGCACGCACCAGGTTCAGCGTGGACGCCGAGGCGTGGTACATGCGCTTCAGGCGCTCCGGGTCCGGGATCCGCGACTCCTCGGTGAACTCGAAGCCGTTGACGGAGTCGCCCCGGTACACCGGCAGCGTCAACCCGTCGCGGGTCTCGGTCGGCTTGGAGCGCGGCTTGGAGTACTGGCCGGCGATACGGCCGACCTTCACCACCGGAACCGAGGCGGCGTACGTGAGCACGGCGCCCATCTGGAGCAGCGTCTTGAGCTTGTTGCGGATGTGATCGGCGGACACCGCGTCGAAGGCCTCGGCGCAGTCACCGCCCTGGAGCAGGAACGCCTCGCCCCTGGCGACGGCTCCCATCCGGGCGCGCAGCTGGTCGCACTCGCCCGCGAAGACGAGCGGCGGATAGGACGCGAGGTCCGCGATCACCTTGCGCAGAGCCTCGGGGTCGGGGTACTCGGGCTGCTGCGCCGCGGGCAGGTCTCGCCAGGTGTTGCCAGCGCTGGGGCTGGTCTTAGCGTTCACGGTCACCCCCTAAACATTACGTGGTCGTGTCCACCGCTTATCGATGCGCTCGACTGATGAGACGGGTCGTCCCGTCCGGGGGCGGGGGTTCGTGTAGGGTGCGGGACATGTTCGCGCACTCGACCCAGAAACAGAACTGGTGGTGGACCGCTCGTCCGGCGGCCCACTGACTGCGCGTACGCACGACTTCGCGAAGGCCGCCCGAGGGGCGGCCTTCGGCGTTTTCGCGACCGGGCCGTTCCCTCTCACCTCACCGAGAAGGACACCGCCCATGAACCTGCTCGACCTGCTGGACGACCCCCGCCCGTTCGCCCTGCTGCGCCGCCGCACCCCGGGGCGTGACCACGACACCGTCGAGGTGCTGACCGGTCCCGTCGGTCGTTTCGAGCGCCTGGCCGACCTGCCCGGCGAGGCCCTCGCCCTGGTCCCCTACCGCCAGATCCGCGAGCGCGGCTTCGACGTCCGCGACGACGGCACACCGCTGCTGGCGCTCACGCCCGAGGAGTCGTACGAGATCCCCCTGGACCAGGCGCTGGCGCAGCTGCCCGGGCACGACGTCCGGGTCGAGGACGGCGGCTTCGACGTCGCCGACGAGGAGTACGCCGGGATCGTCGGGCGGGTGCTGGAGGAGGAGATCGGGCGGGGCGAGGGCGCCAACTTCGTGATCCGGCGGACGTACGAGGGACGCATCCCGGGGTTCGGCCGGGCCGACGCCCTCGCACTCTTCCGGCGGCTGCTGGTCGGGGAGCGGGGCGCGTACTGGACGTTCGTCGTGCACACCGGGGACCGGACGCTGGTCGGGGCGAGCCCGGAGGTGCACGTGCGGATGTCCGGCGGGACCGTCGTCATGAACCCGATCAGCGGCACCTACCGCTATCCCGCCGGCGGCCCGACCCCCGAGGACCTGCTCCGCTTCCTCGCCGACGGCAAGGAGATCGAGGAACTGTCGATGGTCGTCGACGAGGAGCTGAAGATGATGTGCACGGTCGGCGACATGGGCGGGGTCGTCGTGGGGCCGCGTCTGAAGGAGATGGCCCACCTCGCGCACACCGAGTACGAGCTGCGCGGGAAGTCCACGCTGGACGTGCGCGAGGTGCTGAAGGAGACGATGTTCGCGGCGACCGTCACCGGGTCCCCCGTGCAGAACGCCTGCCGGGTGATCGAGCGGCACGAGGTCGGCGGCCGGGGCTACTACGCGGGCGCGCTGGCGCTGCTCGGCCGGGACGCCGGAGGCGCGCAGACCCTCGACTCCCCCATCCTCATCCGCACCGCCGACATCGCCGGTGGGGGCACCTCCCGCTCATGGGGGTCCCCCCGCTCGAGCGAAGCCGAGAGTGGGGGAGAAGCCGAGAGCGGGGGAGGACGGCTGCGGGTGTCTGTCGGGGCCACGCTCGTACGCGGCTCCGACCCGGCGAACGAGGTCGCGGAGACCCACGCCAAGGCGGCCGGGGTGCTGGCGGCGCTGGGGGTACGGCCCGGGCGGCCGCGCGAGGAGCACGAACGGCCGAACCTGGCGGAGGATCCGCGGGTGCGGGCGGCGCTGGACGGGCGGCGGGAGAGCCTCGCCCCGTTCTGGCTGCGGATGCAGGAGCGGGCCTCGGAGCTGACCGGGCACGCGTTCGTCGTGGACGGCGAGGACACGTTCACCGCGATGCTCGCGCACGTCCTGCGCTCGACCGGTCTTGGGGTGACCGTACGGCGGTACGACGAGCCGGGGCTGCGCGAGGCGGTGCTCGCGCACTCCGGTCCCGTGGTGCTCGGGCCGGGGCCGGGCGACCCCTCGGACCTGGCCGATCCGAAGATGCGGTTCCTGCGGGAGCTGACGGCCCAGGTGATCCGGGGCCACCGGCACGGCGTGCTGGGCGTCTGCCTGGGCCATGAGCTGATCGCGGCCGAGCTGGGCCTCGCGATCGTCCGCAAGGAGGTTCCGTACCAGGGCGCCCAGACGGAGATCGACCTGTTCGGGCGGCGGGAGACCGTCGGCTTCTACAACAGCTTCGTGGCGCGCTGCGACGACGACGCGGCGGCCGAGCTCGTGGCGCACGGCGTCGAGGTCAGCCGCAGCGCGACCGGGGAGGTCCATGCTCTGTGCGGGCCCGGGTTCGCCGGGGTGCAGTTCCACCCGGAGTCGGTGCTGTCGGTGGGCGGTGCCGACGTCGTACGGGAGCTGCTGGACGGGCTGGCCGCCGCGGGCACGAGCCCGTTCGCGGAGCGGCGGCCGGCGCTGTAGAGGGCGGCCGGCGCTGTGACAGGCGGGGAGGGCGCGGCCGGGGTGGGACCGCCCCGGCCGGGTTTCCTCGAGGTGCGACGTCAGCCGAAGAAGACGCCGACCTCCTGGTACAGCTTCAGGTCGACCGTCTTCAGCTTGGCGGTGGCCTCGGAGAGGGGGACGCGGACGATGTCCGTGCCGCGCAGGGCGACCATCTTCCCGAAGTCGCCGTCGCGGACGCAGTCGATGGCGTGCAGGCCGAAGCGGGTGGCGAGCCAGCGGTCGAAGGCGCTGGGCGTGCCGCCACGCTGGACGTGCCCGAGCACGGTGGTCCGGGCCTCCTTGCCGGTGCGCCTCTCGATCTCCTTCGCCAGCCACTCGCCGACGCCGGAGAGGCGGACGTGCCCGAACGAGTCCAGCGACCCGTCCTTGAGCACCATGTCGCCGTCCTTCGGCATCGCACCCTCGGCCACGACCACGATCGGCGCGTACGACGCCTTGAACCGGGACGTCACCCAGGCGCACACCTGGTCGACGTCGAAGCGCTGCTCGGGGATGAGGATGGCGTTGGCGCCGCCGGCCAGCCCGGAGTGCAGGGCGATCCAGCCCGCGTGACGCCCCATCACCTCCACCACCAGCACCCGCATGTGGGACTCGGCCGTGGTGTGCAGGCGGTCGATCGCCTCCGTCGCGATGTTGACGGCGGTGTCGAAGCCGAAGGTGTAGTCCGTGGCGGACAGGTCGTTGTCGATGGTCTTCGGCACGCCGACGACGTGGACGCCGTACTCGTCGGACAGGCGCGAGGCGACCCCGAGGGTGTCCTCGCCGCCGATCGCGACGAGCGCGTCGACCTCCTCCTTGGCGAGGTTGTCCTTGATGCGGCGGATGCCGTTCTCCTGCTTGAGGGGATTGGTGCGCGAGGAGCCGAGGATGGTGCCGCCGCGGGGCAGGATGCCGCGCACGGCGGGGATGTCGAGCCGGACGGTGTCGCCTTCGAGAGGACCCCGCCAGCCGTCCCGGAAGCCGACGAAGTCGTAGCCGTACTCCTGCACGCCCTTGCGCACGATGCCCCGGATGACGGCGTTGAGCCCGGGGCAGTCGCCGCCTCCGGTCAGTACTCCGACCCGCATGGAAATGTCCCTTCGCCGCGGTTGCCTGGTGCAGGTCACGCTAATAGTGACCCAGGTCACTTCGGCATGGGCGGGAAGGTCAATTCCGGTGAATTGTCCGGCAGTTGATCACGGTCAATCCACTCGAAAGCGGGACATCCCTCGGGAAATTGACGCGGTCGGGGCCTTTGTGGCCCGGCCGGGGTCTACTCGCCGTCGAGTCCCCGCTCGATCGCGTACCGGACCAACTCCACCCGGTTGTGCAACTGGAGCTTGCCCAGGGTGTTCTGAACGTGGTTCTGCACGGTGCGGTGCGAGATCACCAGGCGTTCGGCGATCTGCTTGTAGCTCAGGCCCTTGGCGACCAGACGCAGCACCTCGGTCTCACGGTCGGTCAGCCGCGGCGCCTTCGGCTCGTCGGCGCCGGCGGCGGGGGCCGGTTCGGAGGCGAGGCGGCGGTACTCGCCGAGGACGAGCCCCGCCAGGCCGGGGGTGAACACCGGGTCGCCGACCGCCGTGCGGCGCACCGCGTCGATCAGCTCCTGGGTGGACGCCGACTTCAGCAGGTAGCCGGTCGCACCCGACTTCACGGCCTCCAGCACGTCCGCGTGCTCGCCGCTGGCCGACAGCACCAGCACGCGCAGCGCCGGATCGGCGCCGACGAGCTCCTTGCACACCTGGACGCCGGGCTTGGCCGGCAGGTTGAGGTCCAGGACGAGCACGTCCGGCGAGGCGGCCCGGGCCCGGCGCACGGCCTGCTCACCGTCCCCCGCGGTGGCGACGACCTCGAACCCGGACTCGGCGAGGTCACGCGCAACGGCGTCCCGCCACATGGGGTGATCGTCGACCACCATGACCTTGACCGGTGCCTGCCCCCGCTCGTCCGTCGTCGTGCTGCTCTCCGTCACCGCTGCTCCGCCTTTCCCCGTGCCGCCTTCGGGTCCTGCCCGTCCCCCACGGCCTTCGGTAGCTTCAGTTCCACTTCTGTGCCCTGACCCGGGACCGAGATCCACTCGGCCGTGCCGCCGATGTCGCGCAGACGGCCGCGGATCGACCGGGCCACTCCGAGGCGTCCCTCCTCCTCGGCCCGGGCGAGGCGTCCCTCCGCGATGCCGGGCCCGTCGTCCCGCACGGTCACCACGATCCCCTCGGTCTCGTCCTCGACCAGGATCCAGGCGCGGGCGCCCTCCCCCGCGTGCCGGTGGACATTGTCCAGGGCGGCACCGACAGCGGCGGCCAGCTCCCGCGCCACGGCCGGGGCGAGCGGCACCGGGCAGCCCGGTTCGGACAGCGTCACCCGGGCGCCCGCGTACCGGGCCAGCAGGGTGCGCAGTTCGACCGGGCCCTCCTCGGCGTCCGGCTCGTCGACCGCGCGGACGACCGCGCCGAGCGCCGCGTCCTCCGACACCCGCGACGGCGGCACCAGGCCCCCGGAGACCAGGGTGCGCAGCGCCACCTCCTGCTCCCCGGCCAGCCGGCCCAGCTCCGCGGCCTCACCGCCGAGCGCGGTGCCGCGCCGCTGCACCATGGCGAGCACCTGGAGCACGCTGTCGTGGATGTTCCGGGCCAGCCGCTCCCGCTCCCGGGTGGCGGCCTCGATCTCCAGCGCGCGGGCCAAGGTGCGCTCCGAGGCGCGGGCGACCTCGACGACGTAGCCGATCGCGATGGAGGCGACCCAGACGAGGACCACGTTGTGCACGGTGTCCCGGGCCGGGGAGCCGCGCTCGACCAGGTTCGCCGCGGCGACCGGTGTGGAGGCGAAGGCCGCCCAGCGCCAGCCGCCCTTGAGCGCGTACGCCAGGACCGACCCGGCGGTCCATATCGACGGCAGGGTCGGGCCGCCGGAGGCGATCCGCTCGTGCGAGTCGGCGACGGGTGTGAGGAGGATGCCGGTGAGCGCGATGGTGAGGTCGACTGCCAGGAACCACCTGGTGCAGCTCGCCGCGTTCGCGACCCGGGGGAGCGTGGCCAGGGTCCACGCGCTCAGCACGAGGTAGTACGCGATCGCCGGCCAGGGCCGGGTGAAGGTGTCGTAGGCGGTCGCGAAGAACCCGATCGCGTACAGCATCGTCAGGACCCGGTACCCGGCCAGGGCACGCCACAGCGGCTGCTCGACGGACATCCTGATGACACGCTCGCGCTTGGCCATGTCCCCCCTCTTTTCCGGCCGTTCCCCGCCGCCCCAGCCGTACGGGCCGTGTCCTAAGAGCCCGCCGGTCCCTTCCCCGCGTCCTTCTGCGCGTCCTTCTGCGCCTGCTTCTCCGCCTTGGCCGCCTCCGCGATCTGCCGCTTCGCGGCGGTCGCGTAGATGTCGACGTACTCCTGGCCGGAGAGCTTCATGATCTCGTACATCACCTCGTCGGTGATCGCGCGCAGCACGAACCGGTCCTGCTCCATGCCCCGGTAGCGGCTGAAGTCCAACGGCTTGCCGATCCGGATCCCCGGCCGCATCAGCTTGGGGATGACCTTCCCCGGCGGCTGGATCTTCTCGGTGTCGATCATGGCGACCGGGATGACGGGCGCCCCGGTCGCGAGCGCCACGCGCGCGAGGCCGCCGGGCTTGCCCCGGTAGAGGCGGCCGTCGGGCGAGCGGGTGCCCTCCGGGTAGATGCCGAACAGCTCGCCGCGCTCCAGCACCTCGATGCCGCTCTTGATGGCGGCCTCGCCCGCGCCGCGCGCTCCGGAGCGGTCGACGGGAAGCTGGCCGACGCCCTTGAAGAAGGCGGCGGTCAGCCGGCCCTTCACACCGGGCGTGGTGAAGTACTCGGCCTTCGCGATGAAGGTCACCTTGCGGTCGAGCATGACGGGCAGGAAGAACGAGTCCGAGAAGGACAGGTGATTGCTCGCCAGGATCGCGGGGCCCTCGGCGGGAACGTTCTCCAGGCCTTCCACCCACGGCCTGAAGGCGAGCTTCAGCGGCCCCCCGATGGATACCTTCATCGCGCCGTACAACAACCGAGTGCCTCCTGTGTCTGTAGATCAGACCTTAACGCGGCCCGCCGACAAAGGATCCGACGACCCTGGTCGGTGTCAGTGCCGTCGCGTACGGTGAAGTACCTGCATTCGACGTGCCCAGCCCCTTTTCATGAACAGGAGACCGACGTGCCGGTCCTCCCCGGAGCCGAGCCGTACCGCCACGAGGGCGGGGAGATCGGCGTCCTCCTCTGCCACGGCTTCACCGGTTCCCCGCAGTCGCTGCGCCCCTGGGCGGAGCATCTGGCCGAGCGCGGCCTCACCGTCTCGCTGCCGCTGCTGCCCGGGCACGGCACACGCTGGGAGGACATGCAGCTCACCGGCTGGCAGGACTGGTACGGGGAGGTGGACCGCGAGCTGCGCGCCCTGCGCCGAAGCTGCGCGCAGGTGTTCGTGGCCGGCCTGTCCATGGGGGGCGCCCTGGCCCTCCGGCTGGCCGCCAAGCACGGGGACGCGGTCAGCGGCGTCATCGTGGTCAACCCGGCGAACAAGGTGCACGGCCTGTCCGCGTACGCCCTGCCGGTCGCCCGCCACCTCGTGCGGACGACGAAGGGGATCGCCAGCGACATCGCCAAGCCGGGCGGCGTGGAGCTGGGGTACGACCGGGTGCCGCTGCACGCGGCGCACTCGTTGCGGAACTTCTTCCGGGTCGTCGACGGCGAGCTGCCGCAGGTCACCCAGCCGCTGCTGCTCCTGCACAGCCCGCAGGACCACGTGGTGCCGCCGGCCGACTCGGCCCGGATCCTGAGCCGGGTCTCCTCCACGGACGTGCGGGAGGTCCTGCTGGAACAGAGCTACCACGTGGCGACGTTGGACCACGACGCGGACCGGATCTTCGAGGAGAGCCACACGTTCATCGGCCGGCTCGCGCCCAGTGTCGGCAAGGAAGGGACGGCCGCAGGTGGCTGAGCACGACTCCGACCGCGAGGACCGCGAGCCGGATGAGAAGGGTGTGCCCTTCGACGAGGAGGCCGCGTGGGCGGCGATCGTCGCGGGGTACGGCGATGAGCCGCCGGACCCGCCGGGTTCGAAGCCGTTCAAGCCGATCGAGGACCTGGCGCTGCCCGACTGGGAGCCGAACAGCGTCACGTTCAAGGACGACGAGACGAAGGACGGGCCGGTGAAGCCGCTGGGGAGCTCGGTGTCCTTCGCCCCCGGGGTGGGCCCCCGGGACTACGCACCGTCGGAGCCGTCCGAGGACGACTTCGACGAGGACGACGAGGGCCACTTCGTGCCGCCGGAGCCGCCGCCGCTGCCTGCGGCGGACACGACGGCGAAGTTCGCGTGGCTCTCGGTGATCGGCGGCCCGGTGCTGCTTCTGCTGGCGGTCGTGCTGGGCTGGAGCATGACCTGGTGGCTCGCCACGCTCGGCGTCGGCGGCTTCCTGGGCGGCTTCGCGACCCTGCTCGTACGCATGAGGACGGACGACGACGGGGACGACGAACCGGGTGGCGGCGCGGTGGTCTGACGCGGTGGTCCGACGCGGTGGTCCGATCCCCTACGAGGCGGGGACCCTGAGGGCGGCGAGCACCGGAAGGTGGTCCGTGGCCGCGGTGAGGTCCCGCTCCGTAACGCCGGGGTGGCCGAGGGGGACCCCGCAGCCGAGGACCTCGATGCCGCGGGTGGCGAAGACGGCGTCGATTCGGCGTGGGGGGCCGGAGCGGGTCCAGGTGTGCTCGCCGCCCCAGGGGGCGGTGGCCCAGGCGTCCTGAAGATCGGCGGCGAGGCGCTTGAAGGTGGGCCCGTCCGGGGTCTCGTTGAGATCGCCGCCCGCGATCGCGTGCTCGACGCCCATCGCGGCCAGGCGGTCGAGGAGCATGCCGCCCTGTTCGTTGCGCTCGTCGTCCTGCAGGCTCAGATGGCAGCCGATGACGCCGAGCCGGGCGCCGCCGAACCGCACGACCGCCGTCGCGAAGCCGCGGCGGTGCAGGCCGGGGGTGAGGGGCAGCAGGAGGTCCTCGGTGCGCTCGACGGTGGCCCGCAGCGAGCAGAGCAGGGCCGGCCCGGCGGCGGTGGCACCGCCCGAGAGGATCACGAGGCCGGAGGCCGCCGCGAGCCGGGCGAGCTTCTTGCGCCACCGGAAGAAGCGGGGGGCCTCCTGGACGAGCACGAGATCGGGGGCGCAGGCGCGGATGACGCGCGCGAGCGCGTCCGTGTCGTCGCGCATCGACCGGATGTTGTAGCTGAGCACGCGGAGGACGGCGGATCCGTCGGCTTCGGTTCGGGAGTCGGGCAGCAGCGGGTCGGAGGTCGCCATGCGGATCAAGATACGCCGCGCCCGGCTGCGGCCCCGCAGGGGTTGCTCGCCCCCGCCGCCCCTACCCGTCCCGTCCCGTCCCGGAGGCTCCGCCCCCGGACCCCCGGCGGGGACTGCGCGTCCCCTGCACCCCGCCTTCCTGCACCGCGCGCACGTCGACCTGGGAGTTCTTCCCGCCCGCGCGATGACACGGGGCTCCGCCCCGGACCCCGGGGAACCCCGCCGACTCCCGCCGGAACGCCGACCGGCACCAGGCACACGTCCACCCGAGACTGCCGTCGGCCCACGCACCGACACACGGCTCCGCCCCCCACCCCGAGAAACCCGCCCACTCCCGCCGGAACGGCGGCGCCCGCCGGGCCCCTGGGGGCGCGGCGGGCGCTGTCGTGCGTGGAACGGAGTTACATGATCGGGTCGGGTTCGCGGGCCAGGTCCGCCGCGCCCACCAGGCCCGCCTTGTTGCCCAGCTGGGCCGCGATCACGTCGGCGACCGGGCGCCAGTTGCCGCCCACCAGCCAGCGCTTGTAGGACTTGCGGATCGGCTCCAGGACCAGTTCGCCTTCGTCGGAGAGGCCGCCACCGACGATGAACGCCGAGGGGTCGAAGAGCGAGGCCAGGTCGGCGAGGCCCGCGCCGGCCCAGCGGGCCAGTTCGCGGTAGGAGTCCACCGCCACCGGGTCGCCCTGGCGCGCGGCCATCGAGATGTGCTTGCCCTCGATGCCGTCCGGGGTGCCGTCGCCCAGCGACAGCAGCACCTCCGCGCTCTCGGGTGTCGCGTTCGCGCGCTGCTTGGCGTAACGGACCAGCGCGCGGCCCGACGCGTACTGCTCCCAGCAGCCCTGCGAGCCGCAGCCGCACAGCAGCCCGTCCGGGACCATCCGGATGTGGCCGAACTCGGCGGCCACGCCGAAGTGCCCGCGGCGCAGCTTGTTGCCGATGATGATGCCGCCGCCGAGGCCGGTGCCGAGCGTGATGCAGATGACGTTGCGGTGGCCCTTGCCCGCGCCGAACTTGTACTCGCCCCACGCGGCCGCGTTCGCGTCGTTCTCGACGACCACCGGGAGGCCCACGCGGGCCTCGACCTTCTCCTTCAGCGGCTCCTGACGCCAGTCGATGTTCGGCGCGAAGTACACCGTCGAGCGCTGACGGTTGACGTATCCGGCAGCACCGATCCCCACGCCGACGATCTCGTGTCCGGTACGGGCGCCCTCGACGGCAGCGGCAATGGCGTCCACGATGGCCTCGGGCGTGCCCGGAGTCGGCACCTTGTGGGTCGAGAGGATGTTGCCTTCCTCGTCGACCACACCGGCCGCGATCTTCGTGCCGCCGATGTCGACGCCGATGGTGAGTCCCATGAATCCCTCAGTTTCGGTCGAGCCCCGCTACGGCCCACCGTACCCGAGGGGCCGTTAGGGCGTGGGACAGCTCCCTCCGGCCCCCGGAACCCCGGCCTCTGCGGCCTGTGACGGCTCTCCCCTCTCCCTGCCCGGCCTAGTCGAGGTCGATGTGCTCGCCGGGGCCCTCGTCCCCGTCCTGTCGGCGAGGGTCCATGTCGCCGGACGTGCGGTCGGTCCAGCGCCGCTCCTGGGCCTCGACCGCGGAGCGGTAGGCCGCGAGCAGCTCCGAGCCGGCCGCTGCGAGGTGGTCGAAGACGTCCGGGTTGCGCTCGATGACCGGCTCCACCGCCGCCTTGGCCTGCTGCACGACCTGGCGGACCATCTGCTGGGCCGTGCCCGATGCCGCCGCCCCTAGCAGCGGCGCCTGCAGCCCGGACAGCTTGTCCGCGACGGTGTCGACGAGCTTCTTCAGCTCCTCGGCGGCCGACCCGGGCGGCGGGCCGTACCTGTCCCGGCGGCGGGCCTTCTCCGCGGCGAGGTCCTCGGCGCATGCTGTCGCCCAGGCGTCGGCGTCACTCACCCGCACTTCCTCGGCCTCCTCCTGAGCGGCGTCGGAGGAGGGGCGCTCTTCGCTCATGGCGGACTCCTGACTGCGGTTCGTACTCCCGACGTTACCCGAACGGGGGTACGCGCTTCATCAGATGAGGCCGGGGGCGTACACCGGCCCTACGACGTGCGCGGCCACAGCTCGGGGTCCGGTGCGAAGCGGATGCGCAGCTCGGCCTCGCGCAGTGCCGCCCCGGCCACGGTGCAGCGGCGCAGCGCCGACGGAAGGGGGACGATGCGGCGGAACGGCCCCACGGTCACCACGATCTCGTCGCCGCGCCGGACGAGGTCCAGTTCCTCACGTATCGCGCCGGGCAGCGGGATGTGCCACACGAGCACTCCGTCCTCGGCGAGCCGGTCCCTCACTGGCCACTCGGCCGGGGAGGGCGCCGGGTTGACGTCCGGGACCGCGAGCGCGGCGAGGTCGTCGGCGCCGCGCGGGTCGTGGCCGAGGTGCGGGACGCCGTGCACGGCATACGCGCCCTGCCACTCCTGAAGGGTCTTGCGCTGCTGGGCGGCGAGCTGCGCGAGCCAGGCGTCGTGGCCGCTGTCGGGCAGGACGCGGTTCGCGACCAGGGTCTCGGGGCGCAGGGTGCGCAGGGCGAGGCCGGTGACGGCGGTACGGACCGCGTCGGCGGCGGCCGGGCCCGGTTCGGCGACCAGCCACACGCTGGTGGCACGGTCGGCGAGCACTGCCTCGACGGCGGCCAGTTCGACGTCCCAACGGGCACTGGTCTCGTACAGCCACTCGGCGGGCATCGGCACGCCCGCGAGCCGGCCGAGGACGGGGCGCAGGGCGCGCGCGGCCTGCCGCTCCGGCGGGAGCAGCCGGCGCAGATAGCGGCGGAGTTCCTCGGGCAGGGCGAGGAGGACGAGCGCCTGCGGAACGGGGGGCAGGTCGACGACGAGGAGGTCGTAGGACTCGGAGAGCGCGGCGTCGTGCAGGGCGCGCAGCAGGGCGAGTTCCTCGGCGCCGGGCAGGGGGGTGACCTCCTCCGCGTCCAGCGGGGCGGCGCCGAGGAGGTCGAGGGCGGTGGCCGCGCGGTCCTGGAAGGCCACGAGGCCGTCGCGGAAGCGGGCGGCGGCGTCCGGGCGCCAGGCGGTGAGGCCGGGTGCGGCCTCGACGGGGCGGGCGCCGGTGGGGACGCCGAGTACGGCACCGAAGGTGTCGGTGCGGTCGGCGCTGAGCACGAGGGTGCGGCTGCCCCGACGGGCAGCGTTCAGCGCGGTGGCCGCGGCGACGGTGGTCCGGCCGGAGCCGCCGGGGCCGGTGATCAGGATGGTGCGCATGACCGTGAACGGTAACGGAGAGGTACGGCCCCGACGCGACAGCACCCGGCGCGTGCCGTGCCCGTCACCTGTCCCCCGGCCGCACGTCACCTCTCCCGCGGCTCGAAGGCCGTTACTTCTCCCCCGACTCCACCCGCTTCTTCAACCCGGCCAGCGCGCGGTCGATGATGACCTTCTCCGCCTTGCGCTTGATCATGCCGAGCATCGGGATCTTGACGTCGACGGTCAGCCGGTAGGTCACCTCGGTCGCGCCCGCACCGGCCGGCTTGAGCAGGTACGAGCCGTCCAGGGAGCGCAGCATTTGCGACTTGACGAGGGTCCAGGAGACCTCGCTGTCGCCCGTCCAGGTGTACGCGAGCGTCTGGTCGTCCTTGATGGCACCGGCGTCCATGACGAGGCGCACCTGCTCGGCGCGGCCCTGGTCGTCGGTGGAGAGGACCTCCGCCTCCTTCACCTCGCCCGTCCAGTCCGGGTAGCGCGCGAAGTCGGCGATCACCCGCATGACGTCGGCCGGGGCCGCCTCGATCGTGATGCTCGAGCTGGTGTGTTCCGCCATCGCCGTGGCTCCTCCAGATGCGGTCCGGTGAGGGAGGGTGGTGCGCCGTGCGCACGTGTGTGCAGCGTGAAGGCTACCGCGCACACGCGGCGCCGCTACCACCCCACCTGGGCTTGGGCCCACGGGGCCGTCTCGGAGCCCGGGCGCCGCCCCTCGGGCCGCTCACCACTCCAGTACCCAGGGCTTCCCGCTCCCCGCGAAGTGCCCCACGTTCACGCACTCCGTAGCCCCGATCCGCATCCGGCGCACCAGCGGCTGGTGGACGTGGCCGAACAGGGAGTACCGCGGCCGGGTGCGGCGGATGGCGTCGAGCAGGGCGCGGCTGCCGCGCTCGAAGCGGCGCGCCACCGTGTCGTAGACCAGCTCCGGGACCTCCGGCGGGATGTGGGTGCACAGCACGTCCACCTCCCCCACCGCCTCGATCTTGGCCGCGTACTCCTCGTCGCTGATCTCGTACGGGGTCCGCATGGGGGTGCGCAGGCCGCCGCCGACGAAGCCGAAGGTCCAGCCGCCGATCTCCACGCGTTCGCCGTCCAGCACACGGGTGCCCTCGCCGGCGTACTCGGGCCACAGGGGCGGCATGTCGACATTGCCGTAGGTGGCGTACGTCGGGGTGGGGAACGCGGCGAACAGCTCGGCGTACTGCCGGCGCACCGCCTTCTCGATCGCGGCGGCTCGGTCCATGCCCACCCCGGCCCACAGCTCGGCGCCGAACGCGCGCGCCTCCTCGTAGCGGCGGGCGGTGCGCAGTTCCACCAGTCGGTCGGCGTTCTCCGTGCCGAACAGGTCGGCGAATATCCCGCGCGAGTGGTCGGCGTAGTCGAGGAAGAGGATCAGGTCACCCAGACAGATCAGGGCGTCCGCCCCCTCGCCGGCTTCGGCCAGGTCGCGCACGTTGCCGTGCACGTCGCTGACCACGTGGACACGCGTCCTGGTGTTACCGCCCGATGTGGGTGCCATGACGATCAAGCGTAAGGCTGTGGGGCAAACGTGAACAGTAACGGCGGGGCATGCTTCTTACTGGCCGGTAAGTCAAGGGGTGGACTACTGTGCGCCGAGGAACGCCAACACGTGTGACGCACGGAACATCTCGTCGGGACCCCCTGTCGGAGAAGCCATACCGGCGGGTAACGTCCGGGCGGTCCAGTCGTGCTCAGGGTTTCAACCAGTGAATCCCGGAGGAATCCTGAGCACCTGACCGAGCCTTGGACCACACCGTCGCAGCACACAGAGTCGTGGCGTCGGCGCCCTGTGAGGAGCAGCAGTCTTGCGCGAGTTCAGCCTTCCGGCTTTGTACGAGGTCCCTGCGGACGGAAACCTGACCGACATCGTCCGCAGAAACGCCGCGCAGCATCCGGACGTCGCCGTCATCGCCCGCAAGGTTGCGGGCGCCTGGCAGGACGTCACCGCCGCCGCCTTCCTCGCCGAGGTGCAGGCCGCGGCGAAGGGCCTGATCGCCTCCGGGGTGCAGCCGGGCGACCGGGTGGGCCTGATGTCACGGACCCGCTACGAGTGGACGCTGCTGGACTTCGCGATCTGGAGCGCGGGCGGGGTCACCGTGCCGGTGTACGAGACCAGCTCTCCGGAGCAGGTGCAGTGGATCCTCAGCGACTCGGGCGCGACCGCCTGCATCGTGGAGCAGGAGGCGCACGCCGCGGCCCTCGAGACGGTGCGCGAGAAGCTGCCCGCGCTCAAGCACGTCTGGCAGATCGAGGCCGGGGCGGTGGAGGAGCTGGGCCGCGTCGGCCGGGACGTCAGCGACACCGCGGTCGAGGAGCGCAGTTCCCTCGCCAAGGCCGACGATCCGGCGACGATCGTCTACACCAGCGGCACCACCGGGCGCCCCAAGGGCTGTGTGCTGACCCACCGCAACTTCTTCGCCGAGTGCGGGAACGTCGTGGAGCGGCTGCGCCCCCTGTTCCGTACCGGCGAGTGCTCGGTCCTGCTCTTCCTGCCGCTCGCGCATGTCTTCGGACGTCTGGTGCAGATCGCGCCGATGATGGCGCCGATCAAGCTGGGCTGTGTCCCGGACATCAAGAACCTCACCGACGAACTGGCCGCGTTCCGGCCGACGTTGGTCCTCGGCGTGCCGCGCGTGTTCGAGAAGGTGTACAACTCGGCGCGCGCCAAGGCGCAGGCGGACGGCAAGGGGAAGATCTTCGACAAGGCGGCGGACGCGGCGATCGCCTACAGCAAGGCGCTGGACTCGCCGTCCGGTCCGTCCCTCGGTCTGCGGATCAAGCACAAGGCGTTCGACAAGCTCGTCTACAGCAAGCTGCGCGCGGTGCTGGGCGGCCGCGGCGAGTACGCCATCTCGGGCGGCGCCCCGCTGGGCGAGCGCCTGGGCCACTTCTTCCGCGGCATCGGCTTCACGGTCCTGGAGGGCTACGGCCTGACCGAGTCCTGTGCGGCGACGGCGTTCAACCCGTGGGACCGGCAGAAGATCGGTACGGTCGGCCAGCCGCTGCCGGGTTCCGTGATCCGTATCGCGGACGACGGCGAGGTGCTGCTGCACGGCGAGCACCTGTTCAAGGGCTACTGGAACAACGAGGCCGCGACCGCGGAGGCGCTGGCCGACGGCTGGTTCCACACCGGTGACATCGGCACCCTCGACGAGGACGGTTACCTCAGGATCACCGGTCGCAAGAAGGAGATCATCGTCACCGCGGGCGGCAAGAACGTGGCCCCGGCCGTGATCGAGGACCGCATCAGGGCACATGCGCTGGTCGCGGAGTGCATGGTGGTGGGCGACGGGCGGCCGTTCGTGGGCGCGCTGATCACGATCGACGAGGAGTTCCTGGGCCGCTGGGCGGCCGAGCACGGCAAGCCTGCGGGCTCCACCGCGGCGTCGCTGTGTGACGACCCGGATCTGCTCGCCGCGATCCAGGACGCGGTCGACGACGGCAACGCCGCGGTGTCGAAGGCGGAATCGGTGCGGAAGTTCCGCATTCTCTCCTCCCAGTTCACCGAGGAGTCGGGCCACCTCACGCCGTCCCTGAAGCTCAAGCGGAACGTGGTGGCGAAGGACTACGCGGAAGAGATCGAGGCCCTCTACCGGAAGTAGTCGGCCCCTCTCACGGCTTACGTCATGGCGCGGTGTCCTCGGCGAGGACCCGCGCCATGGTGCGTTCCGCGAGCGCGGTGATGGTGAGGAACGGGTTGACGCCGAGGTTGCCTGGCACCAGGGAGCCGTCGGTGACGTACAGCCTCGAGCAGCCCTTCACCCGGCCGTGGTCGTCGGTCGCCCTGCCCAGCACACAGCCGCCGAGCGGGTGGTACGTGAAGTCATGGCGAGCGGGGCCTCGGTGCGGGTGCGGAACCACATGGATCTGCGGTCCGGGGCGCTGGTGGAGCAGAACACCGTGCCGTCGGGGCCAGGGGTGTTCCACAGGCGGCCCATCTCCAGGACGAGGGTGCGGATGCCGGCCTGGCCGAGGCGGAGGGCGGCTACGGCGCCGCCGTAGCCGGAGCCGACGACTATCGCCGGGGCGGATTCGACTGCGTCGGGCTCTGCGGCTTGGGCCGACTGCAGGTTGATGCGGCTGGAACCCAGTGCGGCTGCCGTTCGGAGGGCTGCGATGCCCAAGATCTGACGGCGCGTCAGGTTTGTTGTCATGGGCGCAGCATCGGCGGATTTTCGGGTTCCGGCCAGGGGGTTCGGGCGCCTTCCGGGGTGCCGCGTTCTGCCGTCGGGCGGATGCGGGCCGTCTGTGGTTGATCGCGCAGTTCCCCGCGCCCCTGAAGGGGCGCAACCACCCCTCTTACAAAAGGTCCCGGAGCCTCTCCGCCAGCAAGTCCCAGCGCCACTTCTCCTCCACCCACTGCCTGCCGCGCTCCCCCATCCTGCGGCGCAACTCCGGGTCTCCCAGGAGGGTGATGATGCGGTCCGCCGTCTCCTCCTCCGAGCCGCCCCGCACCACCCATCCCGTCTCGCCGTCCAGGACCGCGTCCGGGGCGCCGCCCGAGTCGCCGGCCACCACTGGGAGGCCCGTCGCGGAGGCCTCCAGGTAGACGATGCCGAGGCCCTCCACGTCCAGGCCGCCCCTGCGGGTGCGGCACGGCATCGCGAAGACGTCGCCCGCCCCGTAGTGCGCGGCCAGCTGGGACCAGGGCACGGCGCCGGTGAAATGGACCGCGTCGGCGACCCCGGTCTCCTGGGCGAGCCTGCGCAGGTCCCTCTCGTAGGGCCCGCCCCCGACGATCAGCAGGACCGTCTCCGGCTCCTTGGCGAGGATGCGCGGCAGCGCCCGGATCAGGGTGTCCTGGCCCTTGCGCGGGACCAGACGGGAGACGCAGACCACCACCGGGCGGTCCGTGAGCCCCAGACGGGCGCGGACCTCGTCGCCGCCCGAGCCGGGGTGGAAGGTCTTCTCGTCGACGCCCGGCGGCAGCCGCACCATCCGGTCGGCCGCCTGAGGGGTGAGCGCGGTGGCGATGCGGGAGCGGGTGTACTCGCCGAGGTAGGTGATCGTGTCCGTGGACTCACCGATGCGCCGCAACAGGGTGCGCGCGGCGGGCAGTTGGGCCCAGCCCGCCTCGTGGCCGTGCGTGGTGGCGACCAGCCGCCGGGCGCCGGCGCGCCGCAGCGCCGGCGCCATCAGGCCGAGCGGTGCCGCCGCCCCGAACCACACCGAGGTGCAGCCGTGCTCCCGCAGCAGCCCCACGGCCCGCCGGGTCGCGGCCGGCGTCGGCAGCAGCATCGTCGTCCGGTCCCGTACGACGGTGAAGGGCTGCTCGGCGTCGAAGGCGGCCGTCGCCTCGGCGCCCTCCCGGCCGCGCTTCCAGGTGGAGGCGTAGACGACCAGCCGGTCGGGGTCCAGGCGGAGCGCCATGTTCTGCAGGAACGCCTGGATGCCGCCGGGGCGCGGCGGAAAGTCGTTGGTCACGATGAGGGTCTTCTGCATCGTCGTCGACAGTACCGAACCGGTTGTGCGACCGTACTCACAGCGCCGTACGGCCGCGTTTGCCGCCCCCCGCCCGGCTCGACGCGAGATCATGACCCCTCGGCCACAGCGGTACCCGACGCGTGAGGACAGGGACTGAAGGTGTACATGGCGGGCGCACGGCGCATTCCGGTCTGGCTGCTGCTCGCCACCTGGCTGCTGACGAGACTCGTCCTGCTGCTCTTCGTCTTCAAGGTGTGGGTCTTCCCCGGGCCGGACGTCACCAGCGACGTCTCGGTGATCTACCAGGGCTGGTACGAGACCCTGCGCACCGGCAGGTTCCCCCAGGGCGACGTCACCTGGCAGTACCCGCCCACCGCGGCGCTCGCGATCCTGTCCCCCGCGCTGCTGCCCTTCCTGCAGTACGCGCAGGCGTTCTTCGTGCTCGCCTGCGTCGCCGACCTGGCGGGTTTCGGCCTTCTGCTGTACGCGGGCCTGAGGCGCGGCAAGTCCCTGCGTGGCGCCTGGGTGTGGGTGGTCGGGGTTCCGCTGCTCGGCCCGACGGTGTACGCCCGCTACGACCTGATGGTGACGGCCGTGGCGGTCGCCGCGCTGCTGGCCGGGATGCGCCGCCCGCGGCTGATGGGAGCGCTCGCGGCGTTCGGCGCGCTGCTGAAGGTGTGGCCGGCGCTGCTGCTGGTGGGCGCCGGCAGGCGCCGGGCCTGGATCTCGGCCGCGGCGACGGCGGGCGCTCTCGCCCTGCTGTTCGCCGTGGCGATGCCCGGCGCCTTCTCCTTCCTGACAGCCCAGCGCGACCGCGGCACCGAGGTGGAGTCGCTGGGCTCGCTGGTGTTCCACGTGGCCCGGCACCACGGCTGGGAGGGCCGGGTGATGCTCAACTACGGCTCGGTGGAGTTCCTCGGCCCCTACGTCGACCGGGTCAGCGCGGCGGCCCTCTTCCTGACCGTGATCGCGTTCGGTTGGCTGCTGCTGTGGCGGGTGAGCGTGCGCCGCCTGCCACCGCACGCGCTCGCGGACGCGGCCTTCGTGGCGGTGCTGCTGTTCACGCTCACCAGCCGGGTGATCAGCCCGCAATACATGGTGTGGCTGGTCGGGCTCGCGGCCGTCTGCCTCTGCTTCCCCGGCAGCCGGATGCTCCTGCCCGCCGGGCTGGTCCTGGCCGCCTGCCCAGCCACGGTCCTGGAGTTCCCGGTGTACTTCGCGAACGTCGTGGCGAGCGACCGGCTGGGCGTCACCCTCCTCGCCACGCGCAACGGCCTGCTGCTGCTCGCCGCACTGACCGCGGCCAGGGCCCTGTGGCGCACCACGGTCTCCCGCCCGACCGCGACGGTGCCGCCTCAGACCGCCCGCACCAAGGAGACGCTGACGCCCTCCTGAGCGACGTCCCCCGCTCAATGCCGGGCCCGAACCGGCCACGGCATCAGCCCAGTTGAGACCTCAGATACGCCCGCCACTGCTGCGTGAACTTCTCCGGGGTCGTGCCCAGCACCCTTGCGAGGGCCGTCTCGACCGATCCCGCACGCTTCCCGTGGTCGCCGACAGCCCGGTAGAAGTCGTTCAGCCGGGCCTCGCCCCAGCGGTCGGCGATCATCCGGCAGGCCATCCAGCCGCTTTCGTAGGCCTGCGCCAGTTTGCCCGCGTCCCCGGAGAAGGCGAAGTCGGAGTCCCGCGGCAGCGCGGACGGGGCGGTGCCGAGCCCGACGGCGCGCTCGAGTTCGGGTGCCACCTGGGCGGGGGCCCGGCCGGTGCGGCGGTAGCCGACCCAGTCGGCGTACCCCTCGGAGAGCCACAGGGGTGTGGCCGCCGTGGTGTGGCGGCGGGTGGCGACATGGGTGGTCTCATGGGTGAGGACGACCTGTTTGCCGAGGTCGCCGAGGATGGCGTAGGCGTCAGGGTTGACGGTGATCCGGTCCGCGGGCGCCGTCCCGCTCCCGCCCACTTCTCCGGTGGTGACCGCGGCTATCCCCTGGTACCCGGACGCCGGAGCGCCGAGCAGCGCCGCCATGCCCTCCAGCGACTTCGGTACGAGCACCACGACCCGGCCCGGCCAGCCGGTCCCCCACGCCTCGGTGACGGCGGGCACCGCCCGGTCCGCGAGGCGCGCGTACTCCCGCAGCTCCTCCCGTGGTTGTCCGACGCCGAGGACGAGGCCGTGCGCGCCGCGAACCGCCTCGACGGTGCCCTGGTCCCACAGCTGCCGGGCGGCCTTCCGCGCGGGCTCGTCGGAGGTGACGTACCAGCGTCCCCCGGTGCGGGTCAGCCGCAGTGACCGGGCGGCGGTGACCGGCGCCCGGTCGTATCCCCTGACGCGGTAGCGCAGTTCGGCGTCGGCGGTGGCCCGGTCACCGGTCAGGTGAACGGCGGTGAGCCGGTACGACCAGGCGGCCAGCGGCACGGCGCGCAGGTTGTCGTACCCGGAGGCGCCTGCGGTGCGGGTCTGGGTCGCGAGGAACGCGGACCGGTCGCCCTCCAGGACCGCCGTCGCCCGCCGGTCGAGCAGCTGCCGCACGGCGGCCGTCCCGTTCTCGGCGGGGGCGGCGCCGCCGCAGCCGACGAGCCCGGCCAGCAGCAGGACACAGCACGCCACGATCCCCGACGCACGCCCACGATCAGCCACCGTCCGATCGTACGCGGCGCCCGCACGCCACTCGTGCGCCGGTTTCGGCCGCGGACCGGTGCCTTCAGGGCCTGGTGACCGAGGCGATCGGCATCATGCCGACCGGGTCGTAGCGCACCGCCGCCCCCGGGTGGGGTGCATGGATGACCTGGCCGTTGCCGACGTACATCGCCACATGGCTGGCGTCGGAGCGGTAGACCACCAGGTCCCCGGGCTGGGCCTGGGAGAGCGGCACCTGGCGGCCGGCGTACCGCTGCTCCTGCGAGGTGCGCGGCAGGCCGATGCCCGCCCGTGCGTACGCCCACTGCATGAGGCCCGAACAGTCGAAGCCTCCCGGCCCGTTGGCGCCCCACACATACGGGCGGCCGAGCGCGGAGCGGGCAGCGGTGACGGCGGCCGCCGCGCGGGAGTCGGGCGCCGCGGCCGGGGTGAGGCCGGGGACCTCGCCGGCGGAGCGGGAGGCCCGCTGGTAGACGGTGCGCTCCTCGGCCGGCAGGGAGTTCAGCAGCCGCTGCGCCGCGACGAGCTTCCGCTCCACGGCCTTCTTGTGCTGTGCGACCGCCTCGCGGCTCTTCTCCAACTGGGCTAGTTCACCGGCCACCACCGCGCGTTCCCGGGCCAACCGGCGCAGCGCTCCCTGGAGTTCCTTGAGCTGCCCGGCCTGGCGGGCGCCGATCCGGTCCAGCGCGGCCGCCTTGTCGAGGTACTCGCCGGGGTTGTCCGACAGCAGCAGCGCGAGGGGCGAGGCGAGTCCGCCGGAGCGGTACTGGGCCCCGGCGAGCGCACCGAGCGCGTCCCGCATGCTGTTGACGCGGTCCTGCTGCCGGGCGACGCGGTCCTGTGCCCGGCCGACGTCCCGGCGCAACGCGTCGGCGCGTTCCCCGGCCTTGTTGTACGCCTCGGTGGCCTGCTCCGCCTCCTGGTACAGCCGGTCCACCGTGGCCCGGGTGTCGCGTGGCGCGGCGTTCGCCGGTACGGCGCCCAGTGTCGCCGCGGCCGCCGCTGCGGCGGACAGTACGGCGGCTGCCCTCTTCAGGGCTCGATTGGACTCCGCGGCGCTGGCGCCCTGGCGCATGCCGGACGGTGCAAGGCGGCGATGGGACCCCACGACCGGTCGCTCTCCTTCCGCTGAGGAACCGCCCGCCGGGCGGCGGGGGAAACGCGGCAGACAGTAGCGGGGTGATCACCGCGGGTCCAAAGCCCTCGAGGGGCCGACAGAGCGACGCCCCGCCGCTGACGCAGGTCATCGGCGGGGCGTGGAGTCAGCGGGAGTCGCTGGAATTCGCTCGTTCGGGCGGTGTGGTGTCGTGCGGTTCGAGGAACCGGACAGCCGGGTCAGACTCGGACGCCGAACTGGAACGGCATGTCGCTCATCGACTCGTACCGCACGTAGGCGCCGGTGTGCGGCGCGTGCAGCACCGTGTGGTTGCCGGCGTAGAGGCCGACATGGTGGATGTCGCCGTAGAAGAAGACCAGGTCGCCGACCTGGAGGTCGCTGATGTTGTAGATGCGGGTGCCGATGTTGGCCTGCTCCTGCGAGGTGCGCGGTATGGAGACGCCGGCCTGGGCGTAGGCCCAGGAGGTCAGGCCGGAGCAGTCGAAGGAGTTGGGGCCGGAGGCACCGTAGACGTAGGGCGCTACGCCGACCTTGCTCTGGGCGGCGGAGAACGCGGCACCGGCGCGGCCGGAGCCGACGGAGACACTGAGGGCGGCGCGCTCACTGGCGCGGCTGGCTCTCTGCTGGTCGGCCTGGAGGGCGGCCCGCTGCTGGGCGGTGAGGCTGTTGAGGAGCTTCTGCGCGTCGGCGAGCCTGCTCTGGACTTCCGCCTTCTTCTTGCCGAGTTCGGTGCGGGCGGCGGCGAGGTCCTTGAGCTTGTCGGTGGCTTCCTGGCGCTCCTGGGCCAGCTCGCGCTGTTTCTCCTGGATCTTCTTCAGCGCCTCGACCTGCTGGCTGCTCAACTGGTCGAGGGTGGACGCCTTGTCGAGGTAGTCGTCCGGATTCGAGGAGAGGAAGAGCTGGAGGGAGGGGTCGATGCTGCCGGTGCGGTACTGGGCGCTGGCCATGGTGCCGATGCCGTCGCGCAGCTTGTTGAGCTCGTCCTGCCCCCGGGCGACCCTGTCCTGGAGGGTGGATATCTCCTTCTGGAGCTGCTGCTGCTTCTCCTTGGCCCCGTTGTACTGCTCGGTGGCCTTCTCCGCGTCCTGGTAGAGCTTGTCGACCTTGGACTTGACCTCGTCCACGCTCGGCTTGGCACTGGGCGCCGCGTTGGCGGCGTTCGCGCTGAACGCAACGGCGGCGGCAGCTGCGGTGGTCAGCACGGTCACACGTGCACGGCTCGGCTGCTTGGGTCGACGGTGGGACGCCACTGGAAGCAGGCTCCTTCTTCTGAGTGATCACCCGCTCGGAGGTTCGAGGCCAGACCCTAGTGACCTCATCGTGATGAATTCAAATCCTCACACCAAAAAACCCTGTCACGCAATGCATTCTTTGCACATGAGGCACAGGAAGTGACGCAGTCCTGACGCTACGTTGCGCGACGGTTCCGCCAATTCGGGCATTGGGCCTGTACGTTGCGGTTGGCGACGTAGGGGACCTCAGGTCCGATTTCAGCCGCGCGAGAGACGCTTCAGCAACACCGCCGAAGCCACCGGGCGCGCTCCCGCCCTCGCGACCCCGTCGGCCACCTCGCGGTCCGTGGAGGCCACGATGACGGGCCGGCCCGGCGGCTCCGCGCGCACCAGCTGGCGGATCAACTCGTCGGCGGTGACGCCCGGTTTGGAGAACAGCACCCGCACCCCGCGCGGCGGCGCGAGCAGCACCGGTGCGGCCAGTTCGGCCCCGTCGAAGACACAGGTGACCTCGGCGCCGGTCTGAGCGGCGAGTTGGGAGAGCTGACCGAGGAGCCTCAGGCGCTGCTTCTCCAGCGGCATCTGCGGATAGCCGGTCTTGGTGACGTTGTAGCCGTCGACGACCAGATGCACCTGGGGCAGTGCGAGCAACTGGTCGAGAATCGCGGGATCGTTCTCGGACAGCGCACGGGCGGCGATGTCCTTCGGGGTCATTCGTCCCGGTTCGACCGCGTCCACGGTCTCCGCCGGCCGTACGGAGACCGGTGGCAGCGCCAGTTCACGGCGCAGCCCCTGGGCCGCGTCGAGCAGGGTGTCGAGCAACAGCCGTACCCGCATGTCCTCGACGCTGCGCCCCTCGCGCGCCGCCCTGCGCGTGGCCTCCAGGGTGGCCTCCGCCTCGCCGAGGCGCGCCTTGAGCCGCCGGGTCTCGCTCTCGGCGGCGGAGAGCTGGGCCTGTCCTTCGGCGCGCACCGCCTCGATCTCGCCCTGGGCCTTGCGCAGGGCGGCCTCGCCGCGTCTGACGTCACTGAGGGCGGCTCGCAGTTTGCGGTGAAGCGAGTCGGCTTCCTTGCGCGCCGCGTCCAGCTCCGCCCGCAGCCGCTCGGTCTCGGTGCGGGTGTGCTCGCGCGCGGCCGCCAGCTCCGCGCGCAGCCGCTCCAGCTCGGCCCGGCTCTCCTCGTCGGCACGCTCGGCGTCGACGCGCTGGGCCTCCTCGCCGGCGGCGGTCACCAGCTTCACCCAGCCCGCCGGGCGCACTACATAGGCCGCGGCCGCCACGTCGAGCGGGTCCGCGGCCGGGGGCGGCGAGCCGGAGTCGAGGGCAGCGGTGAGCTCCGGCTGCGCCTCTCTGAGCTTCTCGGCGATGCGCTGCCGGAACAGCGCGTCCGTCTCCACGGCCGCCGCCATGGCGTTGCCGGCGAACTTGGCCCGGCGGGTCGGGGTGAACCGGCCGTACTGCCGCAGCTGTGCGGGCAGTTCGGCGAGGGTCAGCCCGCCGAAGCCGTCGGACACGATCTGCACGACCCGGCGGCGCACGCCGTCGGGCAGCGGGCGGTCGAGCACCTCAGCGGTGCCGTCGACCGGCTCCCCGCCTGTGGTCTCAGCCATCCCTCACCCCATACGCCCTGCGGGGCCGCCTCCCTCAGGAGCCGGCACCCGGCCTGTCCACGAGCTCCACCTGGTCGACCGCGTTGCACCAACGGCAACGGACCGACTCGATGGTCTCACTGACCACCTCGCGCTCCTCCACCTTCGGCTCCCCTGCCAGATCGAGGTGCATGTACTCGACGACCTTCGACGAGCGGGTCACGTCGAAACGGGTGAGGTTGCCGCAGAGCGTGCAGCGCCAGCGGGTCGTCTCCGTCGGCAGGGGAACCGTCATCGTGGGTGCTCTTCCTTCTTCCAGTCTCCGTGATGCGCCAGTTTCCCTGGAGCGTGTGGCTCGTAACCCTACGGCCTGGCGAGTACCCGCCGCCCGCCCGTTCCACGGCGGCGAGGCACTCTGTGCGGATCGGTCCGGTTACGCCATGCTCTATACCATGATCAGCACCTGGACCAGGACGGCCGTGGGAGCGCTGCGCGGACAGTCGGCGCCGGTGACGTACGGGCTGATCGTCCTGTGCTGCGCGCTCTTCGTCGTCGGACCGGCCGCGGGGCTGAGTCCGACCTACGGGACCGGGGACGCGCTGCTCGCCGCGCAGCGGGCCTACTTCGCCCGCTGGGGCGTGGTGCCGGTGGAGCTGTTCAGCGGGGCGCCGCGGGCGGCGCTCACGCCCGCGACCGCGCTGTTCGTGCACGGCAGCTGGGTGCATCTGCTGGGCAACATGCTCTTCCTCTACGTCTTCGGGGCCATGGCCGAGGAGCGGATGGGGCATGTGGAGTACGCCCTGTTCTACCTGGGCTGCGGCTGTCTGGCGCTGCTGGGGTACGCGGCCGCCAACGCCGCGTCGGCGCAGACGCTGGTCGGAGCGTCCGGGGCGATCTCCGCGGTCCTGGGTGCGTTCCTGTTCCTCTTCCCCAAGGCGCGGGTGACCAGTCTCTTCCCGTTCTTGTTCTTCCTGCCGCTGAGGTTCCCGGCCTGGGTGGTGCTGCCGTTCTGGGCGTCCCTGCAGTGGATGGCGGCAGGCCGGGCCGCCCAGGGGCCCGGCGTGGCGTATCTGGCCCACCTGGTGGGGTTCTCGCTGGGGTTCCTCTACGCGTGGGTGCGCTATACGCGTACCAGTAGGGTGAAACCACCAGCCGAGGCCCCCGAGGGAGAACAGCAGCCGTGATCACCGCGATCGTGCTCATCAAGACCAGCGTGGACCGGATCCCCGAGATCGCGGAGCGGATCGCCTCGCTGGATTCCGTCAGCGAGGTCTTCTCCGTCACGGGGACGTACGACCTGATCGCCATGGTGCGGGTGAAGGAGCACGAGGAGCTGGCGGACGTGATCCCCGGGCGGATCAGCAAGATCCCGGGAGTCGAGGCGACGGACACCCACGTGGCGTTCCGTACGTACTCCCAGCACGACCTGGAGGCGGCGTTCGCGATCGGGCTGGACTCCTGATCGGCCAGGGCCTGTCTGACAATTCCCGTCGTCCGCTCGAAGGGCGGCCCCCGCGGGCGGCGATCGGGGGGGCGCCCCCGCGCGAGCCGAGTGAAGCCGGTGCGAGCCGGGGGGAGCGTGCGATCGCAAGGCGCCCGAGCGCCCTCGATGGGGGTGCCCCCAGCGCCCTCGATGGGGGGCACCCTGCTCGAGCGATGCCGAGAGCTTGGGCGAGGAGCCACGCGGGCGTTTCGGCAACGCGGCCGGGGGTTCCCCTCTGGGGGAGTGCGTGCCAGACGCCGCGGGGCAGACGGGAATTGTCTGACAGGCCCTGACGCCGCCTCACCGGCCCCTGTGAGGACTCAGACCGCCGGGACGCAGCGGCCGTTCTCCGTGCGGTACTGCCACCGCGCGCCGTCGCTGACCAGTTCCTTCACGGCCTTGACGAAGCGCTCGACATGCTCGTCGGGGGTGCCGGCGCCGAAGCTCACCCGGATCGCGTTGAGGGACTTCTCCCCGGGCTCCGCCTCGGGGGCGCCGCATTCGCCCTGGGTCTGGGGGTCGCTGCCGAGCAGGGTGCGGAC
This sequence comes from Streptomyces sp. NPDC051104, assembly GCF_040682835.1. NCBI lineage: Bacteria > Bacillati > Actinomycetota > Actinomycetes > Kitasatosporales > Streptomycetaceae > Streptomyces > Streptomyces sp. NPDC051104. The sequence goes on along the minus strand of NZ_JBFBBS010000027.1, from coordinate 59,615 downwards.
CAGCGGGTGGGCGCAGAACAGGCCGTCGCGGACGCCGATGCCGTACTCGGCGGAGAGAGCGGCGGCGAAGTGGGAGCTGTTCCAGCCCTCGACGACGAAGGAGATCACGCCGACGCGGGGGGCGTCGTCGCCGAAGAGGGAGAGGATCCTGACCTCGGGGACGTCGGCGAGACCCTCCCTGACGTTGCGGATCAGGTGCTGCTCGCGGGCGACCAGGGTGTCGAAGCCCGCCTCGGTGAGGGCCTTGCAGGCGGAGGCGATGGCGTAGGCGCCGATCACGTTCGGGGAGCCGGCTTCGTGACGGGCGGCCGTGTCGTGCCACTCCACGTCCACTCCTCCGTCCGTCCTGCGCGTGACCTTGCGGCTGGCGCCGCCGCCCGCGAGGTACGGCTGGGCCTGGCGCAGCCAGTCGGCGCGGCCGGCCAGGACGCCGGAGCCGAAGGGGGCGTAGAGCTTGTGGCCCGAGAAGGCGGCCCAGTCCACATCGAGGTCCTTGACGGACACCGGGTGGTGCGGGGCGAGCTGGGCGGCGTCCAGGACGATACGGGCGCCGTGCGCGTGGGCGGCCGCCGCCAGCTCCCGTACCGGCCACAGCTCGCCGGTGACGTTGGAGGCGCCGGTGACGCAGACCAGGGCCGGGCCGTAGGGGTCGCGGTCGGCGAGGGCGCGTTCCAGGGTCTCGACGGCCTGCCGGGGGCTGCTCGGGGCGTCGAGGTAGGTGACCCGGGCGTCCCGCCACGGCAGCAGGGAGGCGTGGTGCTCGGTCTCGAAGACGAAGACCTGGCAGTCGGCCGGGAGGGCGGCGGCGAGGAGGTTGAGCGAGTCGGTGGTGGAGCGGGTGAAGACCACCTGGTCGCTGTCGCGGCAGTCGAGGAACGCGGCGACCGTGCGGCGGGCGTTCTCGAACAGGTCGGTGGACAGCTGGGAGAGGTAGCCGGCGCCGCGGTGGACGCTGCCGTAGTAGGGCGCGTACGCCGCCACGTCGTCCCAGACGCGCTGCAGCGCGGGGGCGCTGGCCGCGTAGTCGAGCGCGGCGTAGGTGACGTCGCCGCCGGTGACGAGCGGGACGGTGACATCACGGCCCAGAACGGGCAGCGGGGCAGAGACGGCCTGGTCGGCGGCAAGGGTGGAGACGGACATGGGTGTACTCCCGTAGGGCAGGCGAGACTCACCGGTGCCGGAGGCGCGCACGGGCGCGGCGGTGTGCACGGCACGGAGAAGGTGAAAGGAAAAAAGGGGTGCGGAGGCGGGGCTCTGCGGCCCTAACGCATTCGCTTGCTCACGGAAGGCTCCCTCGAACGACCAGGACCCCTGGAAGACACGAGGGGTCCGCGCTTGCCGCAGACCTCGCTGCCTGCGACCTGGTCTTCACCCGGGGCACCCCGCCACGGACGGAGGGTTGCCGGACAGCCGGCCGGGGCCGAATGACTGTCGCTCATGACCTGATGTGAAAATTACGGCAGGTGATCACCTGCTCGCAACTTCTGTCCGTATACCGGGACGGGCGGACCCGTCCCGGTGCGTCATCGAACGAGGTGGTGCTTCGAGCGCCTCCCCCAGCGCATGCCGAACAGGACGAGGCTCGCCAGGAACACCACTATGCCGATGATCAGGAGGTAGAACAGCCCCTTCGCGACCGCGCCGATGATGCCGAGGGCGACCGCCGCGAGGATCAGGAACAGGAAGACCGCCATGGTGACCACTTCTTTCGGCCCGGGGGTCAGCGGCGCGCGAGGCGGCGTCCGCCGTCGGCACCGGGCTCATAGGCCCTGTCGTAGTGTTTGAAGATCTCTTCTTCCCGCTCGACCGGCAGGACGTCGTCCACGCCGATGGACGGCGCCTTGCGCACTCGCCCTTTGGAGTGCGCCACCTGGACGTACCCGGGTCCCACGGTCGCCTCGTCCAGGGGGACGAAGACGAGCCTGTGCCGGGTCGGCACTCCGGTGCGAACGGTGACCATGGCCGGCGTATCGGTGGTGGTGTCGACGTAGACCGCCTCAAGGGAGCCGATCTTGCGGCCCTTGGCGTCGATCACGTCCCGGTTGCGCCACTCGCGGATATCGGCTGAATGGATCATGCCCAGCCTCCTTGCGGCCCGCGGGGAGAGCTGCCACTTACTCACTTTACTCCAGCCAGCCTGACCTGGCCTTTTCCGCGGGCGCGCTCGGCGTCAGGCGTTGCTGGCGGCCACCCACCGCTCCAGGGCACGCTTGGCCGCGCCCGAGTCGATCGACTCGGCGGCCTTGGCCATGCCGGTGCGGATCTGGTCGGCCAGCGGGCCATCGCCCGGCTCCAGCGCCACCAGCGCCGCAGCCGAGTTCAGCAGGACGGCGTCCCGTACCGGGCCCGTCTCCCCGTCGAGGAGGCGGCGGGCGACCTCGGCGTTGTGGGACGGGTCGCCGCCGCGCAGGGCCTCCACCGGGACCAGTTCGATACCGGCGTCCCGCGGGTCGAAGGTCTCCTCGGTGACCTTGCCGTCGCGGACGATCCAGACGTGGGAGGTGGCAGTGGTCGTCAGCTCGTCGAGGCCGTCGTCGCCGCGGAACACCAGGGAGGAGTTGCCGCGCTCGGCGAGTACCCCGGCGATCATCGGCGCCAGGCGCGGGTCTGCGACGCCGACCGCCTGGGCCTTCACCTTCGCCGGGTTGGTCAGCGGGCCGAGGGCGTTGAAGACCGTCCGGATACCCAGCTGACCGCGCGCGGCGGCGACATGGCGCAGCGCGGGGTGGAACTTCACCGCGAAACAGAAGGTGATGCCCGCCTCCTCCGCGACCTGCGCGACCCGCTGGGGCGTCAGGTCGAGGTTGACGCCCAGCTTCTCCAGGACGTCCGACGAGCCCGACGCCGACGAGGCCGCGCGGTTGCCGTGCTTGACGACCTTCGCGCCCGTGCCGGCCACCACCAGCGCCGACATCGTGGAGATGTTCACCGTCTTCGCGCCGTCGCCGCCCGTGCCGACGATGTCGACCGTGCGGCCCGACACCTCGATCACGTTGGCGTGCTCGTACATCGCCCGGACCACACCGGTGATCTCCTCGACGGTCTCGCCCTTGGCCCGCAGCGCCACCACGAACCCGGCGATCTGCGCGTCCGTGGCCTCGCCCCGCATGATGCGGTCCATCGCCCAGGCCGTGTCGTCCGCGCTCTGGTCGCGGCCCTCGAGGAGCCCGTTCAGCACCTGGGGCCAGGAACGGCCCGCCGCGGTGTCGCCTCCAGCGGGGTGCACAGCGCTCATAAGCCGCTCCTGGGTCGGTGTCCCGGACTAGGGACGCGAGTCTCCAACGGGTCCACCCTATCCAGCCGGGGGCATGGCGAAGGGCCCCGTCCGAACACCGGACGGGGCCCTCCTACCGTGGCGTGGCGTGCAGCGATCAGTGGTGGCCGTGGCCGCTCGTGATCTCCTTGTACTCCTCGACCGTGGGCTTGGGGATCTGGTTGTTCTCCCCGTAGTACGCGTTGCTGAGCTTGGCACGCAGCTTCGCGGAGCCCTTGATCTTCCGCTCGACACCGTTCTCGTCGACCGTCGGGCCGAGCTCGACCGGCTTGTACTGCTCGTGCGCCGTGAGCGTGTGCAGCTGCTCCTGGCTGAGCGGCTCGTGGACCTCGATGAACTCACCGTGCGGCAGCCGCTTGATGATGCCCGACTCGCGGCCGTGCAGCACCTTGTCGCGGTCCCGGCGCTGCAGGCCGAGGCAGATCCGCTTGGTGACGATGAACACGAGCACCGGTACCACGAAGAAGGCGACGCGGACGAACCAGGTGATCGCGTTGATCGACAGGTGGAAGTGGGTGGCCCACAGGTCGTTGCCACCACCGACCAGCAGTACGAAGTACCACGAGATCCAGGCGGCACCGAACGCGGTGCGCGTCGGCGCGTTGCGCGGCCGGTCCAGGATGTGGTGCTCGCGCTTGTCGCCGGTGACCCAGGCCTCGATGAACGGGTAGACCGCGATCGCGACCAGGACCAGCGGGAAGATCACCAGCGGGATGAACACGCCCAGGACGAGCGTGTGACCCCAGAAGTTGATCTCCCAGCCCGGCATCGTACGGATCAGGCCCTCGGAGAAGCCCATGTACCAGTCGGGCTGGGCGCCCGTGGACACCTGGTCCGGACGGTAGGGGCCGATGGCCCAGATCGGGTTGATCGTGGCGATCGCCGCGACGGCCGCGATGACGCCGAAGACCAGGAAGAAGAAGCCTCCGGCCTTGGCCATGTACACCGGCATCAGCGGCATGCCGACGACGTTGTTGTTCGTCTTGCCGGGGCCCGCGAACTGCGTGTGCTTGTGGTAGACGACCAGGATCAGGTGGCCGACCACCAGGCCGAGCATGATGCCCGGCAGCAGCAGGATGTGGACCGAGTAGAACCGGGCCACGAAGTCGCCGCCCGGGAACTCGCCGCCGAAGAGGAAGAACGACAGGTACGTGCCGACGATCGGCACGGACAGGATCGCGCCCTCCATGAAGCGGACACCGGTGCCGGAGAGCAGGTCGTCCGGGAGCGAGTAACCGGTGAAGCCGGTGAACATGCCGAGGACGAACAGCAGGAAGCCGAACAGCCAGTTGATTTCACGCGGCTTGCGGAACGCGCCGGTGAAGAAGACGCGCATCATGTGCACGAACATGCCGGCGAGGAAGATCAGCGCCGCCCAGTGGTGGATCTGCCGGACCAGCAGACCGCCGCGGACGTCGAAGCTGATGTGCACCGTCGAGTTGAACGCCTCGCTCATCAGCTGGCCCTGCAGCGGCACGTAACTGCCGTGGTACACCACCTCGTTCATCGACGGGTGGAAGAACAGGGTCAGGTACACACCCGTGAGGATGAGGATGAGGAAGCTGTAGAGGGAGACCTCACCCAACATGAACGACCAGTGGTCGGGGAAGATCTTCCGCATGTTCGACTTGGCCAGGGTGTAGATGCCCAGGCGTCCGTCGGCCCAGTCGGCGACACGCTCGCCGGCCGGCGCCCGTCCGCGCGACGCGGACCCGTTGCTCGTTGTAGTGCTCATCCGCGCTCCCAGAAGGCAGGACCGACGGGCTCCTCGAAGTCGCCGAGCGCCTCGAGGTAACCGTCCGCGTTGACGCCGATGCGCAGCTGCGGCAGGGCGTGACCGGCCGGGCCGAAGATGACCCGGGCACCGTCGGAGAGGTCGAAGGTGGACTGGTGGCACGGGCAGAGGACGTGGTGCGTCTGCTGCTCGTACAGGGAGATCGGGCAACCGACGTGGGTGCAGATCTTGGAGAACGCCACGATGCCCTCGTGGGACCAGGACAGTTCCTTCTTGTCCTTGATGTTCTCCGGCTGGAGCCGGACGATCATCAGCGCCGCCTTGGCGATCTCCACCTGGAAGTCCTCGCTGGTCTCCTCCAGGCCCTCGGGCTTGGCGAAGGTGAGCGAACCGACCTGGACGTCCGAGGGACGCAGCGGCTGGTTCGTGTTCATGTTGACGAGGAGCTTGCCCTTGGACCACATCGTGTGGCGCAGCTTCGTCCCGGGCAGGGGGCCGAGGTCGCGCAACAGGAAGAGGCCGGAGAGCGGGAACATGGCCAGCGCGCCGAGCATCGTGGTGCGGATCAGCTTGCGGCGGCCGATCACCGACTCCTTGGCGCCCTGCCGGAAGTCGGCCATGACCTTGGCCTTGACCTCGGGGGACGCCTCCACCGGGTGACGCTCGTCGGCGATCTCCACGTCGGACATCAGGGTGCGGGCCCAGTGGACCGCGCCCGCGCCGATCGCGAACAGCGCCACGCCGAGCGTCAGGCCCAGCGCGAAGTTCATCGCGCTGATGTGCCCGAGCGGGAAGACGTAGATCGACTTGTCGTTCGGGATCCCGACGTACGAGGCGATGAAGCCGAGGGTGGCCAGCATCGACACGGTGAACAGCAGGGCGACCGTGCGCTCGGAGCGCTTGGCGGCCCGCTCGTCGATGTCCTGGATGCGGTGCTCGTGGGGCGGCAGCCCCGGGTCGGCGAACGGGTTCTCCTCGTCCGCGACGGCTACCGCACCGGACTCGGTGTCCTGCTCAGCGGGCAGGTTCTCTTCTGGAATGTCGTGGCTACTCATGACTTCTTGGCCTTTGCGGTCCGAGCGGCGACCCAGACGGCGACGACGATCAGCGCGCCGAGGCCGAAGATCCAGGCGAACAGGCCCTCGGAGACCGGGCCGAGACCGCCCAGCTTGAGACCGCCGGGGTTCTCGGTCTGGTCACCGTTGACCGCGTTCAGGTACGCGATGATGTCCTTCTTGTTCTGCTGCGACAGCGTGGTGTCCGGGAAGGACGGCATGTTCTGCGGGCCCGTCAGCATGGCCTCGTAGATGTGCTTGGGGGCGACACCCTCGAGACTCGGGGCGAACTTGCCGTGCGTCAGCGCGCCGCCCTCACCGGTGAAGTTGTGGCACTGCGCGCAGTTCGTACGGAAGAGCTCACCGCCCTTGGCGATGTCGGCGCCTTCCGGGCTGTAGTCGTTCTTCGTCGGGATCGCCGGGCCGGCGCCGAGGGACGAGATGTACGCCGCGAGCTGGTCGATCTGCGTCTGGTTGTAGATCGGCTTCTTCCGCGGCACCTGGGCGCCCTGCGAGGTGGCGGCCGGCATACGACCGGTGCCGACCTGGAAGTCGACGGCCGCGGCACCCACGCCCACCAGGCTCGGACCGTCGGAGCTGCCCTGACCGTTGGTGCCGTGGCAGCTGGCGCAGCCCACCTGATAGAGCTTCTTGCCCTCGTCGATGGCGAGGGACTGGGCGGTCGTGTCGGCCTGCGCCTGGGTCGCGGGCGCGAACGCTGCGTACAGCCCCCCGGTGGCCGCCAGCGCGAGGAGTAGGACGACGACAGCCGCCAGCGGATGGCGTCGTCGTGCGGAGAGCTTTTTCACGGATTACCCCGGTGTCAGGATCTTCTGCGTCGATGCTTCTGGAAGTGGATCGGGTCGTCGGGGGCGATCGGCTCCCCCGATCGGGGGACCGTCCGCCGCGCGGCGGCCGACTACCGGATCATGTAGATCGTGGCGAAGAGGCCGATCCAGACGACATCGACGAAGTGCCAGTAGTAGGACACGACGATGGCGGCGGTCGCCTGCTCATGCGTGAACCTGCGCGCCGCGTAGGTGCGGCCGAGGACCAGCAGGAAGGCGATGAGACCACCCGTCACGTGCAGGCCGTGGAAGCCGGTGGTCAGGTAGAACACCGAGCCGTACGGGTCCGAGGACAGCGAGAGGCCGTCCTTCTTGACCAGCTCGGTGTACTCGAAGATCTGACCGCCGACGAAGATCGCACCCATGATGAAGGTGACGATGAACCAGCCCCGGAGCTTCTTCACGTCCCCGCGCTCGGCGGCGAACACGCCGAGCTGGCAGGTCAGGGAGGAGAGCACCAGGATCGTGGTGTTCGTCGCCGAGAACGGGAAGTTGAGATGGCTCGCCATCTCCTTCCAGTGAGCCGGCCCGGTCACCGATCGCAGGGTGAAGTACATCGCGAAGAGGGCCGCGAAGAACATCAGCTCGGAACTCAGCCAGATGATGGTTCCGACGCTGGTGAGGTTCGGCCGGTTGACCGACGGGTGCGCGTGCCCGGTTTCTACTGTCGTTGCTGTCGCCACGACCGACATTATGTCGGTCGCTTATCTCGCCCTCACTCCGGGGGGTGCCGTTCGGAGTGTCCGTACCGTCTGTAGTGCCCGGATGGCGCACCGAAGAGGCGTGCGCGCCGGTGTCGACCCCGTGTTCCAGGGGGTAGCATCCGCACTGATGGGTCCGTTCCGTACGACGACGACGTCCCGGAGGGAAGCATGCAGCCGACCGCCACGGTGCTGGTCTACAGCGACGACTCCAACACCCGCGCCCAGGTGCGGCTGGCCTCCGGGCGCAGGCCGGCTCCGGACGTTTCCGAGGTGGAGTTCGTGGAGTGCGCCACGCCGGGAGCCGTGCTCAGGGAGCTGGACAAGGGCGGCATCGATGTGTGCGTGCTGGACGGCGAGGCCGTGCCGATGGGGGGCATGGGCGTGTGCCGGCAGATCAAGGACGAGATCTTCAATTGTCCGCCGGTGCTGGTGCTGATCGCTCGGCCTCAGGATGCGTGGCTCGCGACCTGGAGCCGCGCGGATGCCGCGGTGGCGCTGCCGGTCGAGCCTGTTGAGTTCGCCTCTGCTTTGGCCGGTCTGTTGCGGCGTCGGGCCCTTTCGAGCGCCTGAGAGCTCGGTCCCCGGCATCTGGTGGCGACTGCCGCTGCTGTGTGGTTGTTCGCGCCCACGCGGCGGAGCCGCATACCGACACAGCCCCGCGCTCGTGAGTGCGCTACACGCTCTCCGGACTCAACCGTGCCGTCATCGCGGGGTTCGAGGTGCCGGGGGCGAGGGCGCTGCCCTTCTGCCACTTCTCCCAGTCCACATTCCAGTCGCCGAAGCCGTTGCCGAACGGTTCCATCTGTTTGCCGCCCGAGTTGACGACCTGGACGATGTCGCCCTGCCGGACCGTGTTGTAGAACCACTGGGCGTACGAGGTGCTCATCCCGGTGCAGCCGTGGCTGACGTTGGCGTACCCCTGGGAGCCCACGGACCAGGGTGCGGCGTGCACGTACTCGCCGCTCCAGGTGACCCGGGCCGCCCAGTAGACGTTCAGGTCGTAGGAGTCGCTGGAGCCCGCCGAGATGCCGATGGTGGATCCGCGCATCCGTACGACGTAGCTCTTGTTCAGGATCACCTTGACGCCGTTGCGGGTCTCGTAGCCGGGCTTGCCGGTGGTGATGGGGATCTGCTTGATCGCCTGGCCGTTCTTGTAGATCGTCATCCGGTGTGACGCGGAGTCCGTGACCGCGATGACGCTGTCCCCCGTGGTCAGCTTCACCGGCTTGGTGTCGCCGCCCCAGAGGCGTTCGGCGATCTTCACCCCGGCGAGGTTGCTGTAGGCCGTGACGGTGGCGTGGACGGGCCAGTAGTCCTTGGGGCGGTAGTGCAGCGTCTTGTCGTCCACCCAGTACCAGGAGCCCTCCACGGCGGGCACCGAGTCCACCCTGAGGGCACGCTCGACGATGGCCCGCTGCGCCCTGTCCTTGACGGGCTGGCTGAGGGTGGCCGTGACGGGCTGGCCGACGCCGTACGTCCCGGAGTCCGGGCCGAAGGTGACGTTCAGGACCTTCCTGGCCTTCGGGGTGCCGGTGTCGAACTCCAGGGTCTTGCGGCCCGGGTTGCCGTCCTCGTCCTCCGTGCTGATCTGCACCGTGTAGTGGGTGCCCGCGGCCAGCGGCGAGGTGCTGTGCCAGCGGCTGCCGTCGGCGGAGAGTTCACCGGCGACGTAGCGTCCTCGGGAGTCGGTGGCGGTGACGTCCGTGATGCGCGCGTCCGAACCCGAGGCGGTGATCTCCAGAGGTTTGTCCGGGTCGACCTGCTTGCCGTCGCCGACCGGGGCGTTGAAGGCGATGTCGTCCGCCGCGTCGTACGGCTTCGCCGCCGGGTCCCCGTCCCCGCTGCAGGCGACGAGACCCGCACCGAGGGCGATCACCACCAGGGTGCAGCCGACGACCGTGCCGTTCCTCAAGAACGCTGTGTGGCTCATGCCCTCACGCTAGGAACGTCCGTCAGGCATGGCGCGCCGGGCAATCCGTGTGGGGGACGCAAGGCGCGGCAAAAGAGGGAGCCCCGACACTCCAGGCGGTGTGTCCGGGCTCCCGTCGCGCTCGGCGCGTGTTACTGGGTGCGGTTCTCGCCGCGGTAGTACTCGAAGACCCAGCCCCACAGGCCCACCAGGACCAGCGGGGCCGAGAAGTACAGCAGCCACCAGCCGATCGCGATCGCCAGGAAGGCGAGCGCGCCGCCGATGCCGAGGGCGAGCGGCTGCCAGCTGTGCGGGCTGAAGAAGCCGATCTCACCGGCGTCGTCGGCGACGTCGGCCTCCTTGTTGTCCTGCGCTCCCGCGTCGACCCGCCGGGCCGTGAAGGCCAGGTAGTAGCCGATCATCACGCTCAGGCCGAAGGCCAGGAAGAGCGCGGTGGTGCCGGCCGGCTCCTTCGACCACAGGCCGTAGATGATGGCCATCACGAGGATGAAGACGGCCAGCCACAGGAACATCTTGCCCTGGATCTTCACTTGCCGGCCTCCTTGCCACCAGCGACGCCCTTGCTGCCGGCACCCGCGTACTCGAGCTGCTCGAGCGCGGCGATCTCCGGGTGGTGCAGGTCGAAGGCGGGGGATTCGGAGCGGATCCGCGGCAGCGTGAGGAAGTTGTGCCGCGGCGGCGGGCAGGAGGTCGCCCACTCCAGCGAACGGCCGTAGCCCCACGGGTCGTCGACCTCGACCTTCTTGCCGTACTTGGCCGTCTTCCACACGTTGTAGAGGAACGGCAGGATCGACAGGCCGAGCAGGAAGGAGGAGATCGTCGAGATCGTGTTCAGGGCGGTGAAGCCGTCGGCGGCGAGGTAGTCCGCGTAACGACGCGGCATCCCCTCGGCGCCCAGCCAGTGCTGCACCAGGAAGGTGCCGTGGAAGCCGATGAACAGCGTCCAGAAGGTGATCTTGCCGAGGCGCTCGTCGAGCATCTTGCCCGTCATCTTCGGCCACCAGAAGTGGAAGCCGGAGAACATCGCGAAGACGACGGTGCCGAAGACCACGTAGTGGAAGTGCGCCACCACGAAGTACGAGTCCGAGATGTGGAAGTCCATCGGCGGCGAGGCCAGGATGACACCGGTCAGACCACCGAACGTGAAGGTGATCAGGAAGCCGGTCGCCCAGAGCATCGGCGTCTCGAAGGACAGCGAGCCCTTCCACATCGTTCCGATCCAGTTGAAGAACTTCACGCCGGTGGGGACGGCGATGAGGAACGTCATGAAGGAGAAGAACGGGAGCAGCACGCCACCGGTGACGTACATGTGGTGCGCCCACACCGTCACGGACAGACCGGCGATGGCGATGGTGGCGCCGATGAGGCCCATGTAGCCGAACATCGGCTTACGGCTGAAGACCGGGATGACCTCGGAAATGATGCCGAAGAACGGTAGCGCGATGATGTACACCTCTGGATGGCCGAAGAACCAGAAGAGGTGTTGCCACAGCAGTGCGCCGCCGTTGGCCGCGTCGAAGACATGGGCCCCGAACTTGCGGTCCGCCTCCAGGGCGAACAGCGCGGCCGCCAGGACCGGGAAGGCCAGCAGCACGAGCACACCGGTCAGCAGCACGTTCCACACGAAGATCGGCATGCGGAACATCGTCATGCCGGGGGCGCGCATGCAGATGATCGTGGTGATGAAGTTGACCGAGCCGAGGATCGTGCCGAAGCCGGAGAAGGCCAGACCCATGATCCACATGTCGGCGCCGACGCCCGGCGAGCGGACCGCGTCCGACAGCGGGCTGTAGGCGAACCAGCCGAAGTCGGCCGCGCCCTGCGGGGTGAGGAAGCCGCCGACCGCGATGAGCGAGCCGAACAGGTAGAGCCAGTAGGCGAACATGTTCAGCCGCGGGAACGCCACGTCGGGCGCGCCGATCTGCAGCGGCATGATCCAGTTCGCGAAGCCGGCGAACAGCGGCGTCGCGAACATCAGCAGCATGATCGTGCCGTGCATCGTGAACGCCTGGTTGAACTGCTCGTTCGACATGATCTGCAGGCCCGGACGGGCCAGCTCGGCGCGCATGAGCAGCGCCATCACGCCGCCGATCAGGAAGAACGCGAACGACGTCGTCAGATACAGCGTGCCGATCGTCTTGTGGTCGGTGGTTGTCAGCCACTTGACGACGACGTTACCGGGTCGCCTGCGCCGTACCGGCAGCTCGTTCTCGTACGACTCAGCTGCCGCGGCACCCTGGGGTTCGTTGAGGATGCTCACAGGTTGTTCGTCTCCCGGTTCTTCTCGTGGCTCGTCTGCGCGATGCCGGCGGGAATGTAACCGGTCTGCCCCTTCTTCGCGAGGTCCTTGAGGTGCTGCTCGTACGTTGCGGGCGAGACGACCTTCACGTTGAACAGCATCCGGGAGTGGTCGACGCCGCAGAGCTCGGCGCACTTGCCGCGGAAGGTGCCCTCCTGGTTGGGGGTCACCTCGAAGGCGTTGGTGTGGCCCGGGATGACGTCCTGCTTCATCAGGAACGGCAGCACCCAGAAGGAGTGGATGACGTCACGCGAGGTGAGGATGAAGCGGACGGTCTTGCCCTTGGGGAGCCACAGGGTGGGACCGGGGTTGCCCGTCTGCGGGTTCCGCGTGGCGGGCGTGCCGAAGTCGTAGACACCGCCGGCGTTCGCCGGGAAGTCGTTCTTGAACCGGTCCGGAATCGCGGCCAGGTTCTTGTCGGTCTTCGCGTCGCCCGTCACCCCGTCGACGGGGGTGACGTAGTTGAAGCCCCAGCTCCACTGGTAGCCGATGACGTTCACGGTGACGTCGGGCTTCTTGGAGAGGCTGAGGAGCTTCGACTCGTCGCGGGCGGTGAAGTAGAAGAGCACCGAGACGATGATGAGCGGGACGACCGTGTACAACGCCTCGATCGGCATGTTGTACCGGGTCTGCTGGGGAACCTCGACCTTGGTGCGGCTGCGACGGTGGAACATCGCGCTCCACAGGATCAAGCCCCACACCAGCACGCCGACGGCGAGCGCGGCCGCCCAGGACCCCTGCCACAGGGAGAGGATCCGCGGAGCCTCTTCCGTGGTCGGGGTGGGCATACCAAGGCGGGGGAAGTCCTTGTATGTGCAACCGGTTGCGGTCGCCAGGACCAGGCCCGCGGTCAGTGCCTGCAGCAGCTTCCGCCGCATCGGGCGCCGCGGCGAGCGGTCGGAGCCGTTGGGACTCACGTAGCGCCTTCCCGAGAGTCTCGCCCGCGCGGTTGGCTGCGGCCTTCTCGCTGGTCGGTCGCCGCCCTGCGTCGGGCAGGGGTTTGGATGTTTATGCGGACCAAACCCTACTGGACGCCTTCCGGCGGGTTGCGGGGAGGGTGCCGTACGCGCCGCGGGTGTCGCCGGGACGCCTAATAGCTCGGGAGTGCGGCTTGTGTGGCGAGTGCGGGTGGTTTGTGGTTGCTCGCGCCCACGCGGCGGAGCCGCATATCGACACAACCCCGCGCGCCCCGCCCCTTCGGGCCACGCTGCCCTGAACGGCGTCTAGCGTTGCTGTGTGGGCTACTTCGATGCTGCTTCCGGTGCTCCCCTTCATCCCGTTGCCCGGCAGGCCCTACTGGCCTCGATCGATGAGGGGTGGGCCGATCCCGCACGGCTGTACCGGGAGGGGCGGCGGGCGCGGTTGCTGCTGGACGCGGCGCGGGAGGCGGCCGCCGACGCGGTGGGCTGCCGTCCGGACGAGCTGGTCTTCACCTCCTCCGGGACGCGGGCGGTGCACGCGGGGATCGAGGGGGTGCTGGCGGGCCGCCGCCGGGCCGGACGCCACCTGATCGTGTCAGCGGTCGAACATTCCTCGGTGCTTCATTCGGCGGAGGTGTTCGAGGCGTCGGGCGGGACGGTGACACAGGTGCCGGTCTCGCGCGCGGGCGCGGTCACCCCCGGGCAGTACGCGGAGGCGTTGCGTCCGGACACCGCGCTGGCTTGCCTGCAGTCGGCCAACCACGAGGTGGGCACGGTGCAGCCGGTGGCCGGGGTGGCCGAGGTGTGCCGGGCGGCCGGGGTTCCGCTGCTGGTGGACGCGGCGCAGTCCCTGGGCTGGGGTCCGGTGGAGGGCGACTGGTCGGTCCTGACGGCCAGTGCGCACAAATGGGGCGGACCGTCGGGCGTCGGGCTTCTCGCGGTGCGCAAGGGGGTGCGGTTCGCGCCCCAAGGGCCCTCGGACGAGCGGGAGTCGGGGCGGGCGGCCGGGTTCGAGAACATCCCGGCGATCGTGGCGGCCGCGGCCTCGCTGCGGGCGGTACGGGCGGAGGCGGCCGAGGAGGCCCCGCGACTGCGGGAGCTGACGGAGCGGATCCGGGCGCGGGTGCCGGAGCTGGTCCCCGATGTGGAGGTGGTGGGTGATCCGGTGCGCCGGCTGCCCGGGATCGTCACCTTCTCCTGTCTCTACGTCGATGGAGAGACGCTGCTGCACGAGCTGGACCGCGCGGGCTTCTCCGTCTCCTCCGGTTCGTCCTGTACGAGCAGCACGCTGACGCCGAGCCATGTGCTGAAGGCCATGGGGGTGCTGAGCGAGGGCAACGTGCGCGTGTCGCTGCCGCCGGGGACGTCGGCGGAGGACGTCGAACGGTTCCTCGCGGTGCTGCCGGAGGCGGTGGCGGGGGTCCGGGAGAAGCTGGGGGCGCCCTCCCCGCGGACCGCCGGGCCGGAGGACGCCCTGGTCGTCGACGCCCTCGGCAAGCGCTGCCCGATCCCGGTGATCGAGCTGGCGAAGGTCTTCGGGGACGTCCCGGTCGGCGGCACGGTCCGCGTCCTGGCGGACGACGAGGCGGCGCGCCTGGACATCCCGGCCTGGTGCGAGATGCGGGGACAGGAGTACGTGGGAGAGGAGCCGGCGGAACGGGGGTCGGCGTACGTGGTCCGCCGGCTCTCCTAGTGCCGCGGCAGGCGACGTTCGCCCGTCAAGGAGCGGCGTCCGGTGCGTGCTCTGGGGGTACCCCCTGCTCGAAGAGCTTGGGGGTGGGGGTCCCCCCTGCTCGAGCGAAGCCGAGAGCTTGGGGGAGTGCCGGGCGTCGCGACGGGGCGAACGTTGCCTGTTGCGGCACTAGCCACGTGGTGTGGCCCCGCTGCGGCCTCAGGCCAGGTGTTCCTGGACCTCCGCGGCGGCCTCGTCCCCGTACGCCTTGGTGAAGCGTTCCATGAAGTGCGCCCGCCGCAGCTGGTACTCCTGCGTGCCCAGCGTCTCGATGACCAAGGTCGCCAGCATGCAGCCCACCTGGGCCGCCCGCTCCAGCGTGACCCCCCACACCAGCCCCGAGAGGAACCCGGCCCGGAAGGCGTCGCCGACCCCGGTCGGGTCCACCTTCGCCGTCTCCTCGGGCACTCCGACCTCGATCGGGTCCGCACCGACGCGCTCGATGCGCACGCCGCGGGAGCCGAGCGTGGTCACCCGGTGGCCCACCCGGCCGAGGATATCGGCGTCCGACCAGCCCGTCTTGGTCTCGATGAGCCCCTTCTCGTACTCGTTGGAGAAGAGGTAGGTCGCCCCGTCCAGCAGTATCCGGATCTCGTCGCCGTCCATGCGGGCGATCTGCTGGGAGAAGTCCGCGGCGAACGGGATGGACCGGGAGCGGCACTCCTCCGTGTGGCGCAGCATCGCCTCCGGGTCGTCGGCGCCGATGAGGACCAGGTCGAGGCCGTCCACCCGGTCGGCGACCGTCTTGAGCTCGATGAGCCGGGCCTCGCTCATCGCGCCGCTGTAGAAGGAGCCGATCTGGTTGTGGTCGGCGTCGGTGGTGCACACGAAGCGGGCCGTGTGGTGGGTCTCCGAGATCCGCACGGAGTCCGTGTCCACTCCGTGTCGGTCCAGCCATGCGCGGTACTCGTCGAAGTCGGAGCCGGCCGCGCCGACCAGGATCGGCTTGGTGCCGAGCTGTCCCATACCGAAGGCGATGTTCGCGCCCACCCCGCCGCGGCGTACGTCGAGGCGGTCGACCAGGAAGGAGAGGGAGACCGTGTGCAGCTGGTCCGCGACGAACTGGTCGGCGAAGCGGCCGGGGAAGGTCATGAGGTGGTCGGTGGCGATGGAGCCGGTGACTGCGATACGCACGGCTAGGACACGCTCCTGGGGCGGAGGGGATGGACAGTTCACGCTACCCGGTCCACCGGGCCCTCTGAAGCAGGCGAAACTACCCGATGGTAGATCTTTCCTGGTGGGCTCGGGCCTGCCTACGGTGCGGCCATGACGAAGCTCGAGGTCCTCGGCACCGCCCCGCTCGGCACGGAACCGGAAGGCGATCTGGCGTCGCTGCGCGGCGACTGTGCCCGCATGGTCCCGCACTGGGCCGCACCGGAGAAGGCCGCTCCCGTGCCGGTCTCACCGTCCCTGATCCACGGGGTCAGCGTGCCGCCCGCCTCCGCCCGCCTCCTGGACGCGATGTCCGACTACGGGGACTGATCCCGCGCCTGGCCGCGCCCGGCCGGCGCACCCGCGAGGGAACCGTGCGCTCCCCCGCCGCGTCCCATCGCCGTCCCCCGTAAGAGGGAGGCGGGATACGACCTTCCGTGCCCCTTTTCCGGCACGGCGGGGTCTCCTGGGACAGCGTGGAGCCGAAGGAGCGATGCGGTGAACACCGAGCGACCCGACGACGTGAGCGAGACGGCGGACGTCCCCGAGGAGGGGGGCGGCGCCGTGCCGCGACGGCGTTCCCCGGTGGTGGTCGCCTCGGTCGCGGCCGCGGTCCTGCTGGTGGGGGGCGGCGGAGCGTATCTGGCCACGACCCTGTCCGGCGGGGCGGGCGGCTCCTCGGCACCGGGCGGTGACGGCGCTCCCCCGGCGCTGGCCCTCGACGGCCGTGGCGGGGTCGGCTCGCCGGGCATCGCGGTGGGCGAGCCGAACCCGTACGGCACGACGTACCGCGCGGCGGGCAAGCTCCCCAGCGGCCCCGGTTCGGCGCCCGTGTACTGGGCGAAGGGCGAGGTGACGCGGGACGAGGTGGCCCGGCTCGCCAAGGCGCTGGACGTGAGCGGCACGCCGCGGCGGGCCGGCGACTCCTGGACGGTGGGCGGCGGCAAGGACGGGGCGCAGCCGTTGCTGCGGGTGGCCGGGCAGGCGCCGGGGATGTGGACGTTCAGCCGGTACGGGCCCGGGTCCGACAACCTGTGCCGGGGCACCAAGGTGTGCGCCCCCGCGCAGGGCTCCGCCGAGGGCTCCTCCGCCGCGGTGAGCGAGGCCGTGGCGAAGCGGGCCGCCGCTCCGGTGCTGAAGGCGCTCGGCCAGGACGACGCCAAGCTCGACGTGCACCAGGTCCTGGGCTCCGTGCGGGTGGTGAACGCCGATCCGGAGGTCGGCGGGCTGCCCACGCACGGCTGGTCGACCGGTGTCCAGGTGGCCGCGGACGGCCGCGTGGTGGGCGGCAGCGGCAATCTGAAGGCGCCGGTCAAGGGAGCGGCGTATCCCGTGCTCGACGCCAAGCGGACGCTGGAGCTGATGAACGGCGTGCCCTCGTACGGCCGAAAGGGCATCGGCGGCTGCGCCAGTCCGGTACCGGTGAAGGAGCGGGACGAGAAGCCGTGCGGGGCGTCCACCGCGGCGCCGGAGCGGGCGTCGGCGACGGTGGAGGGCGCGGTGTTCGGGCTGGCCCGGCACTCCGTGAACGGCCGGGCGGTGCTGGTGCCGTCGTGGCTGTTCGAGGTACGGCCGACCGGGGCCGGGGACGGCCTCACGGTGACGTATCCGGCGATCGACCCGCAGTATCTGACCACTCCGCAGCCGCCGGGGCAGCCGAGCGGGACGTCGTCCCCGGGGAGGAGCGCTCCGGGCGGGACGCCGTCCCCGGCGCCCACGAAGCATGACGTGAAGGTGATGGGCTACACCGCCGTCGGCCGGGACCTCACCATCGCCTACGAGGGCGGGGTGTGCGCCGACTACGCGGCGTCGGTGAGCGAGGGCTCGGACAAGGTGACGGTGACCGTGACCGAGACGCCCTGGCGGGGCAAGGTCTGCATCATGATCGCCAAGGTCTACCACGAGACGCTGCACCTCAAGGCGCCGCTGGGCGACCGCCAGGTGGTCGGTTCGGACGGCACGCCGATCCCGAAGGGGACGGTGCCCGCCGACGGGGCGGGGCCTCCGCTCGCGCGGTAGGAAGCTCCACGGACGGAGGAAGGCGGCGCCCCCGGGTGGGGGACGCCGCCTTCACACGCCTACCGGTGGGGGCTGCTCAGCTGAAGGAGTCGCCGCAGGCGCAGGACCCCGTCGCGTTCGGATTGTCGATGGTGAAGCCCTGCTTCTCGATGGTGTCGACGAAGTCGACGGTCGCGCCGCCCAGGTACGGGGCGCTCATGCGGTCGGTGACGACCTTGACCCCGCCGAAGTCCTTCTCCACGTCGCCGTCGAGCGAGCGCTCGTCGAAGAAGAGTTGGTAGCGCAGGCCGGAGCAGCCGCCGGGCTGGACCGCGACGCGCAGCGCCAGGTCGTCACGGCCTTCCTGGTCGAGCAGGGCCTTGACCTTGGCCGCGGCGGCGTCGGTCAGGATGATGCCGTCGGTGACGGTGGTGGTCTCGTCCTGTACGGACATCTACATCTCTCCCGGGTTGTACGGAGACTGCTTGCCGACGAGTGCAACCGGCGTGGCCGCGGATTCATTCCGGGCCCGCGCGCGTCTTTTCGCGTCTCGCTTCTTCCTCATGCTCGCATACCCGCCGGAACACGCATACCGGCCTGTGGAGGGACGGCCGTGGGAAGGCCGGGATTCACGTCACATCGACGCTATCGCCATCGTCAAAGTGACATGAAGCGGTTATGATAGATAGCGTCAATTCGACGAAAAGGCTTGTCCCGCATGTCCCGTCGGCCCGCCTGAAGGGCCGGCGAGCCGCAGAACAGAAAGGGTGCGTGTCGTGACCACCGCCCAGACCCAGGAGCTCGACGTACAGCCGACGCCCCTCGCCCTCCTGCTGCTCGGCCGTGAGGCCGACCCCAAGAGCGAACGGGGCGTCGAGTGTCCCGGCGAGCTTCCCTCGCCGTCCGACCCGGACCTGGTCGAGCGCGCCCGCGCGGCCAAGGAGAAGCTGGGCGACAAGGTGTTCGTGCTCGGGCACCACTACCAGCGCGACGAGGTCATCCAGTTCGCGGACGTCACGGGTGACTCCTTCAAGCTGGCCCGGGACGCCGCGGCGCGGCCGGAGGCCGAGTACATCGTCTTCTGCGGTGTGCACTTCATGGCGGAGTCGGCGGACATCCTGACGTCCGACCACCAGAAGGTGGTCCTGCCCGACCTCGCGGCCGGCTGCTCCATGGCCGACATGGCGACGGCCGAGCAGGTCGCCGAGTGCTGGGACGTGCTGACCGAGGCGGGGATCGCCGAGCAGGTCGTGCCGGTGTCGTACATGAACTCGTCCGCGGACATCAAGGCGTTCACGGGCAAGCACGGCGGCACGATCTGCACGTCGTCGAACGCGAAGCGGGCCCTGGAGTGGGCGTTCCAGCAGGGTGAGAAGGTCCTGTTCCTGCCGGACCAGCACCTGGGCCGCAACACCGCGGTGCGCGACATGGGCATGTCCCTGGACGACTGCGTCGTCTACAACCCGCACCGGCCGCACGGCGGCCTGACGGCCGAGCAGCTGCGCGCCGCGAAGATGATCCTGTGGCGGGGCCACTGCTCGGTGCACGGTCGCTTCGACCTGGACTCGGTGAACGACGTGCGGGAGCGGATCCCCGGCGTGAACGTGCTGGTGCACCCCGAGTGCAGGCACGAGGTGGTGACGGCGGCGGACTACGTGGGTTCGACCGAGTACATCATCAAGACGCTGGAAGCGGCCCCGGCGGGCTCGAAGTGGGCCATCGGCACGGAGCTGAACCTGGTGCGACGACTGGCGAACCGTTTCGCACCGGAGGGCAAGGAGATCGTCTTCCTCGACAAGACGGTCTGCTTCTGCTCGACGATGAACCGCATCGACCTGCCGCACCTGGTGTGGGCCCTGGAGTCCCTGGCCGAGGGCAACCTGGTGAACCGCATCCAGGTGGACAAGGAGACGGAGGCGTTCGCGAAGCTGGCGCTGGAGCGGATGCTGGCGCTGCCGTAGCGGTTTCGTCTGTACGCGCGTGAGAGCGCCTCTCAGTGTGAGAGGCGCTCTTCGCCGTTCCGGCCTTGTCCCTGGCCGCGCGTGCCGCAGCGATGCGCTCGCTCGCCCACCGCTCCCGCGTGGCGTGATGGCGTGTCCCGCAGCATGACGGCCGACTCGCGCGAAGACGCAGCCGGACTTCGCCACGGACCCGCGACAGAGCGGGCCGCACACATGGGCATGCACACGCCGCCTGGGCCTTGGAGGGCGTGGCTCAGACGCCGTTCCTCATGGCCCCGAAGTCCTGGCCCGGACACCAGTCGCAAGGTGACCGGTGGCCTTGAGAGCTTCGTTTCCTGCTGCTGATTGCCCGGCTTCTGCGGCCCGCCGCCGAGGGATGATCGCCGGGCCCGCTCGGGGACCGTGGCCCGCTCAGAAGTCGTAGCAGACGTAGGCGCCCTCGGGCTGGCGGGCGATCCGGTCCGAGCCCCAGCAGTGGAGCATCGGCCCAACGCGGTACAGGGCGGCGCCACCGGCCAGCAGGACAAGGACGGCGAGCACGGCGGTCACGATCCGCATGACGGTCATCCGCCGTACGAGCCACCAAGCCCCGGCGACCGCAAGCGTCCCCAGCCCCAGCATGACGGCCGATATCGGGGCGGTGTTGTTCTGAATCCCGGGAAAGCGGTCCGGGTGCGCGGCGTGTTGGACGGCGGCGAAGGCGAAGAAGAACAGCAGCAGCCCCAGCAGCAACAATCCGACGGAGCCGGCCCCGCGGCCCACGGCCCGGCCCCGGCTCCGCGGGCTTCCAGGCGCCTCGCCGGCGTCCGCGCGCACCAGCCGCCGGTCGAGGACCGCCCGGAGCCGGTCCACCTCCTCCGGGGCCGCCACGGCCCGCTTGGGTAGGACGGCGAAGCCGACGGCGGACTTGTCGGCGCTGAGAAGCACGAACAGGTCCGGCGTCTCGACATAGCGCGAGTAGAGGTGCCAGTCGTGGCTGGCCGAGCTGTGCGCGGTGGTGAGCCGGACCCCGGTGTCGTCGACCGTCCCGCGGATGTCCCCCTGCCGTTCGGCGAGCCGGTGGAGGCGGCGCGCCTGCAACCACGGCACCGCAGTCCTGAAGGCGAGGAAGACCACCACCCCCGCATACAGGGGCCACGGTGTGTCGCGGCGGCCGGAGCCAGCCGCCGACAGCAGGGCGCCGACGATCGTGACCGCCACCGTCCAGACCAGCGCCACGCGCTGAAAGCGTCCCGCGCCGGTGCTCCTCGCGCGTGCGCGCAGCGCGGACGCCAATTCGCCAGCGGTCGGCCGATAGGCCAGCTCCACCCGTCTCTCGGCGACCGCGTCCGTTTCCCGACCCTCGGCCATGTCCCCTCCCCGGTTCGGTGATCAACCGGATCGTAGTGGCTTTCTCAGTCGCTCCGGCGACCTGCGGTGGTCGGCGCCCTACGTCATCGAGGTCACGTGATGCTGCATGATGCCTGGGTGGGCGGTGGCGGCCGAGCTGCGGCGAGGTCCCCGGCACCACGCATCCGGCCACCCTCACCTGGGACCACGACGGCCTGCACCCCCTGTCTCAAACGGAACGCAAAACGACGACGGACGCGGCCACTGCGCCCCAGGAGGAGATCGACTCCCGTTTCTACGCCAGCACCGCCGGGTCAGGTCACTCCACCCGTGGACGCACCAGTCCGGACTCGTAGGCCATGACCACCAGCTGCGCCCGGTCGCGGGCGCCCAGTTTCGCCATGGCCCGGTTGACGTGCGTCTTCACCGTCAGCGGGCTGACCTCCAGGCGCTCGGCGATCTCGTCGTTGGAGTGACCGCCGGCGACCTGGACGAGCACCTCGCGCTCCCGGCCGGTGAGGGTGTCGAGCCGGTCGGAGTGGGCCGGGTCGCGGCCGCCGTCGTCGCCCTGGGCGAGGAACCGGGCGATGAGCCCCTTGGTGGCGGCGGGCGACAGCAGTGCCTCGCCGCCGTGCGCGACGCGGATGGCGTTCAGCAGGTCCTCGGGCTCGGAGCCCTTGCCGAGGAAGCCGGACGCGCCGGCGCGCAGCGACTGCACGACGTAGTCGTCGACCTCGAAGGTCGTCAGTATGACCACCCGGACATGGGCGAGGGCCGGATCGGCGCTGATCAGGCGGGTGGCGGCGAGGCCGTCCGTGCCGGGCATGCGGATGTCCATGAGGACGACGTCGGGACCCCGCTCCGTGGCCAGCCGTACCGCCTCCGCCCCGTCGGACGCCTCGCCCACCACCTCCATGTCCGGCTCGGAGTCGACGAGCACGCGAAAGGCGCTGCGGAGCAGCGCCTGGTCGTCGGCGAGCAGGACGCGGATGGTCATACGGGCGCTCCCTGGGCGGCGGTCACACGGTCTCCCCGGCTGCGGTCGTCGTGTGGTTCTCGACCGGCAGGATCGCATGGACCCGGAAGCCGCCTCCGTAGCGGGGACCGGTGGTGAGGGAGCCGCCGACGGCGGTGACGCGCTCCCGCATGCCGAGCAGGCCGTGGCCGCCGTGGCCGTCGTCGTCGCCGGGTGCGGTGTCCTCGCCCGGGCCGTCGTCGAGGACCGTGATCTCCACGTCCGGGCCCACGCGGACGACGCTGACCTCGGCCTTGGCGGTGGGTCCCGCGTGCTTGCGCACGTTGGTGAGGGCCTCCTGGATGACGCGGTAGGCGGCCAGGTCCACGGCGGCGGGCAGGGCCGTGCCGTCGTCGGCGCGGGCGACCTCCACGGGGAGCCCTGCGCTGCGGAAGGTGTCGGCGAGCTCGTCGAGGCGGGCGAGGCCGGGGGCGGGTTCGGTGGGGGCCTCGGGGTCGCCGGACTGGCGGAGCAGGCCGACGGTGGCGCGGAGTTCGTTGAGTGCGGAGCGGCTGGCCTCGCGGACGTGGGCGAGGGCTTCCTTGGCCTGGTCGGGCCGCTTGTCCATGACGTGGGCGGCGACGCCGGCCTGCACGTTGACCAGGGCGATGTGGTGGGCGACGACGTCGTGCAGGTCGCGGGCGATGCGCAGCCGCTCCTCGGCGACGCGGCGGCGGGCCTCCTCCTCCCGGGTGCGCTCCGCACGCTCGGCGCGCTCCCTGATGGCCTGCACGAAGGCGCGGCGGCTGCGCACGGCGTCGCCGGCCGCGGCCGCCATGCCGGTCCAGGCGAAGAGGCCGAGGTTCTCCTGGGCGTACCACGGCAGGGGGCCGGCGAGCATGGCGGCGCCGGTGAGCACGGTCATGGTCAGCAGGCCGACGCGCCAGGCGGTGGGGCGGTCGGTGGTGGAGGCGACGGTGTAGAGGGCGACGACGGCGGACATCGCGACGGGGGCGCGCGGGTCGGCGGTGACCAGCTCCACGAGGGAGAGGGCGACGGTGACGGCGAGGACGGCCATGGGGCGCCGCCTGCGGAGGACCAGCGCTGCCGCGCCGAGCACCATGAGGACGAGGCTGAGTGCGTCGGGGGTGTGGGCGCCCCAGGTGGCGCCTTCGCCGTGGGGGTCGGCGAAGGAGGTGGCCAGCATGGCGACGAAGACACCGAAGGCCAGCACGGCGTCCAGGGCGAGGGGGTGGGCGCGGATCTGGCACCGGGTGCGTTCCAGGGTGCTCACGGCTTCACGGTACGGGGCGCCCGCGGCGGGCGGAACCGAGGCCGGGTCTGACCGGCGGCGCATACCGCCCGGGGGCTGCGCCCCCAGGCCCCCGATCGGCCTGAACGGCCTCCTCCTCAAACTCCCCCAAGCTCTGCGAGCAGGGGGGACCCTCAGGGGCTGGATTTCGCTGACCTGGGCTGAACCGTGCCCGTCACCCCGGGATCAGCCCGTCCCCGCTCAGCATCTCCCGGACCTCCTCCAGGCTCGCGTCCGGCGACGGCAGGATCAGCTCCGACGGTTCCAGGGAGTCGTCCGGAAGCGGAGCGCCCAGACGGCGGACCTCCTCGAGCAGCGCCGTCAGGGTGCGGCGGAAGCCGGACTCGTCACCCTGCTCCATCTCCGCGAGCAGCTCGTCGTCCAGCTTGTTCAGCTCGGTGACGTGGGCGTCGTCCAGGCGTATCTGCCCCTCACCCATGATCCGTACGATCATGTCGCCTCCTCAGGCGCGAGACCGGCTACTGCTTGTCGAAGCGCGGGGTGTCCTGCGGCTGGGACTGGTTCTGACCCTGCCCGGTGCCGCCCTCGATCGCCTGCCGCTGGTCGGACGAGCCTCCCGCCAGCTCCGCCTTCATGCGCTGCAGCTCCAGCTCCACGTCCGTACCGCCGGAGAGCCGGTCCAGCTCGGCCTGGAGGTCGTCCTTGGCCATCCCCGAGGGGTCGTCCAGGGCACCGGAGGCCAGCAGTTCGTCGAGCGCACCGGCGCGGGCCTGGAGCTGGGCCGTCTTGTCCTCGGCGCGCTGGATCGCGAGGCCGACGTCGCCCATCTCCTCGGAGATGCCGGAGAACGCCTCGCCGATCCGGGTCTGTGCCTGGGCCGCCGTGTAGGTCGCCTTGATGGTCTCCTTCTTCGTGCGGAAGGCGTCCACCTTCGCCTGCAGCCGCTGGGCCGCCAGCGTGAGCTTCTCCTCCTCGCCCTGCAGGGTCTGGTGCTGGGACTCCAGGTCCGTCACCTGCTGCTGGAGCGCCGCCCGCCGGGACAGCGCCTCGCGGGCCAGGTCCTCCCGGCCCAGCGCGAGCGCCTTGCGGCCCTGGTCCTCCAGCTTCGACGACTGCTGCTGGAGCTGGTTGAGCTGGAGCTCCAGGCGCTTGCGCGAGGTGGCCACGTCGGCCACGCCGCGGCGCACCTTCTGCAGCAGCTCCAGCTGCTTCTGGTACGAGTAATCGAGGGTCTCGCGCGGGTCCTCGGCCCGGTCAAGGGCCTTGTTCGCCTTCGCGCGGAAGATCATCCCCATACGCTTCATGACACCGCTCATGGGCTTCGCGCGCCCCCTTCTGACCGACTCCGGCTCACAGTCCTGCGACAGAACCCACAGTACGGGCCCTGCATCCATTACCGCACTGTTCGGGAACGGATGCGGTCATCCCCAAGGACGACTGCGTACGGTCCCGCTCCGGCGTAGGGAGTAGGTGTCCCCCGGGCTTACGTACGGGGAGACGCCGGGATTCCCTCAGCCACCCTGTGGAAGAACGTCGGCGGTCTTCCTTTTACGGCCGCTCTGTCCCCCTGGAGACGAGCGGTGTTGCCGGATCGTTCCCCACGGGGCTGGGGTCCATGCGGGGGCACCCCGTACCCTTGGGTTTTGTGTTCCGTAGCCGTGCCAAGGAAGAGAAGGCCCCGATCGCCGACAAGGCGCCGGTGACCGACTCCAAGCAGCCCCGCGACCCGCAGGCCCCGAAGGGCAGGCCCACGCCCAAGCGCAGTGAGGCCCAGTCCCAGCGGCGCAGCGTCGCCAACAGCTCGATGTCGCGCAAGGATGCCGCCAAGCGGCAGCGCGAGGAGCGGCGCATCGCGCTGGAGAAGCAGCGTCAGGCGCTGGCCGGCGGTGACGAGCGGTATCTGCCGGCCCGGGACAGGGGTCCGGTCCGCAAGTTCGCGCGCGACCACGTCGACTCCCGGCTCAACGTGGCGGAGTTCTTCCTGCCCATGGCCGTGGTCATCCTCGTGCTGAGTGTGGTGCGGGTGGGCGCGCTGCAGTCGATCGCGCTGCTGCTGTGGCTGATCGTGATCCTGGGGATCGTCGTCGACTCGGTGTTCTCCGCGTTCCGGCTGCGCAAGCGGCTCAGCGAGCGCTTCCCCGACCAGAACAAGCGGGGCGCGGTCGCCTACGCTCTGATGCGCTCCCTGCAGATGCGTCGGCTTCGGCTGCCGAAGCCGCAGGTCAAGCGCGGAGAGCGGCCCTGAGCACGACGTCTTTCTCCGGGGGCGCGGCGGACGCCTGGCTGAGCAAGCTGGGGGGGCTGCGTGATGTCGTACGGCAGGAGCTGGTGGCCCGGCAGCTGGACGAGCAGATAGCCGGGCGGTACCCGGTCGGGCAGCGGCTGCGGGTGCTGGACGTGGGCATGGGCCAGGGGACGCAGGCACTGCGACTGGCCCGGGCGGGGCACCAGGTGACCGGGCTCGAGCGCGACGAGAGGATGATCGCCGTCGCCCGCGAGGCCCTGTCCGGTGAGCCGGAGGGCATCCGGGAGCGGATGCGGATCATCGAGGGCGACGGCCGGGACACGGGCGTGCACTTCCTGCCGGGCAGCTTCGACGTGGTGCTGTGCCACGGGGTGCTGATGTACGTCGAGGAGCCGGACGCGCTGCTGGCGGGGATGGCCCGCATGCTGGCGCCCGGTGGGCTGCTCTCCCTGCTGGTGCGCAACGGCGACGCGCTGGCGATGCGGCCGGGCCTGTCCGGTGACTGGGCGGGCGCGCTGGCCGCGTTCGGCACCGTGTCCTACACCAACCGGCTCGGCCTGGAGGTGCGCACGGACCGGCTGGCGGCGTTGACCGCGACGCTGGCGGGGATCGGCGCACCGCTGCACGCCTGGTACGGGGTGCGGGTCTTCACCGACACGGCGGCGGACGACGCGGCGATTCCCGCCGATGTCGAGACGCTGCTGGCGGTGGAGGAGCGGGTCGGACGGACGGACCCGTACCGCGGGGTCGCCGCGTTGCTGCATCTGTGCGGCGTGCGCGGCTGAGGGGTCCTTGCACTATGAGCGTCCGATGAGGTCGCGTGGTCCGGTGCCGTGCATCGCAAGGCGCCGGAGAGCCCTCGGTGGGGGTCCCCCCTGCTCGAGCGAAGCCGAGAGCTCGGGGGAGGAGCTACCAGGGCTTTTCGGCAACTCGGCGAGGTGCGGTGCCAGGCCGCGCGATCCGGGCGGGCATAGGGCAAAGGCCCCTGAGAGCCGCCCGGCCGATCCCGTTCGGGTGAGCACCGGGGGCAGGACAGTCGGCTCTTGGTGACACTCGGGGCATGGACGCTTCCCGTACCCGTGTCCCGTACCGGCTGTGCGCCCCGCTCCTCGTCTGCTGTCTGGTCCTGCTCGGCGGCTGCACCGGCGGCTCCGGGTCCCCGGCCCGGACGGAGGACACGGCGAGCGCACAGGCGGCCCCGACCACGGCGGGGGACGACCTGCAGAGCGAGTACCAACGGGTCGTCAAGGACGTCCTGCCGTCCGTCGTGCAGATCCGGACGGGCAACGCCCTGGGGTCCGGCGTGGTCTACGACGGCAAGGGGCACATCGTCACCAACGCCCATGTGATCGGGCGCGACCGGGCGTTCGAGGTGACCACCGCCAACAGCGAGCAGCCCCTGACCGCCCGGCTCGTCTCCTCGTACCCGGAGCAGGACCTCGCCGTCATCCGGCTGGACAAGGTGCCGCGCGGGCTGAAGGCGGCCGCCTTCGGGGACTCGGCCAAGGTCGAGGTGGGGCAGATCGTGCTCGCCATGGGCTCCCCGCTCGGGCTCGCGTCGAGTGTGACGCAGGGGATCGTGTCGGCGACCGGACGGACTGTCAGCGAGGGTGGCGACGGGGGTACGGGCGCCACCATCGGGAACATGGTGCAGACCTCGGCTGCGATCAACCCGGGCAACAGCGGGGGCGCGCTGGTCAACCTCGGCAGCCAGGTCATCGGCATCCCCACGCTCGCCGCGGTCGACCCGGAGCTCGGGGGCGGCGCGGCGCCCGGCATCGGCTTCGCGATCCCGGCGTCCCTGGTGAAGACGATCGCCGACCAGATCATCAGGACCGGGCACGTCACCGAATCGGGACGCGCGGCCCTCGAGATCTCGGCCCGCACGGTGGTGAACGACAGCTACCAGCCGGCCGGGGTCGCGGTGGTCGACGTCAAGAGCGGGGGCGCGGCCGACAGGGCGGGGCTCAGGGCCGGCGACATCATCACCGGACTCGGTGACACGCGCATCACCACGGTGACGTCCCTCGCGGAGGCGCTCGCCGGTGACAAGCCGAGGCAGCGGACGACGGTGACGTTCCTTCGGGACGGTCACCGGAAGACGGTGGACGTCACCCTGGGCGAGCAGTAGGGATGGGCGAGGGCCGGGCCCCCGCCCCGGGCCAGTGGACTACTCCTCGGCGTGCAGGCTCATGGGCCCGTAGATCTCCGTGCCGTCCTCGAACAGCCGCACCTGGTCGGCGCCTCCGGCGAGCAGTTCCTTCCAGTGCTCCCCGATCCAGGACTCGGCGTCCCCCTGCGTGGTGAACTCCTCGGGCACGACCGCGGGCTGGACCTCCGTCCCGTCGGCCTTCTCGAACCGCCACGTCCATGCCACCATGTACGCCTCCACGATGTGAGCACCTGCGAACCAGGGGCCGGATCTTGGTCCGGCTCGTGATCCGAGGGTAGCCGGACGCGCAAGACCTGCGGCGACCCGGGAAAATCGGGTCCGTGGAACTCACTCTGCTCGGTACCGGTGCCCCGCTCGGACTCCCCCGTCCCGACTGTCCCTGCGCCGCCTGCGCGCGGGCGCTGGGGCCCGAGGCGCGGGCGGCGACCTCCCTGCTCGTGGACGGGGCGCTGCTGCTCGACCTGACGCCTGGCGTGGCGTTCGCGGCCGCGCGTGCCGGGCAGTCGCTGGCGGGCGTACGGCAGGTGCTGCTCACGCATCCGCACGACGGTCCCCCGGTGGAGGTACCGGCGGCCCTGCCGCAGCCCGGGCGGGTGCCGGACGGGCGGGAGTTGGCGCTGCTGACCGGACACCGGGTGCGGGCGCTCGCGATGGACGCGCCGGGCACGGGGTACGCGGTGACCGGCCCGGACGGGATGCGGCTGCTGTATCTGCCGCCGGGCGCGGCGCCCGCGGGGCTCGTGGGGCCGGCGGAGCCGTACGACATGGTGGTCGCCGATATCGTGGGGCGGCCGGACGCGCTGGCGAAGCTGCGGGCGGTGGGGGCGCTCGGGCCGACCACGGACGTCATCGCCGCCCATCTGGACCATGACGTCCCGCCGGGCGCGGAGCCGGCGCGGCGGCTCGCGGCGGCGGGGGCGCGGGCGGTCCCGGACGGCACGGTGCTGCCCGTCGGAGCCTATGAGGACGTACCGGACGTGCCGCGACGCACCCTCGTGCTGGGCGGGGCCCGGTCGGGCAAGTCGGTGGAGGCGGAGCGGCGCCTGGAGGCGTTCCCGGACGTGCTGTACGTGGCGACGGGCGGGACGCGGAGCGGGGACACGGAGTGGGCGGCGCGGGTGGCCGCGCACCGTGAGCGGCGGCCCGGCTCCTGGCGCACCGCCGAGACCTGCGACCTCGTACCGCTCCTGAAGGAGGACGGGCCGCCGCTGCTGATCGACTGTCTGTCGCTGTGGCTGACGGACGCGATGGACGCGGTGAACGCGTGGGACGACGCCGAGTGGGCGACCGGCGGCGAGCGGGTGCTGCGGGCCCGGGTGGAGGAACTGGCGGCGGCGGTCCGTGAGACCCGGCGGACGGTCGTCGCCGTCTCGAACGAGGTGGGCTCCGGCATCGTCCCGGCGACCGCGTCCGGCCGCCGCTACCGCGACGAACTCGGCCGTCTGAACGCGGCGTTCGCGGCGGAGTGCGAGCATGTGCTGCTGGTGGTGGCCGGTCAGGCGCTGGCGCTCCGCGGATGACGGCCGAAGGGATGGCTTTCACGGCACACCCTGACTGCGGGTGGCGCCCTGGCGTTCGATCTCTGCCGGTACTGTTCGGCGAATGAGCTCGCTTAATCTCGACGACTTCACCGATCTGATCGAGCGCCCCGACGGCGGGGTGCGCCGCGACGCGGAGGCGCGCCGGGAGCGTCAGATCGTGCCGCCCGGGGCACTGGGGCGCCTGGACGACCTGGGTGAGTGGCTGGCGGCGGCGCAGTCCGCCGTGCCGGTGCGGCCGATCGAGCGGCCGCGCGCGGTGCTGTTCGCGGGTGACCACGGGGTCGCCTCGCTCGGCGTGTCGGCGCGGCCGGCGGGCGGCGCCGACCAGCTGGTGCGGGCGGTCCTGGAGGGCGCCGGCCCGGCGTCGATCCTGGCGCGGCAACTGGACGTGCCCGTGCGGGTGGTGGACATGGCGCTGGACTGCGACCCCGACGGGCTTCCGCAGGACGTCGTACGGCACCGGGTGCGGCGCGGCAGCGGACGCATCGACGTGGAGGACGCGCTGACGCTTCAGGAGGCGGAGGCGGCGTTCCGGGCGGGGGTCGCGGTCGCGGACGAGGAGGCGGACGCCGGGACGGACCTGGTCGTCCTCGGTGATGTGAGCGTCGGCGGGACGACGCCGGCGGCGGTGCTGATCGCCGCGCTGTGCGGGACCGACGCCTCCGTGGTGACCGGGCGCGGGGGCCTGGCGATCGACGACCTGGCGTGGATGCGCAAGTGTGCGGCGATCCGGGACGCGCTGCGGCGGGCCCGGCCCGTGCTCGGGGACCAGTTGCAGCTGCTGGCGGCGGTGGGCGGTGCCGATCTGGCCGCGATGACCGGCTTCCTGCTGCAGTGTGCGGTGCGCAAGACGCCGGTGATCCTGGACGGGGTGGTGTCGGCGGCGTGCGCGCTGGTGGCGCAGCGGATCGCGTTCCGCGCGCCGGACTGGTGGCTGGCGGGCCAGAGCAGCGGGGAGCCGGCCCAGGCCAAGGCTCTGGACCGGATGGCCCTGGAACCGCTGCTCGACCACGGTGTGACGGTCGGTGAGGGAGCCGGGGCCCTGCTGGCGCTGCCCCTCGTGCAGGCCGCCGCAGCGCTGGCCGCGGAACTCCCGGAGAAGCCCGGGGAGGCCGAGGACCAGGAGTCACCTTCTCGGCCGTGAACGGCCGAGCTTGTGCGCTCGGTCGTTCACACCTCGTCGCGCTCCCGACTGCCCTCTACGACAGGACGGTCACGGGTCGCATCTCCCTCTCCGGTCAGGCCGGTTGTGGGACGGGCATGGTGACGAATGCCCACGCCGAGCGTGCGCGGTCGCGCACGTCGACCCCGGCGACGACATCGGCGGGGCCAGCGAGCCCGCACCGACGACAGCGGAAGTGGTCCCGGTCGGGCCGGTTGGCCCGACCGGTGTGCCCGCAGCGCGGACAGCGTTGCGAGGTATGGCGCGCATGCACCACCAACTTCACGGCATCGGACCGTAGTACGACTCCCGCACACATGATCCCTGTTCGCCCAGCGACCACCACAACCGGTGGTAGCTAGTGCCGCAACAGGCAACGTTCGCCCCGTCGCGACGCCCGGCACTCCCCAAGCTCTCGGCTTCGCTCGAGCAGGGGGGGGACCCCCACCCCCAAGCTCTTCGAGCAGGGGGGACCCCCAGAGCACGCACCGGACACCGCTCCTTGACGGGCAAACGTTGCCTGCCGCGGCACCAGGACAACCGTTCCCGTCACTTGACTTCTGCGGGCAGCGGTGCGGGGCTTCCGCGCCACGCAGAGAGCAGGTGCGGCGACGCTCCGCGTCGCAGCCACGGGAGTCGATTCCTCCCCGGCGTGAACGCCGGGGCATCCTCGCCAGAAGCAAGTGAACTGGTCGTTTTCTGTCTTGAACCGCTCCCCTGCACACCCCCAGACGCCCCATATCATCACCCTTCATGGGAGATGCCCGATTTAGCATGGAACCGGAACGCTCGGTTCGGCCGGGGGGCGGGGGGCGGGCCTCCCGGCGGGCCGCCGCGTACGCCGTCTGGTACCTGCGTGCCGTCACGTTCATCAACTTCCTCTCCGCCGTCTGGGTCTCCTTCGGGCAGGACGTGCGACGGCACAACCAGGAGAACCTGTTCACGCCGTACCTGCTGACCGCGGGCTTCGCCTCCGGCGTGTTCACGATGTTCCTCGCCGTCACCATGCGGCGTCGCAAGCGGGCGGCGTGGATCCTCAACCTGGCGCTCAGCGGCCCGTTCCTGCTGCTGTTCGCGTTCGCCATGACCTTCCCGGAGATCCGGCAGTACGCCCAGAACTGGTTCTCCCTGGTCCTCACCGCGGCCTTCGCCGGCGCGCTCCTCGTCGGCCGGCGCGAGTTCTACGCCAAGGGCGACCGGTCCAACCCGCGGCTCGCCGCCGCCGTCGCCGCCGGCGGCCTGCTCGCCTCCTCGCTGCTCGCCGCGTTTCTGGTGACCGTCACCAACACCGCGCGGGACGCCCGCCGTTCGACCTTCCCGGAGCGCTGGCGCTACGGCACGCTGCGCCTGGTCTCGGTCACCGTGGACGACTCGCACTACCCGGGGATCGCCACCCCCAACTGGGTCAACGTCACCATCAACGTGTTCAGCACGCTGCTCGTCCTCGTCGTCCTGTACGCCGCCTTCCGCTCCCGGCGCGCCGTCGACCCGATCACCGAGGACGACGAGAAACGACTGCGGGCGCTGCTCGAACGGCACGGCGAACGTGACTCCCTCGGCTACTTCGCACTGCGCCGCGAGAAGAGCGTCATCTGGTCGCCCACCGGCAAGGCGGCCGTCGCCTACCGCGTCCTCGGCGGCGTCTCGCTCGCCTCCGGCGACCCGCTCGGCGACCCGGAGGCCTGGCCAGGCGCCATCGAGCCCTGGCTCGCCGAGGCCCGCGCGCACGGCTGGATCCCGGCCGTGATGGGCGCGAGCGAGGAGGCCGGAACCGTCTACGCGCGGCACGGGCTGGACGCCCTGGAACTCGGCGACGAAGCCGTCGTGGACGTCGGCGAGTTCACCCTCGACGGGCGGGCCATGCGCACCGTCCGCCAGGCCTGCAACCGCGTGCGACGCGCCGGGTACACGGTCCGCATCCGGCGCCACGCGGACATCCCCGCCGACGAGATGGCGTTCCTGCTGCAGAAGGCCGACGACTGGCGCGACGGGGCCACCGAACGGGGCTTCAGCATGGCGCTGGGCAGGCTCGGCGACCCGGAGGACGGGCAGTGCGTGATGCTGGAGTGCAGGGACGGCGAGGGACGGCTGCGGGCACTGCTGTCCTTCGTGCCGTGGGGACCGCACGGCCTGTCGCTGGACCTGATGCGGCGCGACCGGGACTCCGACAACGGCCTCATGGAGTTCATGGTCATCGAACTGCTGCGCCGCGCCCGGGAGATCGAGGTCACGCAGGTCTCGCTCAACTTCGCCATGTTCCGCTCCGTCTTCGAACGTGGTGCACGGCTCGGCGCCGGACCGGTGCTCAGGCTGTGGCGTTCGCTGCTCAGCTTCTTCTCGCGCTGGTGGCAGATCGAGTCGCTGTACCGGGCCAACGCGAAGTACCGGCCCATCTGGGAACCCAGGTTCCTGCTCTTCGAGAAGAGCGCGGACCTGCTGCGCATCGGCATCGCCTCGGCGCGTGCCGAGGGGTTCCTGGAGGCACCGGGACTGCCGAAGTGGTTGCACCGCAAGCACCTCCAGTCACACAGGTGAGGAGCACGGGGGAGATGACGAGCGGCGGGGGGATGACGAGCGGCGGGGAGATGACGAGCGGCGGGGAGTCGATGAGCGCCGGACAGATGGGGACCGCTGGATGAACGCCCTCGCCCGCCTGGTCCGCGCCGAGTGGGGACCGCCGTACGTCACCGTGCGTCAGGCACTCGTCCGGCGCACCTGGCGGGCGCTGCCGATGACGCTCGCGGCCGTGTGCCTCACGTCGGTCCTGCAGTTCGTGCAGAACCAGTCGTGGGGCTTTCAGTTCGTGCAGAACATCGGGTCCGTACGGGCCGAGGGGCCGCTGTGGCTGGCCCTGCTGCGCACCCCGCTCTCCCTCTTCGTACCGGCTCTCGACCTGCCGGTGTGGGGGGCTCTGCTGCAGATACTGTTCGTCTTCGGGATCGCCGAGATCTGCCTGGGCTGGTGGCGCACCCTCGTCATCGCCTACGCGGCCACGCTGTCCGGCACCCTGTACGCGCGCGTGGGCATCGGCCTGGGCGCGCACCATCCGCTGGGGCTGCCCGCGACCGACGCGCAGGTCGTCGACACCGGGCCGTCGGCGGCGGTGATCGGGCTGGCCCTGTTCCTGTGCTGGCGGTACGGCGCGCGCGTCACGGGGAGCGTGGTGGTCACGGCGATGCTCGTGGAGCTGGCCGTGAAGGACAACCTCGCGGGCAAGGAGCACATCGCGGCGATCGGGGCGGTGGTGTTGTTGTGCTCGGTGTCGGAGCTGCGTCAACGTTCCCCGGACGCCGCGTGGTTGCGTGATACCCGGGGGTGAGGGTCCGGGGCGTGTCGGCTCGGCCAGCTACGCTGCCGCCGTGTCCAGGATCCCGCCCGCTCATGGCCTCCGTTTCGCCTTCGGCACCCTCACCGTGCTTCCCGTCGAGGTCACCCGGTGGGACCGGGACGCAGCGCGTGGAGGCATGTTGTGCGCACCCCTCGCCGGAGTCGTCGTCGGGGGGATCGCCGGGTCGGCCGGGGCGGTGCTGGATCTGCTGGGTGCGGGAGCCCTGGTCGCCGCCGTCGGTTCCGCTGCCGTGCCCGCCGTGCTCACCCGGGGGCTGCATCTGGACGGGCTGGCCGACACCGCCGACGGGCTCGGAAGCGGCAAGCCCGCCGAGGACGCGTTGCGGATCATGAAGCAGTCCGACATCGGGCCGTTCGGTGTGATCACGCTGGTCCTCGTGCTGCTGGCGCAGGTGGCGGCGCTCGCGCAGGCGTACGGCCACTCCTTGGAGCGGGGGGTCCTCGCGGCGGTGGTCTCCGCGACTGCGGCCCGGCTGGCCCTCACCCTGGCCGCGCGCGACGGCATACCGGCCGCCCGGCCCGAGGGTCTGGGGGCCGCGGTCGCGGGCGTGGTGCCGGCGGGCGGTGCGCTGGTGGTCGGCGTCGCCGTCGCCGTGGCCGCGGCGGCCGGGGGCGCGCTCCTCGGGGCGTACGACACGGCCCGGACGACCCTCGCGGTCGTCGTCGCGGTCGCCGCCGCCGAACTGCTGCTGCGGCACTGCGTGCGCCGCTTCGGCGGGGTCACCGGTGACGTCTTCGGCGCTCTCGCCGAGACCGCCGCGACGGCGGCACTCGTCGTGCTGTCACTGGGCTGAACAGGGCTGCCGCCACGCCTCAGGTCGTACCGGACGCTCCGCGGGGCGGACTTCGGGGAGTGCGCGACCGCCCCCAGGCGGTGATCGCCGACGCCGGGCACCACGGAAACCGGCCACCGCGCGTAGGCTCGTGCCGGGTGTTTCCCTGCCCAGGTGAAAACCGGATGCGGGGCAGGGCCTAGGGTCGGTTCCCGGGCCGGCCGACCCCATCCGTTCGGCCACCTGAAACTCAATCGGAAGCGAGATTTCACCACCGTGACTGCTCTCACTCTCAGCACCGCCGCCGCGGCCGGCCTGCGCGCCGACGCGATCGTGGTCGGTGTCGCGAAGGGCGCTGAGGGCCCGGTCGTCGCACCGGGCGCCGAGGCCGTGGACCAGGCGTACGACGGCAGGCTCGCCGCCATCCTGCAGACCCTGGGTGCCTCCGGTGCCGAGGGCGAGGTGACGAAGCTGCCCGCGCCCTCCGGCTTCAAGGCCCCCGTCGTGGTGGCGGTGGGCCTCGGTGCCGAGCCGGAGAAGGACGAGGCGTTCACCGCCGAGGCGCTGCGCCGCGCCGCCGGATCCGCGGCCCGCGCGCTCGCCGGTTCCAAGAAGGCCGCCTTCGCGCTGCCGATCACGGACGCCGCCGACGCCGGCGTCATCGGCGAGGGGGCGCTGCTCGGCGCGTACTCCTTCGACACGTACAAGGAGAACGGCAAGAACGGCCGGAACGCCAAGAACGGCAAGGCCCCGCTCGCCGAGGTCACCCTGCTCGGCGGCAAGCCCCGCGACAAGGCGTACAAGGCGGCCGTGGAGCGCGCCGTCGCCGTCACCGAGGAGCTCAACCGCGCCCGCGACCTGATCAACACCCCGCCGAACGACCTGAACCCGGCGGCCTTCGCGGCCCTCGCGCAGACCGCGGCCAAGGAGCACGGCATCAAGGTGCAGGTGCTCGACGAGAAGGCGCTGGCCAAGGGCGGCTACGGCGGCATCCTCGGCGTCGGCGCGGGCTCCGCCTCCGCCCCGCGCCTGGTGAAGCTGTCGTACACGCACTCCAAGGCGAGCAAGCACCTGGCCCTCGTCGGCAAGGGCATCACCTACGACTCGGGCGGCATCTCGCTGAAGCCCGCCGGCCACAACGAGACCATGAAGTGCGACATGTCCGGCGCGGCGGCGGTGTTCGCCGCGGTCGTGGCCGCCGCCCGCCTCGGCCTCGAGGTGAACGTCACCGGCTGGCTCGCCCTCGCCGAGAACATGCCGTCGGGCTCCGCGACCCGCCCCGGTGACGTGCTGCGCATGTACAGCGGCAAGACCGTCGAGGTCCTCAACACGGACGCCGAGGGCCGGCTGGTCCTCGCGGACGCGCTGTGGGCGGCCTCGGAGGAGAACCCGGACGCGATCGTGGACGTCGCCACCCTGACCGGCGCGATGATGCTGGCGCTCGGCAGCCGCACCTTCGGGATCATGGCGAACGACGACGCGTTCCGCACCGCGGTCCACGAGGCGGCCGAGGAGGTCGGCGAGGACTCCTGGCCGATGCCGCTGCCGGAGCACCTGCGCAAGGGCATGGACTCCCCCACGGCCGACATCGCGAACATGGGCGAGCGGATGGGCGGCGGCCTGGTCGCCGGCCTGTTTCTGAGGGAGTTCGTCGGCGAGGGCATCACCTGGGCCCACCTCGACATCGCGGGACCGGCCTTCAACGAGCAGGGCCCGTTCGGCTACACCCCGAAGGGCGGCACGGGCTCGGCGGTGCGCACCCTGGTCCGCCTCGCCGAGCTGACGGCCGCCGGCGACCTGGGCTGATCGCAGCACACGACGATGAGGGCGGCCCCCTGACCGACGTGGTCAGGGGGCGCCCTCGTCTCGCACCGGGCGTTACGCCGTCGACGAAATCCGTACGGCCCACCGCCGCCGCGACCTTGCGACGTGACGGATCAGACGTCTCACACACCGGCCCGGCGTCTCGGTGGCCGTCGACAAGTGCAAAGATGGGGTCTCGGCAGGACAGGGCCCCACCGAAGGGCCGAAGCATCAAGCGGCCGGACACCAGCCGCCTGCCGGTCACCGACGACCGGCGCACGGCGCACATGCATGGAGGACGTGACGTGGCGAACGACGCCAGCACCGTTTTCGACCTAGTGATCCTCGGCGGCGGTAGCGGTGGTTACGCCGCGGCCCTGCGCGGGGCGCAGCTGGGCCTGGACGTCGCCCTGATCGAGAAGGACAAGGTCGGCGGCACCTGCCTGCACCGGGGCTGCATCCCCACCAAGGCCCTGCTGCACGCGGGCGAGATCGCCGACCAGGCCCGCGAGAGCGAGCAGTTCGGTGTCAAGGCCAGCTTCGAGGGCATCGACGTACCGGCCGTCCACAAGTACAAGGACGACGTCATCTCGGGCCTGTACAAGGGTCTGCAGGGACTGATCGCCTCCCGCAAGGTGACCTACATCGAGGGTGAGGGCTACCTGTCCTCCCCGACCTCCGTCGATGTCAACGGCCGGCGGATCCAGGGCCGCCACGTCCTGCTCGCGACCGGCTCCGTACCGAAGTCGTTGCCCGGTCTGGAGATCGACGGCAACCGCATCATCTCCTCCGACCACGCCCTCGTCCTGGACCGCGTGCCGAAGTCCGCGATCATCCTGGGCGGCGGCGTCATCGGCGTCGAGTTCGCCTCCGCGTGGAAGTCCTTCGGCTCCGACGTCACGATCATCGAGGGCCTCAAGCACCTCGTCCCGGTCGAGGACGAGAACTCCTCCAAGCTTCTCGAGCGCGCCTTCCGCAAGCGCGGGATCAAGTTCAACCTCGGCACCTTCTTCCAGAAGGCCGAGTACACCCAGGACGGTGTGAAGGTCACCCTCGCCGACGGCAAGGAGTTCGAGGCCGAGGTCCTCCTCGTCGCCGTCGGCCGCGGCCCGGTCTCGCAGGGCCTCGGCTACGAGGAGGCCGGGGTCGCCATGGACCGCGGCTACGTCCTCGTCGACGAGTACATGCGCACCAACGTCCCGACCGTCTCCGCCGTCGGCGACCTGGTCCCGACCCTCCAGCTGGCCCACGTCGGCTTCGCAGAGGGCATCCTGGTGGCGGAGCGTCTGGCGGGTCTGAAGACCGTTCCGATCGACTACGACGGTGTGCCGCGGGTGACGTACTGCCACCCGGAGGTCGCCTCCGTCGGCATCACCGAGGCCAAGGCCAAGGAGATCTACGGCGCGGACAAGGTCGTCGCCCTGAAGTACAACCTGGCGGGCAACGGCAGGAGCAAGATCCTCAAGACCGCCGGCGAGATCAAGCTCGTCCAGGTCAAGGACGGTGCCGTGGTCGGCGTCCACATGGTCGGCGACCGCATGGGCGAGCAGGTCGGCGAGGCCCAGCTGATCTACAACTGGGAGGCGCTGCCGGCCGAGGTGGCCCAGCTCATCCACGCCCACCCGACGCAGAACGAGGCGCTCGGCGAGGCCCACCTGGCCCTGGCCGGCAAGCCGCTGCACGCACACGACTGACCCTCGGTCGACGAACGCGACGACACAGACTTCCGCTTCCCCCGGATCTCGACTTCGCTCGAACCGGGGGGACTCCATCCGTAAGGAGCAACCGAAACCATGGCGGTTTCCGTAACCCTTCCGGCGCTCGGTGAGAGCGTCACCGAGGGCACTGTCACCCGCTGGCTGAAGGCCGAGGGCGAACGCGTCGAGGCCGACGAGCCGCTGCTCGAGGTCTCGACCGACAAGGTCGACACCGAGATCCCGGCGCCGGCTTCCGGCGTGCTGTCCTCCATCAAGGTCGCCGAGGACGAGACGGTGGAGGTCGGCGCCGAGCTGGCCGTCATCGACGACGGCACCGGTGCCCCGGCCGCGGCCCCGGCCCCCGCCGCCGAGGCCGCCCCCGCCCCGGCCCCGGCCCCGACCCCCACGGCCGCTCCGGCCGCCCAGGCCCCGGTGGCCCCCTCCACCGAGCAGGCCGCCCCGGCCCCGGCTCCGACCGCCGAGGCCACCGCCGGTGCCGGCACCGCCGAGGGCACCGAGGTCGTCCTGCCCGCGCTCGGCGAGTCCGTCACCGAGGGCACCGTCACCCGCTGGCTGAAGTCGGTCGGCGACACCGTCGAGGCCGACGAGCCGCTGCTCGAGGTCTCCACGGACAAGGTCGACACCGAGATCCCGGCACCCACCTCCGGTGTGCTGCTCGAGATCGTCGTCGGCGAGGACGAGACCGCCGAGGTGGGCGCCAAGCTCGCCGTCATCGGCGCCCCGGGTGCCGCTCCTGCGGCCGCCCCGGCCCCGGCCGCCCCCGCCCCGGCGCCCGCCGCCGAGGCCCCGGCCGCCCCCGCGGCTCCGGCTGCCCCGGCCGCCCCCGCGGCTCCGGCTGCCCCGGCCGCCCCCGCCGCTCCGGCTCCGGCTCCCGCCGCCCCGGCGGCCCCCGCCGCTGCCGCCCCGGCCCCGGCCCAGCCCGCGGCCCCGGCTCCGGCTCCCGCGCCGGCCGCGCCTGCGCCCACTCCCGCCCCGGCCCCGGCTGCCGCTCCGGCCGCCGCCCAGCCGACCGACGAGGGTGCCTACGTCACCCCGCTGGTGCGCAAGCTCGCCGCCGAGAACGGCGTCGACCTGTCCGCCGTCAAGGGCACCGGCGTCGGCGGCCGTATCCGAAAGCAGGACGTCATCGCCGCCGCCGAGGCCGCGAAGGCCGCCGCCGCAGCCCCGGCTCCGGCCGCCGCCGCACCGGCCGCCAAGAAGGCTGCCCCGGCGCTCGAGGTCTCCCCGCTGCGCGGCCAGACCATCAAGATGCCGCGGATCCGCAAGGTCATCGGCGACAACATGGTCAAGGCGCTGCATGAGCAGGCCCAGCTGTCGTCGGTCGTCGAGGTCGACGTCACCCGCCTGATGAAGCTGCGCGCCAAGGCGAAGGACTCCTTCGCGGCCCGCGAGGGCGTCAAGCTCTCCCCGATGCCGTTCTTCGTCAAGGCCGCCGCCCAGGCGCTGAAGGCCCACCCGGTCATCAACGCCCGGATCAACGAGGCCGAGGGGACCATCACCTACTTCGACACCGAGCACATCGGTATCGCGGTGGACTCCGAGAAGGGCCTGATGACCCCGGTCATCAAGAACGCCGGTGACCTGAACATCGCCGGTATCGCCAAGGCCACCGCCGACCTGGCGGCCAAGGTCCGCGGCAACAAGATCACGCCGGACGAGCTGGCCGGCGCGACCTTCACCATCTCCAACACCGGTTCGCGCGGTGCGCTCTTCGACACGATCATCGTGCCGCCGGGCCAGGTCGCGATCCTCGGCATCGGCGCCACGGTCAAGCGCCCGGCCGTCATCGAGACGGAGGAGGGTACGGTCATCGGCGTCCGCGACATGACCTACCTGACGCTGTCCTACGACCACCGCCTGGTGGACGGCGCCGACGCGGCCCGTTACCTGACGGCGGTCAA
This sequence comes from Streptomyces sp. NPDC051104, assembly GCF_040682835.1. Classification (NCBI taxonomy): domain Bacteria; kingdom Bacillati; phylum Actinomycetota; class Actinomycetes; order Kitasatosporales; family Streptomycetaceae; genus Streptomyces; species Streptomyces sp. NPDC051104. The sequence continues at coordinate 19,786 of NZ_JBFBBS010000027.1, read as the reverse complement.
GGCGATCCTGGAGGCGGGCGAGTTCGAGGTCGAACTCGGCCTCTGACTCCCCTCAGGGACCCGGCTGTGCGGCGCCCCCGTCCGGAGCTCTCCGGGCGGGGGCGCCGCGTTTGCCGGGTGTAAGCCTCGTCTCACCTGCGCGAAAGCGCCGGTATGCGCCCTTCCCCCAGACGGTGGCGGCCGTATTGTCTAAACGTCGAACGCCCCCGGGGGCCACTGGGCCCCTCTCTAAGGAGCCCTCATGACCGCGCCCGTCGTCCACTCGCTGCGCGAACAGATCCGCGAGCACATCGTGGAGGGGATCGTCAGCGGTCGCTGGAAGCCGGGCGAGCGGATCGTGGAGCGGCGGATCGCGACCGAGCTGGAGGTCAGCCAGACGCCCGTGCGCGAGGCGCTGCGCGAGCTGGAGTCGCTGCGGCTGATCGAGTCGGCGCCGAACAAGGGCGTACGGGTGCGGAACCTGTCGGCGGCCGACCTGGAGGAGAGCTACCCGGTCCGGGCCGGTCTGGAGGCGATCGCGGCGGAACTGGCGGCGCAGCGGCTGGCGGAGGACTGCTCGGCGCTGGAACCGCACGTGGCCGCACTCTACGAGGCGGACCGCAGGTCGGACGGTACGGCGCAGGTACGGCACACCGTGGCCTTCCACCGGGAACTGGTCCGCGCGGCGGGCAACTCGGTGCTGCTGCACACCTGGGAGGGCCTGGGCATCGAGGTCTTCACGGCCCTGTCGATCCGCTGGCTGGGCACGGTCCAGCAGTCGTACGCGGAGGAACACGAGGAACTGGTACAGGCGTTCAAGCGCCGCGACCCGAGGATCGCGGACCTGGTGAAGGCCCACGTGCTCGGCTGCGCGCCGAGGGCGTAGCCAGTCGGGTCGCGGCCGCTTCGGCGGTTCAAGCCCCCGCAATCCCTGGACCGCCCGCCGTCCGCCGGGCCACGGACGAACGCCGGTCAGCTCTCTCCGTCGCAACGGCGAGCAGCCCCACGGCAACGGCGAGCAGCCCCCCACGGCCGCGATCGGCGGTGTCGAACTGCCCGCGGCCATCAACCGGAAACCTCCTCGAACACGAGAGCAGAGCCCCGCTCAAGCGCGCCCCGACCTGCAAAAACCGTGGGCGGGAGCGTCACCCGGTGCCACCGCCGGAGGCACCCCGTGCCGACTTTCTCGTGATCAAGAGGTTTTGCCCCTCAACCCTTTGATCGATCATCGATCAGGGAGGTAGAGTCCCCGATGGACTCTCACCGGAGCCCACCGCCCTGTCCTGCCAAAGACTTAGGGCAACCCATAACCCTCACAGGGAACCCCCTTCGACTGAGGAAGGCGGCGACATGACCGACCCCCAGGCCATCCAGCCGAGCGAGCTCGACCAGCTCCCGGACCGCGACCCCGAGGAGACCGGCGAATGGCAGGCCTCCCTGGACGCCGTCGCCAAGGCGGCCGGGCCGCACCGTGCCGCGTACCTGATGCGCCGCACGCTGGAGCGCGCCGAGGGGAGCGGCATCGCGCTGCCGAAGCTCCTCGACACCGACTACGTCAACTCCATCCCCACCGCCGCCGAGCCGTCCGTGCCCGGTGACGAGGAGATGGAAGCCCGGATCACCGCCTGGAACCGCTGGAACGCGGCGGCCATGGTCACCCGCGGCAGCAAACACGGCGTCGGCGGCCACATCGCCACCTTCGCCTCCGCCGCCTGGCTCTACGAGACCGGCTTCAACCACTTCTTCAAGGGCAAGGAGAGCGACGGCTCGGGCGACCAGCTCTACATCCAGGGCCACGCCTCCCCCGGCATCTACGCCCGCGCCTTCCTCGACGGCCGCCTGACCGAGCAGCACCTGGACAACTTCCGCCAGGAGGCCGGCGGCAACGGCCTGCCCTCCTACCCGCACCCGCGCCGCCTGCCCTGGCTGTGGGAGTTCCCGACCGTGTCGATGGGCCTCGGCCCGCTCTCCGCGATCTACCAGGCGCGCTTCAACCGCTACCTCACCAGCCGCGGTATCAAGGACGTCTCGTCCTCGCACGTGTGGGCGTTCCTCGGCGACGGCGAGATGGACGAGCCGGAGTCGACGGCTGCTCTCGCGCTCGCCGCCCGTGAGGAGCTGGACAACCTCACCTTCGTCATCAACTGCAACCTGCAGCGCCTCGACGGCCCGGTGCGCGCCAACTTCAAGATCGTGCAGGAGCTGGAGGCCCAGTTCCGCGGCGCGGGCTGGAACGTCGTCAAGACGCTGTGGGGCACCGCCTGGGACGAGCTGTTCGCCCTCGACACCACGGGCGCGCTCGTACGCCGCCTGCGCGAGGTGCCGGACGCGCAGGTCCAGACGTACCAGACCCGCGACGCCGCCTACATCCGCGAGGACTTCTTCGGCAAGGATCCGGCGCTCGCCGAGATGGCGAAGCTGCTGAGCGACGACAAGATCATCGAGTGCTTCCACTTCTCCCGCGGTGGCCACGAGGCGCGCAAGGTCTACGCCGCGTACAAGGCCGCCCTGGAGCACAAGGGTGCCCCCACGGTGATCCTGGCCCAGACGGTCAAGGGCCACACCCTCGGTGAGGGCTTCGCGTCGAAGAACGCCAACCACCAGATGAAGAAGCTGACGGCGGACGAGTTCAAGGCGATGCGCGACCGCCTCGGCCTGCCGATCAAGGACAGCGACTTCGTCGACGGCGTGGTCCCCTACGGCCACCCGGGCGCCGACTCCCCCGAGGTCCGCTACCTCCAGGAGCGCCGCGCGGCCCTCGGCGGCCCGGCCCCGGCCCGCCGCGTCCACCCGGTGGCCCCGCTGCCCGTGCCCGCCGAGAAGGCGTTCGCCGCCTTCGACAAGGGCTCCGGCTCCCAGAACGTCGCCACGACCATGGCGTTCGTCCGTCTGGTCAAGGACCTGGTCCGCGACAAGGAGACGGGCAGGCGCTGGGTGCCGATCGTCCCGGACGAGGCGCGCACCTTCGGCATGGAGTCGCTCTTCCCGTCCCTCGGCATCTACTCGCCCAAGGGCCAGACGTACGAGCCGGTCGACCGCGACCAGCTGATGTACTACAAGGAGGCCAAGAACGGCCAGATCCTCAACGAGGGGATCACCGAGGCCGGTTCGATGGCCGACTTCATCGCCGCTTCGACGTCGTACGCGACGCACGGCGAGGCGATGATCCCCTTCTACATCTTCTACTCGATGTTCGGCTGGCAGCGCACCGCCGACCAGATGTGGCAGCTCGGCGACCAGCTCGGCCGCGGCTTCCTCGTCGGCGCCACCGCCGGCCGTACGACGCTGACCGGTGAGGGCCTGCAGCACGCGGACGGCCACTCCCCCGTCATCGCCGCGACCAACCCGGCGGCGCTGACGTACGACCCGGCGTTCGCGTACGAGATCGCGGTCATCGTCAAGGACGGTCTGCGCCGTATGTACGGCGAGGCGGCGCCGGGCGAGGACCAGAACGTCTTCTACTACCTGACCGTATACAACGAGCCGCTGCCGCAGCCCGCGAAGCCCGCCGCCCCGGGAGTCGACGAGGGCATCGTCAAGGGCCTGTACCGCTTCAACACGGCGGAGTCCGCGGGTCTCGCCCCGGCGGCCAACGCCCCGCGCATCCAGCTGCTGGGCTCCGGTACGGCGATCCACTGGGCGCTGAAGGCGCAGAAGCTGCTCGCCGAGGAGTGGGGCGTGGCCGCGGACGTGTGGTCGGCGACCTCCTGGACCGAGCTGCGGCGCGACGCCATGGAGGCCGACGCGGCCCTGCTGCGCGGCGAGGAGCGGGTGCCGTACGTGCGCCAGGTGCTCCAGGGCGCCGAGGGCCCGGTGCTGGCCGTCTCCGACTACATGCGCCAGGTCCCGGACCAGATCGCGCAGTGGGTGGAGCAGGACTGGTCCTCGCTGGGCGCCGACGGCTTCGGCCTCTCGGACACCCGTGAGGCGGCCCGCCGCCACTTCGGCGTCGACGCCGAGTCGATCGTGGTCGCGGCCCTCGCCCAGCTCGCGGGGCGCGGCGAGGTCAGGGCGACGGCCGTGAAGGAGGCCCGGGAGAAGTACGGCCTGTAAGGGGTCCTTGCTCTATGAGCGCCCGATGAGGTCGCGTGGTCCGGTGCCGTGCATCGCAAGGCGCCGGAGAGCCCTAGCAGTTGAGCTACTAGGGCTCTCCGGCAACGCGGCGAGGTGCGGTGCCGCGCCGCGCGACCGGGTGAAGGGGTACGGCGGTCTCGCCGTACCCCTTCTCTGTCGGTGGCCCCCGGCATGATGAACCCATGCGTGCCGCCCGTCTGATCAAAATGGTGCTGCTGCTCCAGGCCCGGCCCTCCATGACCGCCGCCGAGCTGGCGAAGGAGCTGGAGGTGTCCGAGCGGACCGTCACCCGGGACGCTCAGGCGCTGTCGGAGGCGGGGATCCCGGTGCACGCGGACCGGGGGCGGATCGGCGGCTACCGCCTGGTCGGCGGGTACCGCACCCGGCTGACCGGTCTCGCCCGCAGCGAGGCCGAGGCGCTGTTCCTGAGCGGCGTGCCCGGCGCGCTGCGTGAGATGGGTCTTCAGGACGCGGCCTCGGCGGCCCGTCTGAAGGTGTCGGCGGCCCTCCTCCCCTCGCTGCGCGACGCCCCGCGCACGGCGGCGCAGCGGTTCCACCTGGACGCGCCCGACTGGTTCAAGGAGCCCGAGACACCCGCCCTGCTCCCGGCGGTCGCGGACGCCGTGTGGGACGACCGGCCGGTCACCGCGCGCTACCGGCGCGGCGAGGACGTGGTGGAGCGCGAACTGGAGCCCTACGGGCTCGTGCTGAAGGCGGGCGTCTGGTACCTGTGCGCGCGGGTCGGCGAGCCGCGGGGGCGCCCCGCACGGGACGCGGGGCACGGCTCCTTCCGGGTGTACCGCATCGACCGCTTCACGGCCGTGGACGTGGGCGGGGAACGGTTCGCCCGCGACGAGGAGTTCGACCTGCCCGCCTTCTGGGCGGAGCGCGCCGAGCAGTTCGCGCGGTCCATCCTGCGGGCCGAGGTCGTGGTGCGGCTGTCCGAGGACGGGGTGAGAAGACTGCCGTACGCCGTCGGCCACGCCGCGGCTCGGGAGGCGCTGCGGGACGCGGGCGCCCCGGACGAGCGCGGCCGGGTGACGGCGACCCTGCCGGTGGAGTCCGAGGAGGTCGCGCACACCCAGCTCACGGCGCTCGGCCCGGAGGTCGAGGTGCTGTCGCCCGAGGGGTTGCGCGCGCGTTTCGCGAGCGACGCTCGGCGGCTCGCGGGGCTCTACGCCACCTGACGTCCCGGCGCACTCCGCGTGCGCCCGTTGCGCCGAAGGCCGATGCTGGTCCCGTGATGGACGAGATGGAGTTCTGGGAGCTGGTGGACGCCAGCCGCGAGGCCGCCGAGGGCGACCCCGAGGAACAGGCCGACGTGCTCGTCGAGCGGCTGCTGCAACTGGACCCGGAGTCGGTCGTGGACTTCGCCCGGCACTTCGAGTCCCGGTTCAACCGCTCCTACCGCTGGGACCTGTGGGGTGCCGCCTGGGTGCTGCTCGACGGGGCCAGCGACGACGCGTTCGACTCCTTCCGGTGCTGGCTGATCGGCCAGGGCCGGCATGTCTTTGAGGGCGCCCTGCACGATCCCGACTCGCTCGCCGACCTGCTGGGGGAGTTCGACGAGGAGATCGACGGCGACGGAGAGGAACTCGGCTACGCGGCGGACGAGGCGTACGAACAGCTCACCGGCACCGAGACACCCGACCTGGGCATCCCGCCCGCGCCCGCGGAGCCGGAGGGCACGCCGTTCGACCTGGAGAACGAGTCCGTGCTGGCCGAGCGCTACCCGGGACTGTGGGACCGTTTCCGGGCCTGAGGCTATGCCGCGCGTCGGCGGGTGGCCTCCGAGGGCAGGTAGGCCTGTGCCTGGCCGGCGCCCGGGAGGTGGGGGTGCGGCGCCCGGCCGGGGTTCGCCGCGTGGTGGAGCGGCGCCTTGTTGGCCTGGTCGAGGGCGGACGCCGCGGCCGCGGCCGGGCCGAGGACGACCGCGGCGACCGCGCAGAGCACCGTCCACGGGTTGCGCGCGGCCCCCGCCCAGGTGCTCGTCCTCTTCGTCTCCGTACTGCTGCTGCTCATGATCCACACCCCCGGTTCGGCTGTTGCCGGAACCGTAGGCCGCCAGGTTCTCAGGACCCTGCGGACGACCTGTGGCGTCGCTGTGGACCGCGGCGGGCGAACCGGGGCACGGGGCCATGACGGGCCCTCACTTCCTGCCCTGGAGGTGGGCCGCTGTCTGTCTGATCGACGGGAGCAGGGCGGTGAGGGCCGCGCCGGGGCAGTTGGTCATATAGCCGTCGTTGTGGCCGGCGAGGGCGGGCAGGAGGGCGCTCTTGCCCTCCCGGTACCGGCTCTGGCCGTTGCTGGAGACCAGCTTGACCTTGCCGCGCGGGTCGATGTCCGCGAGGCCCAGCTTCCATGCGGCCAGGGCGGCGATCGCGTCGGTCATCGCCCTGGGCACGGACACGCCCTGGGAGAAGGTGCCGATGGCGGCGATGCCCGAGGTGCGGTGGTTGAAGCCCTGGGTGTGGGCGCCGGTGACGGGGCGTTCGGCGCCGCCCGAGCGGCCCTCGTAGATCGCGCCGCAGCGGTCGACCAGGAAGTTGTAGCCGATGTCGTCCCAGCGGCGGTTGCCGATCTGGCCCGCGTACAGCGCTCGGATGATGCGGGGTGTGTCGGCGCAGTCGTACTGGTTCGGCGAGGCGGTGTGGTGCACGAAGACGGCGACGACCTTGTCGTCGTAGCGCGGCGCCGGCCGGCTCCCGGCGCCTTCCTCCGCCTGCGCCCAGGCGGACCTCGGCAGGATGCGCGGCCTGGGCGCCGTGTGCAGGACGGCGGAGCGGGCGCCGACCGGCCGCGGGCGGCGTACCTCGACCGGGGTTTCGGCACTCAACGTCCCGATCAGCAGCGCGGCACCAGCGGTGGGCGTACAGCCGACCAGCAGCAGGACGACGCTCGAGATCCGCACCGAACGGAGCGAACGGAGCGGGCGTCTTTTCCTGCCCCTTCGTGCTCTTCGGAAGACACGCATGGACCCACTGTCCATCCCCTCCGTCGCGTCCGCGATGTGTGGTGTGCCACCCGGTGGAACCATCGTCCCGGTCCAGGACGTTTTCACCAGTGCGCGCCGCGCGGGTCGCCCGGGCAATCACACGCCGGCCGGCGGTCCGGAGGTTGTCCCCCGGGTGGTGCAGCGCAGGTCGGCGCGCGGGCCGATTCCGCGCGCCGCGTGCGTGGGGCTGATCACCGGGACCCCGCTGCGCGTACTAAGGGGTCCAAGAGAAAGGCGGCTTCGTGGACCTGCTCGACATCCTTCTGATGCTGGTCATCCTGGCCTACGCGGCGTCCGGCTACCGGCGGGGACTGGTGGCCGGCTGTGTCTCCCTGGCCGGTTTCGTGGGCGGCGCCGTCGTCGGCGTGTGGATCCTGCCCTGGGTGATGCATCTGGTGACGCGGGGGACGACCGCGGCCACGGTGACGGCGGTGTTCACGGTGCTGGTCCCGGCGGCGATCGGCCACGAACTGGCGGGCCGGCTCGCGCTGAAGCTGCGGCGCGAGCTTGACCACGGGCCGCTCAGGGTGGCCGACGGGATCGGCGGGGCGGCGGCGAACTCGCTGTCGGTGCTGATCGTGGCGTGGGTGGCCGCGAGCGTCCTCGGCGCCTCCTCCTCGCCACTGGTCACGGAGGCGATCCGGGACTCACGGCTGCTGGGCGCCGTGCAGAACGTGATGCCGGACACCACCCCCACCTGGTTCTCGCGCGCCACCTCCGCGCTCACCCAGGCCGGCTTCCCACAGGTCTTCAACCCCTTCGAGAACGAGCCGACGGCGGGGGTGGCCAAGCCCTCCGGGGACAACGTCACGCCGAGCGCGACGAACGCCGCCAAGCTCAGCACGGTCAAGATCGAGGGCGCCTCGGGCCTGCAGGGCCGCGAGGGCAGCGGGTTCGTGTACGCGGCGCGGCATGTGATGACCAACGCCCACGTGGTGGCCGGCATCGACCACCCGAGCGTGCGCGTCGGCGGCGTCGGTCCGGCGTACGCCGCCCGGGTGGTGCTCTTCGACCCCGACCGGGACGTGGCCGTGCTGTACGTGCCGGATCTGCGGGCGCCGGTGCTGCGCTTCGACGACGACGCCAAGCGCGGTGACGCGGCCGTGGTCGCGGGCTATCCGCAGGACGGCGACCTGACGCTGCGGGCCGCCACGGTCGCGAACAAGATCCAGGCGACGGGTCAGAACATCTACAGCACGGACACCGTCACGCGGGAGATCTACTCCATCCGCTCCACGGTCCTGCCCGGCAACTCCGGCGGCCCGCTGCTCACCACCGACGGCGAGGTGTACGGCGTGGTGTTCGCCCGGTCCACCTCCGACCAGGAGACGGGGTACGTCCTGACGGCGGACGAGGTGGCGGGCGACGCCCAGCGGGCGGCGAACGCCACGACACCCGTGGACACGGGCGAGCTCGTCACGTCCTGAGGGGTCCTTGCACTATGAGCACCCGATGAGGTCGCGTGGTCCGGTGCCGTGCATCGCAAGGCGGAGGGTCGCCCGCGTACTGGGCGTACGCGGGTGACCCGACAACGCGGCGAGGTGCGGTGCCAGGCCGCGCCACCCGGGCGGGCACAGTGCAAGGACCCCTGAGCCCGCGGGTGTCACAGAAAGCGGCCCATGAGCACGTCGTCGACGTACTCGCCCTCGATCAGGAACTCCTCGGGCAGGACGCCCTCCACCACGAAGCCCTCGGACTCGTAGAGCTTGCGGGCGGGGGTGTTGTGGCCGAGGACGCGCAGGGTGATGCGGTGGGCGCCGCGGCGGCGGGCCTCGTCCTGGGCGGCCCGCAGCAACGCCCGGCCGACGCCTGCGCCGCGAGCCTGCTCGGCGACGGCCAGGCCCTGGATCTGCCGGACGTGGGAGTTGCACGTGAGTGAGGTCGGGAACCCGAGCCGGACGTAGCCGACGAGGGTGCCGTCGAGTTCCGCGACGAGGTGGTCCCGCGGCCCGAACCGCTCGTTGTAGAAGGGCTCGTACGGCGGCTGGGGGCGGGGCTGGACGGCGTGCAGCGGGGACCAGGTCTCCCGGTCGAGCCGGCCGAGCGCCTCCTCGTCGTCGGGGATGGCGAGCCGTATGTACGCAGCGGGCATGAAGGTCACTGTACGGCGGGGTACGCATGTCCTGACCGGAGTTTTGGACGGCGACGGGCAGGATGGATTCATGGAACTTTCAAGGATCGCCGTGGCCGGTGCGTCCGGTCTCATCGGCAGTGCCCTGATCCGGTCACTGGTCGCGGAGGGGCACGAGGTGGTGCGCCTGGTGCGTCGCGCCGCCCGGGACGAGGACGAGGTCTGCTGGGATCCGGAGGGGAGTTACGTCGACACGGCCGGACTGGCCGGGTGCGACGCGGTGGTCAACCTCGCCGGGGCCGGTGTCGGCGGCCACCGCTGGACGGACGCGTACAAGAAGACGCTGCGGGACAGCAGGGTGCTCGGCACGGCGGCTCTGGCGGAGGCCGTCGCCTCCCTGCCCGAACCGCCGCGCGTCCTGGTGAACGCGAGCGCGATCGGCTACTACGGCGAGACCGGGGACCGGGTGGTCGACGAGGAGGCCCCGCCCGGGGACGGCTTCCTGTCCCGGATGTGCGTGGAGTGGGAGGAGGCGACGGATCCCGCGCGGGAGGCGGGCGTGCGGACGGTGTTCCTGCGCACGGGACTGGTGGTGGCGCGTGAAGGCGGCGCCTGGGGCCGGCTGTTCCCGCTCTTCCGGGCGGGGCTCGGCGGGCGGATGGGAGACGGGCGCCAGTACTGGTCGTTCATCTCGCTGTACGACGAGGTGGCGGCGATCCGTCATCTCCTGGGCACGGACGGGCTGTCCGGGCCGTTCAACCTGACGGCTCCCGAGCCGCTGACGAACAGTGAGATCACGGCGGTGATGGGGCGGGTGCTGCACCGGCCGACGCTCTTCTCCGTGCCCGCGCCGGCACTGCGGCTCGCGCTCGGCGAGATGGCCGGGGATGTGCTCGGCAGCGCACGGGTGGTGCCCAAGCGGCTGCTGGAGTCCGGGTTCTCGTTCACGTTCCCCGAGATCGAGGACGCGTTGCGGGCGGCGCTCCGGCAGTGACCGGACGGCACGCCGGCGGGCGGAACCTTTCGTGTTCGACCACATGCGACCGCTGTGCGACCGTGCTCTGTTGATGCGCGACTTCACTTGACCGTGCGCGGCCCTACCCTCGAGCAGAACTCGGGTATTCCTGAAGCCGGTCGCGGGCATGACGTCTTCGCCGACCGCGCAACCTCGAGGAGGGGCACGTGTTGAAGCCCGTGTATCAGGCGGACGTCGTCATCGTGGGGGCCGGGGTGGCGGGCCTCGCGGCGGCCCACCGGCTGACCAGCGCAGGAGTGAGTACCACCGTCCTGGAGGCCGCCCATGGTGTGGGCGGCCGGATGTCGACCGAGAAGGTCGACGGCTTCCGGCTCGACCGCGTCGGACAGCTCCTGTCCACGTCGTATCCCGAACTGGGCCTGACTCCCGGGCTCGACGCGCTCGTCCTGCGGCCCTTCGCGCCCGGCGTCCTGGTGCACAGCGGCGGCCGCCACCGGCGCGCGGGCGCTCCCCCGGTGGCAGGGGGCGCACGGGGAGCGCTCAACGTCGTGCGCGCTCTCGCCGGTGCGCCCCGCTCGGGGGGCGGAACGGCCGGCGTGCGGGCCGTCCGGCCGAGGGCGGCGGGATCTCCTGCCCCGCTCGGCGGTGCCGTGGACCAGGCGCGGCTCAACGCGGCACTGGCCCGGATGGCGGCGACCCCGGTGGAACGGCTGCTGGCGCGGCCCGAGTTGCCCGCCGGGCGCGCGCTCGCGGCCCGTGGGCTGCCCGCCCGTACGGTCGAGGGCTTTCTGCGTCCGCTGCTCGCCGCGCTGTTGTGCGACCCCGAGCTCGGCATGTCGAGCCGCGCCGCCGACCTCGCGCTGCGCGCCTTCGCGAGCGGCCGGCTGTGCCTGCCGGAGGGCGGCGCCGAGGTGCTGCCCGAACTGCTGGCTCAGGCGCTGCCGCCGGGCACGGTGCACACGGGCGTGCGCGCCACCTCGATCTCCACCACCTCGGTCACCACCGCCGAGCACGGAGAATTCCGCTGCCGCGCCGTGCTGTTGGCCACCGACGCCCATGCCGCCGCCGAGTTGCTGCCCGGGCTGCGCGTGCCCGACTTCCACCCCGTCACGGTCGTCCACCACACCATGGACGAGCCGCCGCCGACCGGCGCGTCACTGCTGCTCGACGCGGACCGCGACGGCCCGGTGGCGCACACGGCGGTGGTCAGCCTGGTGGACCCGTCCCGGGCGCCCGCGGGCCGGCCCCTGGTCTCCTCCACCGTCCTCGGCGCGCCGCCGGAGGACGTCGACGGCGCGGTACGCGTCCATCTGACCCGTCTGTACGGCACCTCGACCACGCGGTGGGAGACGCTAGCCGTACACCACACCGCGCGGGCCGTCCCGGTGATGCGGCCGCCGCACGACGTACGCCGGCCGGTGCGGCTGCTGGCCGGTCTGTACGTGTGCGGCGACCACCGGGACACGGGCACGGTGCAGGGGGCACTGCACTCGGGCCACCGGGCCGCCTCCGCGGTCCTGGCGGACCTGGGCACGGGTCCGACCAAGCTGGCGGACCCGCTGCCGACGGCGGCCTGAGCGGGCCCCCGGGGGGTCAGTGCAGGGCGGCGACCTTGTCGCGGTAGCCGCGCACGGGGGCGGCGTCCTTGTACGGCTCCAGGCGGCGCTCGAAGTCCCGTACGTACTCCGTCGCCCGCACCGACCGCATCTCCGCCGCCTGCCCCGCGGCCTCGGCGGCGAGCTGGCACGCCTGGTCCAGCTCGCCGAGGCCGAGCCGCGCCGTGGCGAGCACCACCCGGCAGAACAGCCGGCTGCGGGCGTAGCCGGGCGCCCGCAGCTGCAGCGAACGCTCGGCGTGCTGGATGGCGGCCCGGTACTGCTGGAGGTCCCGGTGGCAGTGCCCGAACTCGTCGGCGAGCTGCGCCTCGTCGAAGAACCGCGCCCAGTACGGGGCCTCGTCGCCGGGCCGGGCGGACTCCAGCGCACGCTCGGCCCGTACGAGGGAGGACGTACAGGCGCGCACCTCGCCGAGCACGCCGTGCCCGCGCGCCTCCACGGCGTGCAGCAGCGCCTGCACGACGGGCGGCGCCGAGGTGCCGACACCCTGCTGTGCCACACGCGCGAGCTGCACGGCTTCACGGCCGTGGCCGAGGTAGACGGCCTGGCGGCTCATCGTGACCAGCACGTACGCCCCGTACATCCGATCCCCGGCGGCCTGGGCGAGCCGGAGCGCCTGGACGAAGTAGCGCTGGGCGAGGCCGTGCGCGCCGATGTCGTACGACGTCCAGCCGGCGAGCCGGGTCAGATCGGCGGCGGCCCCGAACAGCCGGCGGCCGGTCTGCTCGCCGTAGGTGCCGCGGAGCATCGGCTCGGCCTCGTGTTCGAGGTAGCGCACGAGGGCCTGGCGGGCGTGGCCGCCGCCGTACGCGTTGTCGAGGGCGCGGAACAGCTCGCCGACCGAGCGCAGGGCGGCGATGTCTCCGCCGGTGACCTTCTGGCCGGGGCCGCGCTCGGACTGGCCGCGCTGCCGGGGCAGGGCGGGGCGGCCCTGGGCGGGGACGCGGGGGGCGCTCTCCCCTCGGGCGACCTTGTCGTCCGGGCGCCCGATCAGCCAGTCGCGGCTGGGGACGACGAGCCCGGCCGGCGTGAACGCGATCTTCCGGAGCTCGGCGTGGCTGCCGGAGTCCTTGCGCCACAGGCCGCTGACGATGTCGACGGCCTCCTCCGGGGTGGCGGCGAACTCCAGCCCCGCGTACACCGGGGCGCAGGCGTCGAGCCCGAGGTCCTGGGCGGTGAGCCGGCGTCCGAGCCTGCGGGTGAACACCTCTGCGATCAGCGCCGGGGTGGTGCCGCGCGGCTGCTGCCCGCGCAGCCAGCGCGTCACGGACGTCTTGTCGTATCTCAGATCAAGCCCGTGTTCGAGGCCCAGCTGGTCGACGCGACGGGCGAGACCTGCGTTGGAGAACCCCGCTTCTGCGATGAGCGCGGCGAGCTGTCGGTTGGGGGTGCGCTGCGCGGGTCGTTCCGTCATCTGCGGTGCGGTCTCCTGCCTGCCACTGAAATCGTCTGTGAGCAGCCCTTTGGCCTGGTGGACGGCGTGAATGTAGCGGAGAGTGAGCAGACGATCGCAGTCTTCGGTACCCATTCATCCGATCGTGTGAGGATTGCTGGGTCGAGCTGACGGCGGCCCGGGCGGCACCCTTCCTCCGGGCCGGACGTACAGTGGCGTGGGCGCGTTTCGCGCCTTACGAGGCTTCTAGGGAGGCGCTTGCCGTGAGTGAGTTGCGGTTCGTCCGTATGGGGTTCGGGGCCGATGCCGTCGACTACCAGGAGGCGTGGGACGAGCAGCGCCGGGTGCACGCCGCCCGCTTCGCGGACGAGATCCCGGACACCTGCCTCCTCCTGGAGCACCCTCCGGTCTACACGGCGGGCCGGCGCACGGCGCCCGAGGAGCGGCCCCTGGACGGCACGCCGGTCATCGACGTGGACCGCGGCGGCAAGATCACCTGGCACGGCCCGGGTCAGCTGGTGGGCTACCCGATCCAGAAGCTCCCGCGCCCGGTGGACGTGGTGGCCCATGTACGGCGTCTGGAGGAGGCCCTGATCCGCACGTGTGCGGAGTTCGGCCTGGAGACCACGCGGGTGGAGGGCCGAAGCGGGGTGTGGGTCCTCGGGGACCCGGTCGACCAGCGCCCCTCCCTGGGCGGTCTCTCCCTGGACTTCGACCCGCGCCTGCACGACGAGGAGTTCGACCCGCGGCTGAACGGCCCGGAGTACGCGCCGTCCAACGCGGGGCAGCGGCGGGAGGACCGCAAGATCGCGGCGATCGGCATCCGCGTCGCCAAGGGTGTCACGATGCACGGCTTCGCGCTGAACGTGAACCCGGACAACGCGTGGTTCGACAAGATCATCCCGTGCGGGATCCGGGACGCGGGGGTCACGTCCCTGGCCAACGAGCTGGGCCGGGACGTGACGATCGAGGAGGTGCTGCCGGTGGTGGAGCGGCACCTGCGGGACGTGCTGGAGAACGCGGAGCTGATGCCGCGGGAGGTCGAGCGGGCGTCGGCGTGAGGGACCGCCGGGGGCGAAACGAATCCCGTGCACCCCGGCAGGGAATGCACCCCAAGGTGCCCCCAGGTTGGCCTCGACACGGGGGCAGACAACCACGGGCGTACCCTGGTGTACGCCGAAGAATCGAAGCTACAGGGAGCCGATGTGTCCGCAGTCGCACCCGACGGACGCAAGTTGCTGCGCCTGGAGGTCCGCAACAGCCAGACCCCCATCGAGCGCAAGCCCGAGTGGATCAAGACCCGGGCGAAAATGGGTCCCGAGTACACGAAGATGCAGAACCTCGTGAAGAGCGAGGGCCTGCACACGGTCTGCCAGGAAGCCGGCTGCCCGAACATCTACGAGTGCTGGGAGGACCGCGAGGCCACCTTCCTCATCGGCGGCGACCAGTGCACGCGCCGCTGCGACTTCTGCCAGATCGACACCGGCAAGCCCGAGGCCCTCGACCGCGACGAACCGCGCCGCGTCGGTGAGTCCGTGGTCACCATGGACCTGAACTACGCCACCATCACCGGCGTCGCCCGCGACGACCTGGAGGACGGCGGCGCCTGGCTGTACGCCGAGACCGTGCGGCAGATCCACCAGCAGACGGCGCAGCGCGAGGGCGGCCGTACGAAGGTCGAGCTCCTCGCCCCCGACTTCAACGCGGTCCCGGAGCAGCTCGAGGAGGTCTTCTCCTCCCGTCCCGAGGTCTTCGCCCACAACATCGAGACCGTCCCGCGGATCTTCAAGCGCATCCGCCCCGGCTTCCGCTACGAGCGCTCCCTCAAGGTGATCACCGCGGCCCGCGACTACGGCCTGGTGACGAAGTCGAACCTGATCCTCGGCATGGGCGAGACCCCCGAGGAGGTCAGCGAGGCGCTGCGCCACCTGCACGACGCCGGCTGCGAACTGGTCACCATCACCCAGTACCTGCGTCCCAGCGTCCGCCACCACCCCGTGGAGCGCTGGGTGAAGCCGCAGGAGTTCGTGGAGCTGAAGGAGGAGGCCGAGCAGATCGGCTTCTCCGGCGTCATGTCCGGTCCGCTCGTGCGCTCCTCGTACCGCGCCGGGCGGCTCTACCGGATGGCCATCGAGCAGCGTCAGGCAGATGCTCCGCGGCAGGGCGGCACATACGTCGCCGCACAGGCCGTCTGACCCGGCCGTCACCCTGATCCTGGCACCCCGTGCCACTTCCCGTGTGTGAATCCGCACACAAGCGGCTACCGCCGGGTAGTGGCCGATTGACGCGGTCCCGACCGTCCCCGCAGATAGCGGGCACCGTCGGGGCCGCGTCCGGCTTCTCGCACTGCGCAGCAAGGCTTCATTGGCGTTTGACCGGTCGGTCACGTCCTGGTAACACCAATCAGTGAGCCTGGCTTTACGCCCGGTAGCACCCACGCCCCTAGCCGCCGACCCGAGGGGGGACCTCCACCATGCAGGCCGCACCCGTACGTGCCAACGCGATCCCGTCGTTCACCGATGCACTCCGTGCCATCGAGTCGCTGCTCATGAGCGGCGGCCAGCGGACCGCCCGTCGCAACGCCTGGACCTCCGTCCTGGAGGACCGCCGCCGCGCCAAGGACCGGGTCGAGGCCGAGCGCGTCCTCGATGCCGCGGCGTCCCGCTCGTAACAGCCGGTCCAGGCCGCGGCGCCCCGCCGGCGACAGCCACGCGGTCCCGCTCACGGCCGCCACACGGCGCCTCCCCGGCGCACCGGAGCGTCCCCACCGCTCCGCACCCGCTCCACCCGGCACTGCCGTCGTAGCCGCTTCCCGGGCCACGTAGACTGCGTGGCATGGCGAGGAAGGAACCTGCAGCGGACGCTGCGAACGCCGGGCGACTGAAGCAGATCGCCCTGACCTACAAGATGACCCGCAAGGCCGATCCGAAGATCGGTCTTGTACTCGCGGCTGTCGGAATCATCACCTTCGGTGTCTTCCTCGCGATCGGTTTCTTGATCGGCCACCCCATCTATCTCGGCATTCTGGGCCTCCTGCTCGCCTTCCTCGCGATGGCGATCGTCTTCGGACGCCGGGCCGAGCGCGCCGCCTTCGGCCAGATGGAGGGCCAGCCGGGCGCCGCAGCGGCGGTCCTGGACAACATCGGCCGCGGCTGGACCACCACCCCGGCGGTCGCGATGAACCGCAACCAGGACGTGGTGCACCGCGCGGTCGGTAAGGCCGGCATCGTCCTGGTCGCCGAGGGCAACCCGAACCGGGTCAAGGGCCTGCTCGCCGCCGAGAAGAAGAAGATGGCGCGCATCGTCGCGGACGTGCCGGTGCACGACGTGGTCGTGGGCACCGGTGAGGGTCAGGTCGAGCTGAAGAAGCTGCGCACGACGATGCTGAAGTTCCCGCGGGTGCTCACCGGTCCGCAGGTGACCGCCACGAACGACCGGCTGCGGGCCCTCGGTGATCTGATGAGCAACATGCCGCTGCCGAAGGGCCCCCTGCCGAAGGGGATGCGGATGCCGCGAGGTGGCCCGAAGGGCCGATGAGCCGACAAGCCGAGACCGCGTCGATCGGCCGTCCTGAGACGTCATGTCCCGGACGGCCGATCGGCGTTTTCGGGCCCAGCAGGAACCTCAGGTCCTGACCTCGACCGTCCCCGCCACCCGGTCGTGCAGCCCCCTGCCGTCCCGGTCCCAGATCAGCGGCGGAATGGCCAGGCACAGCAGGAGTGTGCGGAGCACCACGCGCAGGGGCGACACCCGGCCCATGCCCAGGGCCACCACCCGCAGGCCGAAGAGGCGCTTGCCGGGAGTGAAGCCGATCGTGCCGACCGTGAGGATGCCGAGCACGAAGAAGACGAGCAGCGCCCAGTTGCTCGTGGCCGGCTTGTAGCCGTGGGTGATCAAACCGTATGCGATCAAGACGCACAGGCCCCAGTCGACGGCGAGGGCGCCGAGGCGCCGGCCCGGGCGGGCGATCGAGCCCGGCCCCTGCTCCGGCAGACCGAGCTGCTCCCCGCGGTATCCGAGGTCCGCCCCGGCTTCTTCCATGGCCGCGCGGGGACCGGAGAGCCACGATCCGATTGCTTGCCTGTTGTCCACCCGTCCACGGTATCGCTCCCGATTTGGCGGGCCGGGGTCCGGGGTCACTCGGGCGCGAGCTGGTTAACCTGGGAGAAACAAACGGGTCACGCCTGAGAAACCGCCCGTCCCTATGGTCGGCTGCAGCGTGTGCCACCGCACTGGCCGCACGAACGAACTACCACCCCGGCACGGACGGTCGGGAGTAGGAGGAGCTGGATGTTCCAGAACGCCGACGAGGCCAAGAAGTTCATCGCGGACGAGGACGTCAAGTTCATCGACGTCCGCTTCTGCGACCTGCCGGGCGTGATGCAGCACTTCACGGTGCCGGTTGAGGCGTTCGACCCGGACGACGAGCTCGCCTTCGACGGATCCTCGATCCGTGGCTTCCAGGCCATTCACGAGTCCGACATGGCGCTGCGCGCCGACCTGTCGACCGCACGTGTCGACCCGTTCCGCCGGGACAAGACGCTCAACATCAACTTCTTCATCCACGACCCGATCACGGGCGAGCAGTACTCCCGTGACCCGCGGAACGTGGCGAAGAAGGCCGAGGCCTATCTCGCCTCCACCGGGATCGCCGACACGGCGTACTTCGGTCCCGAGGCCGAGTTCTACGTCTTCGACAGCGTCCGCTTCGCCACCAGCGCGAACGAGTCCTTCTACCACATCGACTCCGAGGCGGGCGCCTGGAACACCGGCGCCCTCGAGGACAACCGTGGTTACAAGGTCCGCTACAAGGGCGGCTACTTCCCGGTCCCGCCGGTCGACCACTTCGCCGACCTGCGCGCCGAGATCTCCCTGGAGCTGGAGAAGGCCGGCCTGAAGGTCGAGCGCCAGCACCACGAGGTGGGCACCGCCGGCCAGGCCGAGATCAACTACAAGTTCAACACGCTGCTCGCCGCCGCGGACGACCTGCAGCTGTTCAAGTACATCGTGAAGAACGTGGCCTGGCGCAACGGCAAGACCGCGACCTTCATGCCGAAGCCGATCTTCGGTGACAACGGCTCGGGCATGCACGTGCACCAGTCCCTGTGGAGCAACGGCGACCCGCTGTTCTACGACGAGGCCGGTTACGCGGGCCTGTCGGACACCGCCCGCTACTACATCGGCGGCATCCTCAAGCACGCCCCGTCGCTGCTGGCCTTCACCAACCCGACGGTGAACTCGTACCACCGCCTGGTGCCGGGCTTCGAGGCTCCGATCAACCTGGTGTACTCGCAGCGCAACCGCTCCGCGGCCATGCGCATCCCGATCACGGGCTCCAACCCGAAGGCCAAGCGCGTCGAGTTCCGCGCGCCCGACTCCTCCGGCAACCCGTACCTGGCCTTCTCGGCCCTGCTCCTCGCGGGTCTGGACGGCATCAAGAACAAGATCGAGCCGGCCGAGCCGATCGACAAGGACCTCTACGAGCTGGCTCCCGAGGAGCACGCGAACGTGGCCCAGGTCCCGACCTCCCTCCCGGCCGTCCTCGACTCGCTCGAGGCCGACCACGAGTTCCTCCTCCAGGGCGACGTCTTCACGCCGGACCTGATCGAGACGTGGATCGACTTCAAGCGCACCAACGAGATCGCCCCGCTCCAGCTGCGTCCGCACCCGCACGAGTTCGAGCTCTACTTCGACGTGTGATATCGACCCCAGGTCAGAGTGGGTAACCGCTCCCCTGGGCCGTCTGTGGGCCGTCGGCCGTGCTCTTCCTGCGTGGAAGGGCACGGCCGACGGCCTGTTTCCGGCCCCGCCGCCGCTTACGACAGCACGTCGCCCTCACCAGGACCGTCGTCCGCGTCGGGTACGCCGAATGCGGCGTCGATGGCCCTGCGAGCCCGGTCCTGACTGTTCGGCATGAGGTGCGTGTACGTCCGGAGCGTGAATCCTGGGTCGGAGTGACCGAGGTCCTCGGCCAGGGCCTTGATGTTCTCTCCGGAGTCCAGCAGCACCGACGCGTAGTAGTGCCGCAAGGCGTGCATGCCGTGCTCACGCGACGGCTTGAACCGCTCCCCCGGCGCCCGGTCCGGAATGACGCCGGCAGCGATCAGAGCAGGCTTCCACAGGTACATGTTGAAGTAGTTCCTGTTCAGCGCCTTGCGCTCCCGCGAGTAGAACAGCAACTTCGCGGTGACGGGCGGCCCGTCCGGGGTCTTCCACGGCAGAGTGACGTCGATGGGGGGCCGGCGGGTGATGTGAGCGGCGAGCGCATCGGACACCACATTGGGCAGCGGCACGTCTCGCAGCTTGCCGCCCTTGGGCGGGGCGAACACCATCTGCGGGCCCACCAGCTTGACCTGCCGCACGACGTGCACCACTCCTTCGACGAAGTCAACTTCGTCAACGGCAAGCCCGAAGATCTCGCCCTGCCGTAGACCGCACCCGGCGCCGACGTCGACGACCGTCGCGTACTGGCTCGGGAGTCCATCCCGGACGGCGATCACCCGGTCCCGTGTCCACGGCTTGATCTTCCGCCGATCCAGCTTGGGCGCCCGCACGGAGCCTGCCCGGCAGGGGTGTGTCCAGCCAGTGTGTAACTCGGTTGTCGGGTTCTAGCGGCGGGCGGCCGAGAGTCGTCCGTCGAAGGTGATGTCGAATGCTTGCAGCGCTGGCTTCCACCGGATCG